>NZ_JACVWJ010000003.1:0-525502 GCF_020676075.1 Clostridioides sp. ES-S-0001-03 | reverse complement strand
ACCCCAGAAAGACTATCTGGTTGATAGGTCGAAGGTGTAAGTGCAGCAATGTATTTAGCTTATCGATACTAATAGGTCGAGGACTTGACCAATATTTATTTGATGTTCATTAATTAAAATATATATGCAGTTTTTAGAGTGTTAATTTAACTCACAATAGAATAAGTGTGCTGGTGTGGCTCAACGGTAGAGCAGCTGACTTGTAATCAGCAGGTTGTAGGTTCGATTCCTATCACCAGCTCCAGTAAAGACTATGTTTTTAACATAGTTTTTTTTATTATATAATATATTTATTATTTTATATAGTTTATATAGTTTATAGAAATAGACAGGAAATTGATAAATTTAAGTAAAAAATAGCTATTAAGTAAGAAATAGCTATACAGATTAAAATAATTATTTTAATCTGTATGTGAATACCTTAACGCAAAAATTTGATTATTTGTGTAAGAATTGTTAAAAAGACATGTATATTTAATTTGAAACTAACTTGCCATGGATTACCATTCTAGCATCATCAAATTCATAAGTGCATGTAGAAAGTGTAACTATCTTATCTTTACTACTTACTTTCATATTTGATTTATGTAATGATTTGGAAGTAATAGCATCTATGTATTTTTGATAGTCTGATTCGCTATTAAAGCTTGTTTTTAGATAATCATAATCAGATTCTACAATATAGGCAGAAAATACTTCATATAATAATTCTTTTCCATCCATAGTGATTTTTATTTGATTGTTTTCTTTAAAGAAATCATCATCTTTAAACTTATTTAGATTATTAAACATTGTTTTGTTTTTCATATTATGTCCATATACTATAACATTTTGGTCATCCAGAGATTTATTTCTATAATCCATGAATAATGTACCTGAGATAGATTTTTTACCATAAAAGTCTTTGTCAAGATAATAAGAATTATCTTTAGATTGTACAACTGGATAATTTATATTTGTATTATCAACAGAAAGCCAAAACTTAAAATCTTTGTTTATTTTTAATAAGTCTTCTTTTTTATTTTCTTTTTTCTGAAGTTGAGCAGATACTTTAGTATCATGGCTGTACTTGCTAAGCTTTAAGCATATATTAAATCCACTATAGATTATTACTAATATTAATATAATATTAATTATTACTCTATATAATTTTTTCAACATTCCACCTCAAATCATAAATAATAGTTTATATACCTATATTACACTATTTTTGAAGAAATTTAAATTTTTAGTATAATATTACTTTGACATACTTAAGTATTTATGATAACATAGCTAAGTAAAATGAATATTAAGTAAGCCAGATAATCGCATGTAATTTTACATGAGGAAAGTCGGAGCTCCATAGAGCAGGGTGCTAGGTAACACCTAGTGGGAGCAATCCTAAGGATAGTGCAACAGAAATAAACCGCCACTTAAGTGGTAAGGATGGAAAGGCGAGGTAAGAGCTCACCAGCAGCTAGGCGACTAGTTGGCTATGTAAACCCCACCTGGAGCAAGACCAAGATAGGAATAAAGAGTGCTGCTCGTACTCTCCGGTAGGTAGGTCGCTTGAGCTTATTGGTGACAATAAGCCTAGAAAGATGATTATCTAATACAGAACTCCGCTTATAGACTTGCTTAATTTTTTCGATAGGTGAAACATCAGTTTAAACTGATGTTTTTTTATTTGCAAATTTGTCTAATTTACTTTCAAAATTTTGTGGAATATTGTAATATAAGTTAGTACAGATATTAAAAATGGTATAATATAAGATGGATATAAAAAGAAAAAGTAAAATGATGTAAATAATATGATATGATATAAGATGTAGTAAATTTAGTAACTAATTATTAAAATATCATAATCAAATTAGTAATTTTACATAATGTAAATATCACAATAAAATAATTGATTTAAGGAGTGAAGGTTTTGAGTGAAAATAATATAATAAGAAATACTGTTTTAAATGTCACAGCAAGTTTTTTAAAACAAGAGTCTAAGATAAATGAAAAATTAGAAGGTGTTTTAGAAAAGAAATTTGAAAAAGTAGAATTCAATGAAGCAAAATATGCTGAGCTTTTAAAATTTAATATATTGTTTTATAAAACATTAGCAAGAAATACAGAACCGCTTATCGGGAAATGGATAGTAGATAAATACATACCTGAAATAGATGAATTAGAGAAAGAATTAGAATTAACTACAGCTAAATGTAGAAAGTATGTAAATAAGGCAATGAAGGATGGTTTAGACTGTCTAAAAGCCAACGATTTAAGTAGTTTTTTAGCTTATGATAAAATGGATCTATTAGAGAGACGAAGACGTTTAGAAAAGGATTATAAGGTTCTAAATCTATATAAAGACCTTCTTAATATAACACTTAGAAAGATAAGTTTAGAAAAGAAAGATTGTGCAAGTTTATTTCTTAAGAATCAAGCTGATGCTAAAAGAGAACTAAAAAGAGAAATAATATTCTGTGTAAATAAGATATTAGCTAGTAGCAAAGAGGTAGTACCTAAAAATATAGAAGAGAATTCTGAACAAAGCAGTGAAGATATAAAAGCAACAGAAATTGAAGATTTACAATTAGGTAAAGATAATTCAGAAAATGATGTTTTATTAAATTCAGTTAAAAAGTCAGAATTAGGAAAAGAACCGCAGATAAATGATGTAGAAGCAAAGTTTATGGATAAACTAAATAGTTTAAGTGATGAAAGTATATCTCAAACTGTATATAATGAATATAAAAAATTATGTGGGTTAGAAGAACTTCCTTATGTTGAAGGCTATGGCTTTGGTGGAGAAGTTATTAAAGACTTTGTTTGTGCAACAGTTGCATTAGAATTTTTGAAGAGAAGAAATAGAGACCTTATAGAAGGTGCGATGAGATTAACTATAATTGGAGAATTTGGTGCTGAAAATTTTAAGGAATTCATAGATTATGTAATTAAAAATAAAACAGAAATTAGTGAAAATGTTTGGGAAGAAGCACACATTGTTCTAAAAGATAAATCTTCTGAATTAGAAAATCACGATATTGTATCAAAGAGAACTAGAAAAAATAAAGACATTGATATTGAAGAATATATTTATATGATAAAAAATGCAGATAAAGATGTTTGTTTTAGAAGTAGCATTTCTATAGAGGAAGATACTAAAGAAGAAGTAATTAATAAGAATGAAAATGTAGAGAATGCTATAGAAAATAAAGAAGATATTGAAAAAGATCATGATATAAATAAAGAAGAAATAATTGAACCAGAAAATAAGAAGAGTAGAAAAAAAGATAAATTATTTGGATTTATGAAAAAGGAAAGCAAAAAAGAGGATGTGCTAGAAGAAACTGAAAAGGAAGAGATTGGATTAGATAATACTTCTGATACAGTTCCAGGTGAAGCTGATGAATCTATTAAGGAAAATATAGAAAACTTAGAAGAAATAAACCAAAGTTTAGAAGAAGAACGCAACATAAAAATAGAAAAACCAATAAATAATGATGAGTTAGATAAAAAACTATCAGCAAGTAATGAGCCTAAATCTGAAAAAGAAAGTAAGGGATTAGGTGATGAAATGCCAAAAGAAGCAGAAGAAAAAAAGGTAGAAAGTGAAAAATCAGTAGTAATACCTATTAACAAGAAAGAAAAAAATAGCAAAAAGTCTAAACATTCTTCTAAGTCTAATTCTAAGGAAAAGAAAACAGAAATAAAAAATTATGAATCAAATGAAGAAGATTCTATAGATGATGAAGAGGTTGGTTCTAAAAAAAGCAGATTAAAAGAGACTATTATAGCTATAGTTATAGTGGCAATTGTTGGTGTAGGATACTTTATAACAGTAGGCAATAACAAGAAAAATGATAAAGACACGACACCTCCAAAAGCACCAACTCAGCAACAAGCCAACAATAAACAAACAGAAGAAGAAAAGAAAGCAAAAGCTGAAAAAGAAAAGAAAGAAGCAGAAGAAAAGGCAAAAGCAGAGGAAAAAGAAAAAGCTGAAAAGAAAGCAAAAGAGATGGAAGCATATAAAGACGGTAAAGGTGTATATTATACTGTCTATGCAGGTTCACTTAAAGTTGAAGCAACAGCAAAAGAAACAGCAAAAGAATATGAAGCTAAAGGTATTTCTTCAACAATAGTTCAAGAGAATGGATATTATAAAGTGAAGATAGGTGATTATTCTGAGTATGGAGAAGCACAAGAAAAATGTAATGAATTAGCTAAGAAATCTATTGATACATATATAGCGATGTATGATAAGTACTATGATTACAAATTAGAAGATTTGAAAGAATCAGCTCCTTCATTAAGTGCTGAAGAACTTAGACAAAAATATGAAGATTTAAGAAGTGAGTTAAAAAATAAATCTGGATATCGTGAATATGTTAAACATTTAGATAAACTTTATGAAGAAATAGTTGAAGGTGCTTAGGATATTTATTAAATAAGGACGAATTATGTCTCAAAATAAAAAGTATTAAAAGATATTATTTATTTTGAGACATTTTATTCACCTTTAGAAAATAATTATAATTTTGTTTAGGCGGTGAAGGTATGTTGAAATTAGGAGAAAAAATTATATATGAGCTTTCAGATGGATTTGAGCTTAGTGGTATCAGTAGATATTCAAAAGAATCTAAGAAACTTCATATAACAAATTTAGGTAATATTATAATCAGCAAAGCAGATGAAGTTAATGATGAATCAGGGGTAAAATATATATATAGTTTTTCAGATAATAAAAAAAAGTTAGAAGCAGTTTTAGAAGGTTCTCAAATAATCATTTATGGAGATAACTTGCCTTTTTATATAAAAAGTGAGAATTCAAGTAAGAATGTTACAGCAAGTTTAACTATGAAAATAACTTTAGATGAATATGATTTAATCTGTAAGAACCAAAGAGAATTTATATTTTATTTAAAAGACAACATGACTATCTTGAGTTTAGATGATAATAAATTTTATATGGGTGGAATTAATAAAGATAATGAAAAGTTTATATTTATCAGTGGAAAAAATAGATTTGAAATAAACTTTGATGATATAGAAAGATATATTTTAGAAGATAAGAGAGTTTCTCTAAAGGGTTATTTTCATATGGAAAGAGAAGGTCTTATAGTAAGGTCTATTTCTATATTTAATAATAATGTAGAAAATATAGTTCCAGTCGATTTAAGTGAGAGAGTTAAAGATAATAAGAAAATAGGAAATCTTCCTAAAGATTGTGAGATAGTATTCTGTAAAATATCAGGAAATATAGATGGATTTGATTATAAAAATACTAATATGCTTTTAGTAAAATATCAGGATCAACTTATTTTTATAAATAAGAAGTCTAAAAAAACTATTGTTAAGTCAACAAAAGATAATTGTTCAAAGTTAATTTTAGGAGAAGACATTATATTATATGATAATAAAAATGTATTTAACTTGCACATAAATGATAAAAATAAAGAAGCTATGCAAATAGAGGATTTAAAAGATATAGAAAATGAAATAGTAGGATATACATTAAAACATGCCCCATTTTTTATCCAAGAAGATTTTAATAGTTTAACAATAATGAAGTCTTTCCAAAAAGAAATTATATCTATAAAAAATAGTGATGTTAAAGATATTGTAATTAATAGAGATATTGAAAGTAAAAATTCTGATTTTGTAGAAACAGAAATAAAATTTAATAATCAAAAAATAATTTTAAATTTAAGTAGAAGTATGGTTCAAAAACTTATGCAAGATGTCTTTATATATGCAAAAAAACCACTACTTAAAGACGTTTCTGTTGAGATTTTATATAAAAATTGGTCTAAAGCTATGAATGATATGATAATATTTAATTTCTTTGGAAATATTTATTACATGAAATCTGAATTTGATAAAGTATTAGAAAGAGAACTGAATGATGAAATAAGAATAGAAGTCATAAATGCACTTTATAATCAGATACAAGAACAGAGAAATAATTTAGACTTGATATCAGCTTATACTCCAAGAATATTAGAAAATCAAGATATAGAGTTATTTGAAAAGTATAATGCAAAACTTGATGTACAAGTATTTAGACAGATTAAAAATTTATTCTTTGATTTATCATACAATATAAGTAGTTATTTAGATGGAGTTGAAAAAAGTTTAGATAATATTATATTTGTAATATCAGGTGAAGATAAGAAGCGATACAATTATAGGATGTTAAAGGAAAGTGAAAGTGCAAACTTGGATGTATTTTTAAAACAAGCTATATCAAGATTAAATCATTTAGTAGAAAATATGTATCCTTACTATGTGGATGAAACTAGTAGAGAGATGTTTAAGTTATTTGAAGTTTTATGGAAAAATTATAAAAATATTAATGATGATAGTATAAAAGAAGTATTATTCGAGAGAATAACAAATACATATGTATTTAGACAATTGACATTAAATAATAATACAAATGAAAGAAGAAAAGACATAATTGAAAAAATATATAATTCTGTTGATTATGGAGCCAATAAGCTAGATGAAAATATGTTTTTCACAGGAGGAATGAAGTATGTCAAGTAAATACAATGTATGGAATTTTAATTATGAGTTTTTAGGTTTGAATTCAAGTGATGAAAAAAATAATGAAGTTTATTATGAGATTGATTTAGATGAAGTCTTGAATGAAAACTATATAAGTGAAGATATAGATGGAGATTTAGATACTGATGGAAATAGCATCTTAGGAGAATTAATATCAGAAATGGATATAGATGAAGATGTAAGTGTTGACATGACATATCAAGAATTAGAAGTGGATTTAGAAGATTTAGATTCATATTTGGATGATGATATAGATAGTGATATAAAGGGTATTTTGGATGAAATTTAGTACCTATGTGAGTTTTAGGTAGAATATAGACAATATAATATATTAACTTATAAAAACTAAAGGTAGATGAAATTTCATCTACCTTTATGTTCTTGTAATGTTAAGAATTGGGATAATATAGAGTTTGAAGAAAAAGTATAAATATGGTATATTAATTTGGTACAAGAGAAAATTTACGAAGAAGGGTGAAAAAATGCAGATGACAGTAAAAAAAGCGATAATACCAGCAGCAGGGCTAGGAACTAGATTTTTACCAGCAACAAAATCACAGCCCAAAGAAATGCTTCCTATAGTAGATAAACCAACTTTACAGTATATAATAGAAGAAGCTATAGACTCAGGAATTGAAGAAATTCTTATAATAACAGGTAGAAATAAAAAATCTATAGAAGACCATTTCGATAAATCAGTTGAATTAGAGTTAGAATTAGAACAAAAAGGTAAGACAGAAATGCTAGAAATGGTAAGAGATATATCAAATATGGTAAATATTCACTATATAAGACAAAAGGAGCCAAAAGGTCTTGGACATGCAATTTACTGTGCAAAAAGTTTTATAGGAGATGAACCTTTTGCTGTATTATTAGGTGATGATATAGTAGACTCAGATGTGCCTTGTCTAAAGCAATTAATAGATACTTATAATGAATATAAAACAACTGTACTAGGTGTTCAAAAGATAGCTAAAGAAGATACAAACAAATATGGAATATTGGATATAAAACATATAGAAGATAGGGTTTATAAAGTTAAAGATATGGTTGAAAAGCCTGCAATTGAAGAAGCACCATCAGACATAGCCATACTTGGAAGATATATAATAACTCCTGCAATATTTGATATATTAGAGAAACAAACACCTGGAAAGGGTGGAGAAATACAGTTAACAGATGCACTTCAAACTCTTGGAAAACAAGAAGCTATCTATGCTTATAATTTTGAAGGAAGAAGGTATGATGTGGGAGATAAGATTGGTTTTTTAGAGGCGACAATAGATTTTGCTCTAAAAAGAGAAAATCTAAAAGATGATTTAATGGCTTATATGAGAAAAAAAGTAAGCGAAAAATAAATTTAGAAAAGAGGTAATTACTATGGCGGTTTTAGTAGCTGGAGGAGCAGGATATATAGGAAGCCATACAGCAATAGAACTTTTAGA
Organism: Clostridioides sp. ES-S-0001-03; assembly: GCF_020676075.1. Taxonomy (NCBI): domain Bacteria; kingdom Bacillati; phylum Bacillota; class Clostridia; order Peptostreptococcales; family Peptostreptococcaceae; genus Clostridioides; species Clostridioides sp. ES-S-0001-03. Next base: position 517,508 of record NZ_JACVWJ010000003.1, on the reverse strand, counting down.
ATCAGGTTATGAAGTTGTTATAGTTGACAATTTAAGTAATAGTAACTCAATAGTAGTTGATAGAATTAGAGAATTATCTGGAAAACAAGTAAAATTTTATAATATTGATATAACTAATAAAAATGAAATGCACACTGTATTTAAAGAAAATAATATTGAATCTATTATACATTTTGCAGCTTTAAAAGCAGTTGGAGAATCAGTAGAAAAGCCAATTGAATATTATAGCAATAATCTAATAAGTACATTAAATTTATTTGAATTAATGAGAGAATATGGTGTTAAGAAATTTGTATTTAGTTCATCAGCTACTGTATATGGAGATCCACATACTTGTCCGATATTAGAAGATTTCCCGCTTTCTGTAACTAATCCATATGGAAGAACTAAGCTTATGATAGAGCAGATGTTAGTGGATATATCAAAAGCAGATGAGTCATTAGATATAGCACTTTTAAGATATTTTAATCCAGTAGGTGCTCATAAGAGTGGAAGAATTGGTGAAGAACCAAATGGAATTCCAAGTAACTTAATGCCTTATATAACAAAAATAGCAGTGGGTAAATTAAAAGAACTAAGTGTATATGGAAATGATTATCCAACTCATGATGGGACTGGAGTTAGAGATTATATACATGTATTAGATTTAGCTGCTGGTCATGTAAAGGCATTACAAAAATTAGAAGAAAATCCAGGACTTGTTGTTTACAATTTAGGAACTGGTAAAGGATATAGTGTTCTTGATTTAGTTAAAGCATTTTCTAAAGCCAGTGGAAAAGAGATACCATACAAAATTGTTGGAAGAAGAGCTGGAGATGTAGCAATGTGTTATGCAGATTCATCAAAAGCAGAGAAAGAACTTGGATGGAAAGCTAAATATGAACTTGAAGAAATGTGCCAAGATTCTTGGAGATGGCAAAGTATGAATCCAAATGGATACGAAGCATAAAATGTATATTAAAGGGGTAAATGTAACAAATTTGTAAATACAAGATATTGGTAATTTTATGTTATAATTAGAGGCGTGTAGTTATGTTTCTAAAAGAGGGGGAAGTTGTAGTGAAAAAAAGTCTAAAAAAGTATTTAGTACTAGCAATGACTTTAGTTTTAGTATTTGCATGTGGTGTACCAGAATCAAGTGCAGCCAGTAAACATGTAATTATAGTAAACTCAAGAAAAAACACTCTGGGATATTTTGTAAATAGCAAGCTTGTAAAAGAATTTAAAGTTGCAACAGGGAAAAAAGGTTCAGAGACACCAACAGGGAAAACAAAGGTAGTTAACAAGATAAAAAATAGACCATATTATAAAGGAAATATACCTGGAGGAAGCCCAAAAAATCCATTAGGAGATAGATGGATGGGATTAGCACTAAAAGGAACTTATGGAGATACATATGGGATACATGGAAATAATAATGAAAGTTCTATAGGAAAACACATTTCTGGTGGATGTATAAGAATGCACAATAAAGAGGTTAGATGGTTATTTGACCAAGTTCCAGTAGGTTCAGATGTAATTATAGATTATAGTAATGACAGTTATACTAAAATAGCAGCAAAATATAAGATAAATTTAAACCAAACAGGATGGAAAACAGAAAATGGGAAGAAGTATTATGTAAAATCTGATGGAACATACCAAAAAAATAGTTGGTTAAAAGTAAATGGAAAAATGTATTATTTTGATGCTTCAGGAGTAATGCAAACAGGATGGAAGACAATTAATAACAAAAAATATTACTTAGGAACTGATGGAGTAAGAGTATCTGGATGGAAGGTAATTGATGGAAAAACTTATTACTTTAATTCAGATGGAGTAATGCAAACAGGATGGCAAGAAAAAGATGGCAAGAAATACTATCTAGGAAATGATGGCTTATCAGTAGTAGGATGGCAAGAAATAGATGGTAATAAGTATTACTTTGATAAAACAGGAGTAATGCAAACAGGATGGCAGCAATTAGAAGGTAAATCTTACTATTTAGACAAAGAAGGTAAAATGCTAACAGGAACTCAAAAAATAGATGGAAAAGATTATACTTTCAATGAAGATGGAACAATAAACCCTACATGGAACACAGTTGTAGGAGCAAATAGATTTGATACAGCTAAAAAAATAAGTGAAGTTGGAAATTGGGGTGCTGACAGTTCAGATACTGTTGTATTAGTAAATGGAAATGCAATAGCAGATGGAATAACAGCAACGCCTTTGGCAAGTAGTTACAATGCAACAATATTACTTACTAATACAGATAAATTACCAACTGAAACTGTTGCAGAAATGAATTCATTAGCACCTAAAACAGTAATTTTAATAGGTGGAGAAAATGCAATAAGTTCTAAATTAGAGCAAGAAATAAAGAGTACTTTTAATGCAGAGACAAAGAGAATATCAGGTCAAGATAGATATCAAACTGCTGTAAGAATAGCTAATGAACTTGGAAACAGAGAAGAAATAAAGACAGCTTATATGGTTTCTGGAAATGGAGAGGCAGATGCTCTATCTGTAGCTTCTAAAGCTGGAGAAGAAAAACAACCTATAATACTAGTTAAGAAAGATGGAATTACAGAAGAATCTTATATTTGGCTAACAGAAAGAAAATTAGAAAATGCATATTTTATAGGTGGACCAAATGCAATTAATGATTCAACAATAGCTAAGATGAATGAAATAACTACTGAAGATGTTTCAGGAAATAGAATATATGGAAATGACAGATTAGATACTAATGCTAAAGTTATAGAAAAATTCTATGGCGATACTGATTTACAATCTGTGTTAGTTAGCAAATCAGATGCTTTAGTAGATGCTTTATCAGCTGGGCCATTAGCTGCAAAATTACACTCACCAATAGTTTTAATGGATAATTCAGGATTATCAGCAGAACAAAATAGAGTATTTGCAAATAAAAAAGTTGAAACTCCTTATCAAATTGGAGGAGGAGTATCTTATATAGGTATGGATAAATTAATAGATATTCTTAGAAAATAATAAAACTATATAAATAATGTATAAAATGAAATTGAGATGTAAAATTCAACAGCCTAAAGCTTTGATTGTTTATATCTCAATTTTTTATTACAAAATTAAGTTTAAGTTATCTAAAAATCTTGGAATATTTTCAAAACTCATATAAAATAAATATAGGTGATATCATCATATGTTAAGAGGGTGAGTGAAATTATAAAGAAGAAGTATATAATGTTTATTGATGAAAGTGGGAGAGCTGATATAAATCATGAGGACCCATTTACATTAACAGGAGTAATTTTTGAATATAAATATGCAGTGAGTCAAGGTGATTATGTCTGTTGTTTAAGGAAAGAGATGGATGCCTTTAAAGATTATTGCTTTGGAACTAGTAATATAGGAATACACTTGACTGATATATCCAGAAAGTCAAGAGCATTTGAAAGGTTTGATGATTCACAAATTAAGTTATTTTATGATGAATTACCTTTATTTCTATCTAAACTAGAGTGCACCATAATATCAGTAACAGTAGATAAGGCTAGATTAAAAAAATACTATGCACCTTCAAAGGAACCTTATGTTGTAGCTTTTATACATGTGCTTCAAAATTTCTATTCATTTGTAAATAATGAAAATGTAGAGTCTGCAAGAATCGTTATTGAATCAAGAGATGATGTTTCAAATTTAAAAGTACAAAAGGCATTTTTTGATGTTTTTAATAATGGAACAATATATTTAGATATAGATGAAGAGTTAAGAGACAAGGTAAAAGGTTTTATAATTGCCAAAAAGGAAGATGTAGATTACAAAGAAGGTTTAGAAATAGCTGATATTCTATGTAATCCTCTTAGTAGAGCTAGAAGAGGATTAATAGAAGCAAATCCAAAATGTGTGCAATATGGAGAAAAAAATAAAATATTTAAATCTGTAAGAAGTAAAATATACACTCCAACTAGTTTAAATGACATAAGAAATTGGGGTTTTAAAGAAGTTCCAATTGTAGAGCCTGTCGGACCATGGCTTGAAAAAATGAGATAGATAGATTGACAAATTTTTAGAAAATTGATATAATATAAATAACTTAGTTATTCAGGAATTGAAATACAGTTGCTGTTAGATAACGCTTACTACTGAGACTCGGATGCCGACTGTCAGTTAAGAATCTATACTTTTAGAAGTATAGATTTTTTTATTTTGGAAGAAACCCTAAAAAAGAGACTATTTAAAAATAACCTCTTTTATTAATACTTATAATTGAGCATTTTTAATGACAAAGTTTTTGAAATTTTTAATTGCAGGAGGCAAATATCTATCCTTTATAACTGCTAAGTAAAAATTTCTTTCCCAACTTGGGTAAACGATTTGAATTACTTTTACTTTTGTAAACTTAAGCATAGGCATATTTGGTACTACAGCTATACCGAAATTTTTTGCAACTAATCCAGCAACTACCTGGTCTTCTTCTACCTCATGAACTATGTTAGGTTGTTGATTTATTTTTTTAAACATGTCATCAATTATATATCTAAGTCCACTTCTTTGATTAAATACTATTTGAGGATAAGGTATTGTCTCCTTTAAATCTATAGTATCTTTTGTAGCCAGTGGGTGGCTATATGGTACAATTAATACTAAATCTTGTTTGGATACAGGTATAAATTCAATTCCCTTCTCTTTTTCAAGTTTTGAGCAAAAAGCAATATCGTATTTTCTTTCCTTAAGACCTTGGATAATATCAGTAGTTACACCTGTATGAAATTTAAAGTCAATTGATTTATCAGGATTAGATTTTAAGAATCTATGAACCATATCAGGTATAAAGTCTGTACCAAGTGTTCTAAGGAAAGCTAAGTCAATTTGACCTTCACCAGTACCCGTTATCTTTAGTGACTTTACACTTGAGTCTAAGATTTCTAATGATTTTTCCACGTCTCTTAAAAATATTTTACCATATTTAGTTAAAACTATATTTCTACCTTCCTTTTCAAATAGAGACACTCCAAGTTCACTTTCTAACAAAGAAATAGCATGACTCAAACTTGGTTGTGTTATAGATAAATTTTCTGCTGCTTTTGTATAGTGCTCTAAATGTGCCAATGTAACAAAATAGCGTAAGTGATATAAGTTCAATTTTTGTTCATCCTTTCATGAGTATCGTATTTTTTATTTGTATGTATTTAAAGAAGTTGACCTTAAAGAAGTTTTTCACATTTTTATTATATATGATTACAGTGTAATAATAAAAGCTTTTAAAGAAATTTATCGTTTTTTGTCTTAAATTTTAGATAGATAGAGTTAAGGTATATATTAATAAATTATATTATCAATAAAATCTATAAACAAAATCTATGGATTGATAGGAAATTATCAATTTGTTATTAATAAAGTCTCATGATACAATGAATTTATAAAATCTAGATAAAGATAAATCAAAAAAATATTTTTATTTTTAAAGTAAAATAATGCTACTAGTAGAATAAATAAAAAAATAAAATCAAAAAAAGATTGATTATAAAGAAATTAAAGGGGGCATATTTAAATTATGAATAATCAAAAAAATATTAACATTCCAATTACTATTAGTTCTTATACATTAGGCACAGAAGTTTCATTCCGTGATAGAGTGCGTATTGCAAAAGAAGCTGGATTTGATGGCATCGGATTACGTGCTGAAAATTATGTGGATGCAAAAAATGCTGGAGTTACAGACGAAGAAATGCTTTCAATTCTTGATGAATATAATATGAAAGTTACAGAAGTAGAATATATAACTCAATGGGGAACTAAAGAGGATAGAACAGAAGCTCAACAAGAAAAAGAACAAAATGTTTATCATATGGCTCGTTTATTTAATGTTAAACATATAAACTGTGGTCTATTAGAAATGGTACCAGAAGAACAAATTATAACTGCATTAGGAGAATTATGTGATAGAGCAGGAGAACTTATTATAGGACTTGAGTTTATGCCATACAGCGGTGTGCCAGATTTAGCTACTGCTTGGCGTGTTGTAAAAGGATGTAACCGTGAAAATGCAATGCTTATATTAGATACATGGCACTGGGCTAGAGCAAAACAAACAGTAGATGACCTTGCACCTGTTCCAGCAGAAAAGATAGTATCAATTCAAGTTTGTGATGTTTTAGAGACACCTTATGAAAAACTTAGAGATGAATCACTACATGACCGTGTAGCTCCAGGTGAAGGATATGGAAATACAGAAGAATTTGTAAAAATAATCAAAGAACATAATATATCACCAGAAGTTATAGGTGTTGAAGTAATATCTGATTCTTTAGTAGCTAAAGGATTATCAACTACAGCTGAGACTGTATTTAAGGCAACTAAAAAAGTATTAGATAAAGCATGGCCAGAAGTATCTCCAAAATAAAAATAGACTTATTCGATATTAAAGTATATAAAGCATAAAAATATAAGAAAAAATATAAAACTTGAAAGGAAGGAAAACCTTATGAAGATTAGTTCTATGTTTACACCTATAAAAATTGGTTCAATGACAGTTCCAAACCGTTTTGTAGTTCCTCCTATGGGAAATAATTTCGCAAACACAGATGGTACTTTAAGTGAAACTTCTAAGGCTTATTATCTTGAACGTGCCTTAGGTGGTTTTGGATTAATAACTATAGAATCTAGTGTTGTGGATAAGAAAGCCAAAGGAGGACCTCGTAAACCTTGTTTGTATGATGATAGCACAATAGATAGTTTTAAAAATGTAATAGATGCCTGTCATAATGCAGGTTCAAAAGTATCTATACAATTACAACATGCTGGTTCTGAGGGAAATGAAAAAATTGCAGGGTATCCTTTAAAAGCTGCTTCTGCAATACCTGCGTCAAATGGACGTAATACACCACTAGCAATAACAACTGAAGAAATATATGAACTTATAGAATCTTATGGAGATGCTGCGTTACGTGCAAAAAAAGCTGGTGTAGATGCTGTTGAAGTTCACTGTGCTCATGGATATTTAGTTAGTAGCTTTATATCACCAAGGACAAATAAACGTGTAGATGAATTTGGTGGATGTTTTGAAAATAGAATGAGATTACCTCGCCTTATAATTGAAAATATACGTAAAAAGGTAGGTAATTCTATAGCAATACTATGTCGTATAAATAGTACAGATGATATTTTAGGTGGAATTGATGTACATGATAGTTCAGTAATCGCAGCTTATTTAGAAGATTGTGGAGTAGATGGACTTCATGTTTCACGTAGTATACATATACATGATGAATATATGTGGGCTCCTACAGTTCTTCATGCTGGATTTAGTGCAGATTTAGTTACAGAAATAAAGAAATCTGTTAGTATACCAGTAATAACTGTTGGTCGCTATACAGAGCCACAATTTGCTGAATTAATGGTTCGTCAAGGTAGATGTGATTTAGTAGCATTTGGTAGACAAAGTTTAGCTGACCCAAGTATGCCTAACAAAGCTAAAAATGGGAAGTTAGATGAAATGATACCATGTATTGCGTGTCTACAAGGTTGTGTGCCAAATATGTTCCAAGGTAAGCCTATAGCTTGTCTTGCAAATCCGATATTAGGTCATGAATCTGAACTTAAACCAGCTGAAACTACAAAAGAAGTTCTTGTTGTTGGTGGTGGTGTTGGAGGTATGCTTGCAGCATGGGTATGTGCTGATAGAGGGCATAAGGTAACTCTAGTTGAAAAATCTGAAATGCTTGGTGGTCAAATGCGTTTAGCTGCATATCCTCCAGGTAAAGGAGATATTACTAATTTAGTTCGTAGTTATATTTCAAAGTGCAATCAATATGGTGTAAAAATATACACTAATACAGAAGTTACAGTAGAGTTTATAAAAGAAAAATCACCTGATGCAGTTATTGTAGCTACTGGTGCAACTCCACTTGTACTTCCTATACCAGGAATTAATGAATCAGGATTAATACATGCAGTGGATCTTCTTGATGGAAAAGAATCTTGTGGAAAGAAAGTTCTTGTTGTTGGTGGTGGAATGGTTGGTTGTGAAGTGGCAGCCTTCCTTGGTGAACAAGAACATGATGTTACTGTTATTGAATTAAGAGAACAAGTTGGTGCAGATGTAATTTCTGAACATCGTAAATTCCTTATGGATGATTTTGAAAGTTACAATATACATACTGTTACTGGTGCTAAAGTTGCTAAATTCTATAACGATGGAGTTGACTATTCACTTGCAGATGGAACAGAAGATAATTTAAAAGGCTTCGATTCAGTAGTACTTGCTATGGGTTCTCGTAATTATGACCCATTAAGCGAAGAAGTAAAGAAATTTGTGAATGAAACTTATGTTGTTGGAGATGCAGTAAAGGCTCGTAGAGCATTGGATGCAACAAAAGAAGCTTTTGAAGTAGCATTAAATATATAGTTGAAATTAAATAGATGTTTCTTTGCAAATAATTAAATAGATTATTTGCAAAGAAATTGATGATATTGGGAGGATATAAAATTATGGAAATTTCAGGAAGAACAGGGTTATTCGCATTAATAGGTACACCAGTGGGGCATTCTAAATCACCACTAATGTATAATTATAGTTTTGAAAAATTAGATTTAGATTATAGATACTTAGCTTTTGATATTACTGTGGACAAGGTAAAAGATGCACTTTCAGCTATAAAGACGTTCAACATAAAAGGAGCAAATGTAACAATGCCATGTAAAACTGCTGTTACAGAATATATGGATGAACTTTCTCCAGCTGCTCGTATAATTGGAGCATGTAATACAATTGTAAATGAAAATGGAAAGTTAATTGGACATATAACAGATGGTGTTGGTTATGTTCGTAATTTAAAAGAAAATGGAGTTGAAGTAAAGGGTAAAAAACTTACGATTATGGGTGCTGGTGGTGCGGCAACTGCTATACAAGTACAATGTGCATTAGATGGAGCAAGAGAAATATCTATTTTCAATGCTAAGGATGATTTTTATAAAAGAGCGGAACAAACAATTGAAAATATAAAGAAAGAAGTACCAGAATGTATTGTTAATTTATATGATTTAGCAGATACAGAAAAACTTTATGAAGAAGTATCATCAAGTGATATTTTGACAAATGCAACGCTTATTGGGATGAAACCTCATGATAATGAAACTAATATAAAAGATGTTAGTGTATTAAGAAAAGAGTTAGTTGTAACAGATGTTGTTTATAATCCAAATAAAACAAAAATGATTGAGGATGCTGAAGCTAATGGTTGTAAAGCTATTGGTGGATTAGGAATGTTATTATATCAAGGAGCTGAGGCTTTTAATCTATACACTGGATTGGAAATGCCTGTAGAAGAAATTAAAGAATTATACTTTAAATAGACAAAAAAATAATACTTTAATAATATAGAATATATATGTATCTCAATGTTTTGATATTACTTTACAAAATATTTTGATATTACTTTATAAATTGTCATAGTGGGTTTTGTATCGGTGGTATAGTTAAATGTAAAAGTTTAGCTATTCTTTAAACCCATTATGGGAATGCGTTTATTGTATATAAAAATGTTAAGAAATTAACAAGAATGGGAGAATAACTATGAATAATAAAAAATACTATCCTACTGCCATAGCGTTGTATTTTTCATATTTTTTACTTGGTATTGGAATTTCAATTTTAGGACAATATAAACCAGAATTTGCATCTATGTGGGGAGCTAAGACACTATCAGATGGAACTCTTGATGTGAGTATTGTTTTAGCAGTTATTGCTGCATTAGGGTTAGGTAGACTTATATCATATCCATTTGCAGGCCCTATTTCAGATAAATATGGAAGAAAGGTAAGTGGACTTATAGGTAATTTTCTACATGCAATTTTCTTTATTGGAATTGTATTTTCACCAAATTTTTACATAGCGTATATATTTGCAGTAATTGGAGGTGCAGCAAACTCATTTTTAGATACTTGTGTAACACCTTCTTGTATGGAGATATTTGCTAGTCTAGGAACAATAGCAAATATGTTTACTAAATTCACAATAGCTTTAGCGCAATTTTTACTTCCTTTTATAATTGGATTTGTTGCAGCAAATTCAATATCATTTAAAGTTATTTTTATAGTAACAGCTGTTCTTATTATTGTAGATGCAATTTTAATAGCTATATTGCCATTTCCTCCAGCTAACAATGTTATTGATAATAATGGAAAGACTGTTAAGTCAGAGAAAATGAAGTTTACACCAACAAGTATAGCTCTTGTTTGTATTGGATTTACATGTACATCTACATTTGTACTATGGCTAAATTGTAATCAAGAATTAGGTAAATTATATGGTATGGCTGACCCTACAAAAATTCAATCTTTTTATTCAATGGGAGTAATCTGTGCAGTATTAATAACTTCTGTGCTTATAAAAAAATATGTTAAGCCAATAAGAATACTTGTTATCTATCCTGTAATAGCTTCAATTATGTTATTAATTGTGTATTTTGTTCAGTCTCCAACTATTTGTATGGTAGGAGGATTTGTAATAGGTTATTCAGCAGCAGGTGGTGTGCTTCAATTGACTACATCGACAGCAAATGAAATGTTTCCAACTAATAAAGGAAAAATAACATCTATAGTTATGATTGCATCTAGTATAGCTAACTATGTTATTTTAAATATAGCTGGATTTATTACAAAATCTGGTGGAGTAAATGGGCCAAAATATGTTGTACTATTTAATGTAGCTATAACATTTGTTGGAATTTTACTTGCATTGTTTGTAAACATGAGATATGAAAAAGAAAAAGTACATGATTGTAATATGTAACATTAGTATAATATAACTGTAAGTATTTTTAATTTTAACATGTCTGAAAGAAGAGGTGTGACAATGGAAAATATAGAAAAAATAAGAGAAAAAATAGACTTATATGATGATGAGCTGATTGATTTACTTGAGAAAAGAATGGAATGTATAAAAGGTATTATTGATATTAAAAAGGAAAAAGGTCTTCCCATTTTACAGCCAGACTATGAAAATAAAAAAGAAGTAGCATTAATTGAGAAGCTAAAAGGTCATAAGTTTGAAGATGAAATTATAGATATTTTCAGATATGTAGTAAAAAATAGTAAGAAAATACAGGCTAAAAATTTATTCTCTTACAATATAATGCTTGTTGGATTTATGGGGGTAGGAAAAAGCACTGTATCATCATACTTGAGTCATTTATTAGAAATGGAGCAAGTAGAAACAGATGCATATATAGTTGAGCATCAAGGGATGAGTATTTCTGAAATATTTGAAAAACGAGGAGAAGAATATTTTAGAAATCTTGAAAGCCAAGCATTAATAAATTTACAACAAAGAGAAGGACTAGTTGTTTCCTGTGGGGGAGGAATCGTACTTAGAGATAAAAATGTAGAATATATGAAAAAAAGTGGAAGAATTGTTTTATTAACAGCAAGTCCAGAAACTATTCTTCAACGTGTTAAACATAGTGATGAAAGACCAATACTTAATAATAATATGAATGTTGAATTTATATCTGATTTGATGAAAAGACGAGAAGCGAAATATATGGCATCAGCAGATATTATTGTAAAAACAGATAATAAAACAATAAAAGAAATTTGTGAAGAGCTGGTCGTAAAGTTAACGGAACTTGATAAATAAATTCTAATTTAACAAAACCATTGTTAAGCGATGAAACTTTAATATTTGTACAATTAGTATTACTGGAAATTTTAATTTCTAGTAATATTTTTTTATGTGTAAAAATGTAAATTCATTAAAATAAGTAGTATAATCAATATAAATTATAATAATGTAAAGGAGGATAATTTAGTGGGTAGTATTTTTAAGCAACTACAAAAGATTAAAGATTATGATGGATATAAAGAATCATTTGAAATGAATTATTTATGTATATACGAAAAGATACCTTTAAGAGAACAAGTAGAACTTGCAAATAATTTGGTAGAGAATATTTTAAATATTTATAGAAGTGAATCTAATAAAATTGACCTGTTAGAAGAGTATAGTCATAAGTCTCTAATTTGTTATTTTGAAATTTTTATGAAAAAGATAAACACTCTAATAAAAGAGCGAATAATTGATGAAAAGTGGTTATATCAGCTAACAGAGGATTTAATATATACAAGTGAAAAAGATGAGTATGTAAAACTTGGGCTTGTTTTAAGTGAAAATTATTTAGATTTAGATAATATAAGAGAAATAGTGGATACATTTTCTAAATCTGGAGAATACATATTTTACTTAAGTAATACTATTAGAAAACTTGAGTTTTACAATACATATTTGTTTAATCTATCTAGAATATCTACAGGCTCAATAAAAGTATTTGCCATTGTCAATATGGAAAATCTAGATTCTGAAATAACCTCTTATTTAATTGAAGAAGGATATAAAGATAAAAAATATGAAGGATTACTAATGAACTATATTATTTCTACAGTAGATTTAAGCGAATATCTTGAAAGACGAGATTTAGATAAAGATAAGGTAAACAACTTAGCATATCTTATATGCAATTATTTGTTAAGTGTAGAATTTAAATGTATAGGGAATAAAGTGGAATTAGTGAATCAATTTCTTCCAATTGTAGCAAGCTATGGGACTAACTTTGATAGTCTGTATTCTATTTTTTTAATAGCAGTAGGTGTTTTAGAGGATGACAAAGTAAGTTGTGATAAAGTTGAATTTAAGAAAGAAATGAATAATGTTTTACTTAGTGAAAAGTGGAAAAGTATATTCTTTAAAGCATTAAATGAAGCTGATGGAAAGACAGAAGATATGATAAAAATGTCAGAAATCTATGATGTACGTTTATCTTTTGATGATTTATTACCATATTTAAATAAAGATATTCGAGATTTTGAGGTATATTGGCATATATCTAAAAAGGGAAGTGCAAGCTGTAAGTTGAAGTTATTAGATTTTTTTGAAAAAACATTTAAAACAGAAGAGTTAATTGGAAAAATGGAAGATATAGAAAAAAATAAATTAACACAAGAATATTATGATGATATGTTATTTTTCATTGTCCTTAAAGGTAGTAAATCACTGTACCCTAAAGGAAAAAATTTATCTTTAAAAGGACTTTTTGGAAACATAAATGAAGTACGTAAGGAATCTATAAATATTTTGAAGAGGTATAGAGAGAGACTTTCTCTTAAAGAAATGCAAATAGTTAAAGAAGCTTATGAAAAAGAAAAAAATATCAAATTAAAAGATGAGTTAAGACGATTGTTATATGAAAGTAATAACTTAAAAAAAGAATTTGTAAATACTAAAAAGCTGAAGGTAAATGAGCATGGTAAAGACATTTATTTGATTTCAGTAGCTGTTTCTGGCTCAAGGTTTAGAAATAGAGAATATTTAGAAAAGGAATTGGAGAAGAGTAAGATATACTATCTAAAAAGAGAGAAAGATAATTTATATGATGAAAATGCTATTAAAATAGTTGGAGAAACTGGGTATGTAATAGGTTATGTTCCAAGAAAAGATAATTATATTTTGAGTAATTTATTAGATGGAGGAAAACTTTTGTATTGTAGAGTAACTGAATACAATTTAGATGAAGATTATATTTACATAAACGTATATTTAAGTTATAAAGACGTGATTGAAACTGTTGAAAATTCACTTAAAATGGTATTAGATAGAAGTAAGGTAAAAGTTATAAACTAAATAATATTATGAATTATATGAAATTTAAACTGTAATCAATCTTCACTTGATGATGGGTTATATAAAATTTTGAAAGTACAAGGGATAGAATCTATGTCACAATGTACAATCTTAGATGAGGTCTAATTTAGTGGTTATGTAGGCTTTGACGAGTGTAATGGAAATAGATTTTGGACAAAAGAGTAAATAGAATCCTTGACATTTATATCAAAAATATATAAAAGCAGTTATGGATAATTTGAATTCATGGACTTATATGATAAACAAGAATACATATGAACTTTTATTTATAAATCAAAACACATTGAGTATAGCTCCAAACACAGAGATAAATCAATTGTGTTATAAGGCATTTTAGAATAGAGATAAACCATGTGAAGTTTGTCCAATGAATGAACAAAAAAGTGCGTGCCTAATGTGTTGTAATGATATAACTAAGTATAAAAAAATGAATCTAAATCTGAACCTAACTGTTAGTGATGTATTTATAATATAATAGCTATTTTTATTTTAATAAAATATAGCATAAAAAAACCAATTGTTTTGTAAGTAAACTATACAAGCTTACTTGAACCTGTATCTCTACAAAACAATTGGTTTTATTCTATTTTATAATTTTAAATTTAGAAGGAATTTTAACTTCTGATTTTTCTTTTATTTTAGAAGCTTGTTTTTTAACTTTTTCCAATAACTCAGATTCGTTTACAACTAATACCTTTCTTTCTTTCATAAGCCACTTTCCATCACAAATTGTAGAATCTACATTTTCGCTAGTCATAGAATACACTATGTTTCCAATTGGATTATGCATTGGTAAGCAATGAATTGTATCTGGATTAAGAATAATCATATCTGCTTTTTTGCCAACTTGAAGACTGCCAATTTCTTTTTCAAGTAAGGCACATTTTGCTCCATTTATAGTAGCCATTTCCAATATTTGTTCAGCTGGAATAACTGTTGGATTTAAAGTTCTTCCCTTATGTATTAATGAAGTTAAATACATATCTCTCATTAAATCCATTCTATTATTTGAAGGAGCCCCATCAGTACCAATTGAGACTGGAATTCCTTTTTCTAGCATTTCAGGAATTGATGCAAAACCTAGTACTACTTTCATAGCTGCACCAGGGTTATGAGAAACTTTTACATCATGTAATCTGAATAAATCAATTTCTTTATGCGTAAGCCAAACTGTATGAGCAGCTAAAAGGTTTGGCCCCAAAACACCTAACTTATCAAGATATTCAACTGTTCCAACTCCAGTATTTTGTTTTACAAATGAAATTTCATCAGCTATTTCAGCTACATGCATATGTATACCTGTGTTGTATTTGTCAGCCAATTGTTTAGTTCTAACAAGTAAATCCTCAGTTGTATTAAAAATAGTTCTTAAAGCAAACCATATTTTAATTCTTTCATTAGATGTATTATTAAACTTATGGTATAAATCTAATTGAGTGTTGATTTCTTCATCAGTAGTTTTTTGCCATGCTTCAGGAAGACCATCTCCTGTATCCATAACTGATTTAGCTAGACATGCTCTAATTCCAGTTTTATCAACAGCTTTAACCATAGCATCGACATATTGACCACCAGACTCTAAAAATGTAGTGACACCAGATTTTATTAGTTCTACACAACATGCAGTAGATGAGATTAAAGAATCTTCGTAATTAAAGCTACTTTCATATGGCCAGATTCTTTCTCTAAGCCATGTTAAAAGAACAACATCATCAGAAAGACCACGACCTAATTGTTGAGATAAGTGAACGTGTGTATTGACTAATCCTGGCATTAATATTTTTCCATTAGCATCGTATATTTCAGCATCTTTATTTACAATATTATTATCAAATTTCCCAACTTTTTTTATAATATTGTCTTCAATAAGTATACTTCCATTCTCATATACTTCTCTATCTGTATTCATAGTGATTAGATATGCATTTTTTATAAGTAATTGTGACATAAATATCATCCCTTTTCTATGTATTTTTCTATCTATATATTATGATAATAAATTTTATATATAAAGTTAATAGCAAAATCAATTTAGATATAAAATTGATTTTGCTATTTTTAAATTAAAAATAAATAAGCTTTTAATATATCAAAATTAAAATACTAACTTAGTACTAAGTTTACAACTGCAAGTATACCTATAACCCAAAGTGTTATACTAATCTTATCAGTTTCTTTAGCTACAACATGCATTATTATATATGAAATAAATCCAAAACACAAACCAATACTTATACTATAAGTTAGAGGCATCAATAAAACTGTAACAAAAGCAGGGACTGCTATTTTACTATCAGCAAAATCGATTTGTTTTATACTTTCAAACATAAATACACCAACCATGACAAGTGCAGGTGCTGCAGCATAAGTAGGAACTATACCAAGTAATGGTGTAAATATAAGTGTAGCTAAGAATAATGCCGCTGTTACTACAGAAGCAAGTCCAGTTCTTGCACCTGCTGCTATACCAGAAGCCGATTCTCCAAATGTTGTAACTGTACTAGTTCCTAAAAACGAACCTATTAAAGTAGAAGAAACATCTGCATATAACATTTTTCCAAGGTCCTTTATTTCTCCATTTTCATCTTCAAGACCCATCTGTTTGCAACAAGTGATAAGGAATGCTAACGAATCAAACATGTCTATAAACATGAAAGAGAATATAGGTCCAATTAATGAGAATTTTAACGCTCCTATAATATCTAATTTAAAAGCAATTGGTGCTATACTTGGTGGTGTTGAGATTATTGCTGTTGGTAATTCTACAAATCCACATATAATAGATATTACTGTTGCGACTACTATACTTATTAATATTCCACCTTTAATTTTTTTGTATTCTAATATTGCCATTAAGATAAGTGCAAAAAGAGCTATTAAAACTGTTGGTGTAAAATCTGCAAGTGAAACTATTGTATCTGGGTTTGCAATTATAACACCCATGTTTTTTAAACCAACAAAAGCAAGGAAAAGACCTATACCTGCTGAAGATGCTACTGCTAATTCTCGAGGAATTGCATCAGCAATTGTCTTTCGTAGACCTGTTACTGCGAGTGTGAAGAATACACATCCAGATAAGAATACAACTCCAAGACCTGTTTGCCATGGAATTCCTGCTCCTATAACCAATGAATATGTGAAGAATGCATTTAGACCCATACCAGGTGCTAGTGCAAATGGTGCATTTCCTAAAATTGCAAATATCAGTGTACCAATGGCTGTAGCTAATATAGTAACTGTTATAAGTGCTGCTTTATCCATGCCAGCTTCAGATAATATTGCTGGATTTACGAAAACTATGTATGCCATTGTTAAGAATGTAGTAACCCCACCTATTACTTCTGTCTTAAGGTTAGAGCCACGTTCGCTGAATTTAAACATCTTGTCTAAAAAGCTTAATGATGAATTATTTCCATCTGGTTGTACATTATTAGTGTTTGGTACCATTTTTACCTCCAAAAAACTTTAAAATATAAACAAAAAAATATATATTCATATAGATAGAATAGAATATATATTAAAGTTAACATTCTATTCATAGAAAACTCATTTAAGGTGAGTTTGTAGAGACTATTAGACCATATTACTAATATTATATGAACATTTTCTATTTGTTTTTCTGTTGTATTATATCGTAATATTGTATTATTTACAATAAATTTAAAGAAATTATTCGTTTTTTTTGTCGATTTTATAAAAAACCGAGGTCATTTTTTATGAAGAATAATTATTTCTAAAGATAAATGTTACAGAAGTATAATAAATGTTATACTTCTGTAACACTTATGCTATTAATGGAAATTCATTATAAATAAGTTTGTGATATAATTATAAATGTACTGAATACAAGAATATTTCGTAAAAACTTTTTAATATATTGAAAGTACATATAATAGCTTAATATAATAATAAAAACGAGTTTAAAAATAATATAATTTATAGTGGAGGAGAAAATGACTAAGATTATTAAAGTACAAAAGCCTAAATTTACAGGGGAATTAGAAAATGTTGAAAATATTGAAGTTATATTAGATGATATATTCAATGATGAAAAAATATTTAATAAAACTATAGAAAATGAGGTTATAAGTGATTTAGATATTACAGGAGCAAGTTTTGAATCTTGTATATTTAGAAATGTATCCTTTGAAAATTGTAATTTAAAAAAGATTGACTTACTTGATGTAGTATTTGAAAACTGTAATTTATCCAATACGTCTTTCTATGGAGGAAGTATATACAGAGTTGAATTTAAAGACAGCAAATTAATAGGAGTTAGATTGGATGATTGTATACTTAAAAACGTATTGTTTAAGGATGTTTTAGGTAGATATTCTAACTTCTCGTTTTCTAAGTTCAAGATAGTTTCTATTTTAGATTCAAATTTTGAAAGTTCTGTGTTTCAGGAAGTAAAAAATGAAAATTTAGTATTCGAGTATACAAATTTAAAAAAATCGAATTTTAATGGAACTAAACTTTCTGGAGTAGATTTTACCACTAATAATATTGAAGGTATTGAAGTAGGAATAAATGATATTAGGGGAGCTTGTTTTGATGTGTCGCAAGCAATTGATTTAACAAAACTGATGGGAATTATCATAAAATGAAAATTATATGCAAATATTAAATTGGGAAAACGTTAACAATATGAGAATTTTTACCAGATTGACATTTTTATGAAAATAAAGTAAGATTATCTTAATATTCAAAATATTTTCAAAGGGGGTAGTTTGGTGTGAGTAAGCAGATGAGAGATATTTTTATAGTTGGTTTTGCTTTGTTCTCTATGTTCTTTGGCGCAGGAAATCTTATGTTCCCTCCATTTTTAGGAATGGAATCCGGTAAAGACTGGTTAATTCCTCTTGTTGGCTTTGTTGTTGCAGATGCTGGTATAGCAATGCTTGTTATCATAGCAACAGCAAGATGTAAAGGAAGCATGGATGATGTACTTAGAAGAGCAGGTAAAGGATTAGCAAGAGTAATGAGTGTAGCTGCTCTAGCATGTTTAGCACTTCTTGTTATACCAAGAACTTGTGCAACAACATATGAAATGGGTATTATACCTATATTTGGAGACCATGGAACAGTAGCTAAAGCAGTATTTTCAGTAATATTCTTTGGTTTGACTTTAGCATTTACGATTAGGTCTTCTAAAGTTATAGACATAATAGGTAAATATTTAACTCCAGCGTTATTATTAGTATTATTTGTTCTAATTGTAAAAGGGATAATATCTCCAGCAGGACCTATGAGTCCAGAACATATGATAGATAAAAATCTATTTGGTGAAGGTATATCACAAGGTTATCAAACAATGGATGCTCTAGGTGCAGCGTCTATGGCTACTATAATGTTAATGTCTATAGTGGCTAAAGGATATACATCAGATAAAGACCAAATAGGTATGACTATTAAAGCTGGTTTTGTAGCCTGTGTATTCCTGGCATTAGTATATGGTGGTCTTACTTATCTAGGAGCAACAGCTTCAACTTTATATGATACTAGCATACCTCAAGCATCTTTATTGGTTGAGATAACTAGTATACTATTATATGGTCAAGTAGGAAAGATAATTTTAGGTGTAATTGTAGCACTTGCCTGTTTAACTACTTCTACAGGTCTAACAGCATCAATTTCAACTTATTTTGAAGGAATAAGTAAAGCAACTTATAAACAACTAGTTATCGGTATATGTGTGGCTAGTATGCTTATATCTAATTTAGGTGTTGATGCTATAATAGCTATATCAGTTCCAATTCTACAAACTATATATCCTGTTTTATTGGCAATAGTTATCATGGAATTAGCTGGTAAGCATATAAAAAATGATAATGCATTTAAGGGTGCAGCATATGTTACATTACTAGTTAGTGTATTATCAGCTGTAAATGGAATGACAGGAGCTGTTCCATTTATACAAAGTTTACCACTTGCAGGTTTGGGCTTTAACTGGGTAATACCAGCTATATTGGGTGGAATAGTTGGTAACTTCATAAAAAGCAAAAAACAAATAGCATAATAATTTATAGTTAATTTAATTTTATAATATATAATTTTTTTAGTACTATGGGTAGATTTAATCAAAATCTAATCTACCCATAGTACTTTTTAGATTGGATTATAATAGTTAGCATATAATTTTTTTATAATATAATTTTTCTTTGAAGTATGATAAAATTAGTAATAGTGATAAGAAAGTACAAATTTAGGAGGTTTTAACTAATGCTTAAAAAAATAACAGCACTTATGCTATCTATATGTTTAATTATTGGGATTACAGGGTGTAGTTTAGTTACAGGCAAAAATGATAAAGAGAAAATCATTGATGATTTCAAAGTTGCAGTAGTAACTCAGCCATTATCTGAAAATAAAGTACAATACAGTATAGTAGAAGATTTAGCAAAAGAGTATAAGGAAGCTAATGAAACTGATAAAGAAAAAGATGGTGAAGCTAGAGTTGAGCGAACTATAAAACATGTTGTGTTGCCAGAAAACTTTACTTCTAATATAGATAAGTCTATAAATGAAATAGTAAAATTGACTGATGATAAAGAAATTCAGGCGATTGTAGTATCAACGGACCAAGCAGGTCTTTTACCAGCATTACAAAAGGTAAAAGAAAAGCGTCCAGAAATAATAACTATCTCAGCTCCTATGGGAGAGGACAAAAACCAATTGAGTCAATATGTAGATGTAAATCTAGGCGTTGACACAGAGGAAAGAGGAAAGTTATTAGTTGAACGTTCAAAGGAACTGGGAGCAAAAGCTTTTATTCATTATGCATCTAAGGATGATTTGAAAGATGCCAATATAGCCAAAAGACTGGAAAAAATTAAAGAGACTTGTAGAAGTTTAGGAATGCAATTTGTACAAGTTGATACACCAAATGTAAATACAGAAGAAGATAAGGGCAAAATGAAGCAATTTTTAAATGAAGATATAGACAAACAGGTTAAGAAGTATGGAAAAGATATAAATGTATTTGGTGTAAATGAGTATATGGATGAAGTTATATTAACTAAAGCTTTAGAGTTAAAATATATAGTTGCAGAGCAAAGTAATCCATCACCAACAGATACATATCCTAGCGTTATGGGATTTAAAATAGCTAAAAAAGATGCTCAAAATTATGACAAGATAAATGATATGATAAGTGAAAAGGCTAAAGCTGCTGGCATGTCAAATAGACTTGGTGGATATCCTATGCCAATGGACGCTTTTATACCATCATTAGCGACTTATCTTGCGACTGAAATGGTACTTCAAGATTTAACACAGGAAGATGTATGTGACCCAGACTATTTAGAGGCGTTTGCAGAATTAAAATTTGGGATTGGTTCAGAGTTTATACCTTTAACAGATACACTTTATAATTATCAATCAGTAATATTAAATCAATTAATATATTAATATTAAAAGCTATGAAACTAATAATAAAAATTATTACTTCATAGCTTTTTTGCTGAAGGTATCTTTTATTATTTTATAATAAGTTATAGTAAAATAAAATTTATGATTATAAATATAAATTTTGAGGTAGTAAATTTGAATTAATATAAAACTAAAATATATTATTTTCTATAATTTTTATACCTTTTTCGGTGATAGAGCTACCTTTTCTTCCTTTACCAGGAGTTAAATATTCATTAGATGTCAAATATTCTAGCATACTTCTTACTTCATATTCTGTGACATTATGCTCCATAAATTTCATGAGTTTTGCTCTTCCCATTGGCTTTATATATAACGATTTTAGGATAGAAACACATATATTTTTATCATATTGATTTAAATCATGAAATATAGAGGTATTTCCTAACATATGATGATTATTTAATTTTGAAGATATATTTTGTGGCAAGTCATTTATCGTAAGTTGATTAGAACCCATATAAGCCATATATTCAATACAATTTCTCAATTCTCTGATATTGCCCATCCAAGTATAAGAATTTAAAGCTTTTAATAGATTTTTATCGAGTTTAATATTTTTATATGGAAGTTCTTTTAAAAACGATTCTAAAAGAAATGGTATATCTTCTAATCTATTTCTAAGAGGAGGCAAATCTAATGTGAACATACTTATCCTGTAAAACAAATCCATTCTAAATTTATTTTCTAAAATTAATTTTTCTAGGTTTTTGTTTGTAGCAGCTAGTATTCTTACATCAATTGGAATAATATTTGTACCACCAATTTTTCTAATTTCCTTTTCTTGTAAAACTCTTAAGAGTTTTACTTGTAAATCATGTGGCATATCTCCTATCTCATCTAAAAATATGGTTCCAGTATGAGCTAATTCAAATAATCCTTTCTTTCCACCCTTTTTTGCTCCAGTAAAAGAACCATCTTCATATCCAAACAGTTCACTTTCAAGCAACTCACTTGGAAGTGAAGCACAATTTATTGCTACAAAAGGTTTATTTTTTCTAGGAGAATGGTTGTGTATTGATTGAGTAAAAGCTTCTTTACCAGTACCTGTTTCACCAGTTATTAGAATAGGGTTATCTGTAAGAGCCATTTTTTTTGCTTTTTTGATACAGTCTTTTATAACAGTGCTATTTCCAATTATATTATTGAACTTATACTTGGCTATATAACCTCTTTTAACAGAGTCACTTCTTATTTTTTGTTCTAGTATTTCTATCTTGCTTACATCTTTTAATGTAATTAAGCAACCTTCTATATTTTTATAAAGATAAAATGGTTTTTTTGATAGTATAAATTTTTTGTCTATTTCATCTATGTATATAATCATATTATCTATGTTTAGATTTTGAGTGATTTTATCCAAAAAACTCTTTGGTAAATATTCCATTAAAGAAGGTGATTTTATGAGCTTTTCATCTAATTCCAACATGCTTAGTAAAGATTTATTTACAAATGTAACCTTGTTGAATGTATTGAAAAATATTAACCCATCTCCAATTTCGTCAATAGTCATATAGAGTATAGTTTTTAATTTAGATATATTATCTAATGATGTATTTAAAAAATCATGACTAAGTATTTCCTTAGATAGCTTGTATAGTTTTTCTATAAACTTCTCGTTTTTTAGCTTTAATACTACTAGTAACGACATATATGTATCTAATGAAATTTTTCTCCAACCTAAGTCAACGATATTTTTTATGTATTTTGGTATAAATCTAGTCTGACCTGGTGTTATAGCTGTATCTAAATCATATATTTCTTCACAGTTTGGGTATGTTGGTACAAAATCGATATGATTTATTCCTATTTTATATAAATAAGTAGCCATTTCAAACGCTGAAGTTTTATTGGTAGTCATAAGTAATGATTTTGTACCTGGAGGTAGTTTCATCATTTTCTCATATCCAAGCTTTGAAAGTGCCTTTGTTCCATGGATAATTTCAATATCTTCCTTGAAATGCTTTATTAAAAAATTACTAGTTAAAGGTGATAGAGAAAGAACTACATCACCCTCTAAATTCTCTCTTATACCATCAAGTATGTTTTGAGTTTCTATACTTATTTCATCTCCAAAAAAGCTTATTAACTCTTCTTTGTAGTGGTCAGCATTTAATTTATCATATGTTATAAGGATTAATTTTTTTCTGTCCATTTTATTTCTCCTAACTAAGGTAATATTTAGTTTGCTTTTTTAAGAGCAGAACAAGTTATATTATACAACAAATAACATGATAAATTTATACATTTAGCTAAATAATAGGATTTTATAGGTTTTTATCCTATAAAATCCTATTTATAAAATTAGTTTGAAAAATTATATAGAAAAATATTTATAATATAAAGATTTTTCTACTGCATGACAATAAAAGATGTATAAATATAAGTTTAAAAAGTTAGCAATTGCAAGCAATTTATATGATGTAAAAAATTAACAATAAAAAAACAAATGAAAAAATATTATTATTAAAGTATTGGCATGGGTTTTGCTTAATGAAAAGGTGTACTAATAAAATTTATTTAAGCAGGAGGGAGAATTTATATGAGCAAGTTAGAATCAACAACAGAAAAAATAGAAGTTAAATGGTATGGGTATGTAGCATTAATATTAGGAGCATTATTCTTTTCAGGAATATTTAAAGATGCACCTGGAGCATTAAAAGTACTAGATTTTAATAATGTATTAGGAAACTTTGGTTCACTGGGGACAGTTAATGATGGTGTAGGTATATTAGCTGCAAACTTCAGAGGGGATGGAGGGACTGGTCCTCGTGATGGATGGCTATATGCATTAACTTTAATACCATCAGTTATGTTTGCACTTGGAATAGTCAGAGTTATAGACCACTTAGATGGTATGAAAGCAGCGCAAAAACTTCTTAGTCCACTATTAAAACCATTACTAGGATTACCTGGATTTGCAGGATTAACTTTAATAGCTAGTTTACAATCTACAGACGCTGCTGCATCTATGACTAAGGAACTTAAAGATGATGGGTATATAGATGAAAAGCAAAAAGCTGTTTTCTGTGCATTTCAGTTTTCTGGAGCATCTGCAATCACAAATTTCTTTGCTTCAGGAGCAGCATTGTTTCCATTTATAGGCGATGTTCCAATATTTATACCACTTGCCTTAATCTTAATTATGAAATTTGTTGGAGCAAACTTACTTAGATTATACTTAAATAAATTCGAAAAGGAGGAAGCTTAATATGAGTGATATAGCAAAAAAAGAGGTGAAAGTTAAAAAAGGAAATGTGATAGATGCATTTATTGGTGGAGCTAGAAACGGGTTTCAAATAAGCACAAATTCAATGGCTCCAAATGTTATATTTGGTTTTGCTATAATTTCTATATTCAATTTAACTGGTCTTTTGGATATAATAGGAACAATTTTCACACCTGTAATGAGCATATTTGGACTTCCAGGTGTTGCAGCAACTGCAATAATGACAATATTTATATCAATGGGAGGAGCTTCTGGGGTAATAGCTGGCTTGTTTACAGCAGGTCAAATAAATCAAGCACATGTTGCAATACTTTTACCAATGTTATTACTTTCAGGAGCTCAGATACAGTTTATGGGTAGGTTGTTAGGAACAGCCGAATTAAAAACTAAATACTATCCACATATGTTTATAATAGCAACTTTAAATGGATGTATTGCAATGCTTATAATGAATTATTTTGTAGTATAGACAACATATGGAAAAGAGTAATATAAGGTAAAAATTAAAATTTATGGAGGTATTATATTATGGAAAATAATAAAAGTTATATTGACTATGTACATAAGGTGTATGATTATTTACATACAATTCCAGAAAAAGGATTTGAAGAATACAAGACATCTACATTTATTTTAGAAGAACTTAAAAAAATGGGATTTGAAAATATAGATGAAGGTGTTGCAGGAACTGGCATTATAGTAACAATAGACTCAAAAAAAGAAGGGCCAGTATTTGCGATAAGAGCAGATATAGATGCATTAGAATTTATAATAGATGGAGAAAAGAAAATGATACATGCTTGTGGTCATGATGGTCACACTTCCATGCTTCTAACAGCTGCAAGTTTAATAAAAGAGAGGGACTTAGTAAAAAAAGGAAAACTTAAAATAATTTTTCAACCAGGTGAAGAAAAACTTTATGGAGCATTAAGAGTAATAGATTCTGGTTTATTAGATGATGTTGAAGAGATGGTAGGTATGCATTTAAGACCTGGGCAAGATTGTAGATTAGGAAAGGCCATACCTGCAATGTATCATTGTGCCAGTTGCATAATGGAATTTACTATTAAAGGTATTACTTGTCATGGTTCTAAGCCACACTTAGGTGTAAATGCAGTAGATGCTGTATGTTTAGCAGTAAATGCAATAAATGCAATAAGAGTAAATCCAGCTGTTCCAAATTCTATTAAAGTTACAAAGATATCAGTTAAAGGTGAAACATATAATAATATACCAGATGAAGCTTTTATGGCTTTAGATATAAGAGCAGAGAGTAATGAAATAATAGAAGAATTAAAAGAAAAAGCTATTCATGCTATAAAAACCGCTGCAAGTTCTATAAACGCAGAGGCTATATTGCTTTCGAAAGATGGAGTTCCAGCAGCAGAGTTTGATGAAGGTCTTGTAAGTTTAGCTGAAGAGACTATTAAAGATGTACTTGGTGAAGATGCATCTATAGGTGTATTTAAAAACTCTGGTGGGGAAGATTTTCACTATTATACTCAAAAACTAAAATGTAAGACTACATATATTGGACTAGGTGCTGATGCTACACCAGGATTCCACAATCCTAATGTGACGTTTGATACTAAGGCTTTAGAATATGGAGTTGATATCTGGTGCAGACTAGTTGAAAAGAGATTAGGATAAGATTTTAAATTAATTGATTTATATTTAAAATTTTTTAAACTTATGAAAAGAGGTTTTTTATGTTAGTTGTAATATTATTGACGTAAATAGTCTCTTTTTATTTTGTTGTAATGAAGTTGTTTTTACAATATCGAAAAAATCTATTGTAGGAAAAATAGGTATATTTTAAATCTATTAAACCAAAAAGTATTATTATAGTGTGTAGAGTGGTAAAATGTCCTTAGATTACAAGTAGTGACAAATTTAATATTTATAGAATTTATATTTTTAGGAGGCTTAAATGAGTAAATATAATTTTGATAGAGTTGTAGACAGAGTAGGAACAGACTGTGTAAAGTGGGATTTCAGAACTAATTGTTCACCAAAAGCACAAAAAGATGGTTTACCTTTTTGGATTGCAGATATGGATTTTGAATGTGCAGAACCAATAATAGAAGCATTACATAAAAAAATCGACCACAAAATATTTGGATATAGTTCTAATAATAGTGACGAATACTTTGATGCAGTTTGTGGATGGTATAAAAGAAGATTTAACTGGGAAGTAAATAGAGAAGATATTGTTTTTAGCCCTGGAGTTGTACCTGCTGTAGCTATTTTAGTAAGAATATTAACAAACTCTGGAGAAGGAGTAATAATTCAAAAACCAGTATATTATCCATTTGAAGCAAAGATAAAAAGCAATAATAGGGAAGTTATAAATAATTTTCTAATATATGAAAATGGAACTTATAGAATGGATTACACTGATTTAGAAGAAAAAGCTAAGTGTGGCAATAATAAAGTACTTATTCTTTGTAGCCCTCACAATCCTGTTGGTAGAGTATGGAGAGAAGAAGAATTAAAAAAAGTCGTAGAAATATGCAAAAAATATGACTTGTGGATAATAGCAGATGAAATACACTCTGACTTAATTCGAAAAGGATTTAAACATATTCCTTTACAATCATTATGCCCAGAATATAAAGAGAAAATAGTCACATGTATAGCTCCAAGTAAGACATTCAATTTAGCTGGAATGCAATTATCCAATATAATAGTGAATAATAAAGAGTTAAAGAAGAAGTATCAAGATGAAGTTACAGCTGTTGGAGTTGGTACTTCACCAAATCCTTTTGCTATTGTAGCTACTATTGCAGCATATAATGAAAGTGAAGACTGGCTTGATGAATTAAATGAATATCTAGATAATAATATAAAATTTATTGATGAATACTTAAAAGAATACTTACCAAAAGTTAAACTTGTTTATCCAGAAGGGACATATCTAGCTTGGCTAGACTTTACTGCTTATGGATTAAATGAAGTAGAACTTGAAGATTTAATGTTTAAAAAAGCCAATGTATTATTTGATGAAGGTTATATATTTGGAAAAGAAGGTATTGGGTTTGAAAGAATAAATGTAGCATGCCCACAATCTCTATTAAAAGAATGTATGGATAGATTAAAAACTACATTTGAAAACTTATAAAACATGGGGAAAAATGTATAAAGTATATAAAAAATAAAAAATAATAAACTTGACAAAATTTAACTAATCACTTATCATACTATTATGAATAAATAGAAAACACAAAAGTTAACTTTTATTAAAGTAAAAATAAAACTTTAAAGACGTTGAAAGGAAGAGTAGGTATAGAATGTAATTAAAGCGAGTTGGTGATGGTGTGAGACCAATATGAAGTCTATAGTGAAGAACATCCTGGAGTTGCTAACTGAAATTTTAAAAGAGTAGGCTTAGTCGGAACCAAACCGTTATCATATTGGGATGTATCGAGTAATATCTGTACATTATGAGCTGGGTTTGAATCTATTTCAAACTAATCAGGGTGGTACCGCGGAAAAGCAACCTTTCGTCCCTTTTTATAGGGATGAGAGGTTTTTTTAATGGAAAAATATATAGAATATAGGGAGTGAATAGTATGAGTACAATAATACCAAAAGATTATAAAAGCAGTCTAAATGTAATTGATACACAAGTAGCCATAAAAAAATTAAAAGATTTCTTTGAAATGAGATTGAGTAATGAGTTAAATTTAATAAGAGTTTCTTCACCACTATTTGTATTGCCTGAAACAGGTGCAAATGATAATTTAAATGGAGAAAAAGCAGTAAGCTTTGATATACCATTTATGGATAAAAATGCAGAAATTGTTCAATCACTTGCAAAATGGAAGAGATTAGCTCTTAAAAAATATGGTTTTGCAGTTGGAAGTGGTTTATATACAGATATGAATGCAATAAGAAAAAATGAAGAATTGGACAATATACATTCTTTATATGTAGACCAATGGGACTGGGAATTAGTTATAGAAAAAAGTAGCAGAAATGAAAAAACTTTAGAAGACGTTGTAAAAAGATTATATGGAGTATTTAAAGATACTGAAATATTTGTGTGTAGTATGTATGAAGGTATAAAAGAAATTTTACCAGAAGAAATAACATTTATAACATCACAGGAATTAGAAGATATGTATCCAGAGTTATCGCCAAAAGATAGAGAAGATAAAATTGTAAAAGATAAAAAAGCTGTATTTATAACACAAATAGGAAAGACATTAGTATCAGGAGAAAAACATGATGGAAGAAGCCCTGATTATGATGATTGGGAATTAAATGGAGATATACTATTTTATAACCCTGTTCTAGATTCTGCATTAGAATTATCATCAATGGGAATTAGAGTTGATGAAGAATCACTAGATAGACAGTTAAAGCTTGCTGGATGTGAAGATAGAAAAGAATTTGATTATCATAAAATGCTTTTAAATGGTGAGCTTCCATATACAATTGGTGGAGGAATTGGTCAATCAAGAATCTGTATGTATTTCTTGCAAAAGGCACATATAGGGGAAGTACAAGTTGGAGTATGGCCACAAGATATGATTGAAAATTTTAGAAACGCAGGAATTGAATTGTTATAATTAAAAATAAATTAATATTATTGTAAAAATTATAAACAATTTAAAATACTTAAGTTATTATATAACTGTCCATATGTAATCAATACAATTTAAGTATAAACTAATTAATAAAATTTATATCTAAAATATTCATCAAATTAATTATATCGGTTATAATGTAGAGTAACCTATGATTATAAGAGGTGATAAATATGGAACTTTTAAAAAGAGTTATTGATATAATTTTAGATACTTTAAAAAAAATTTTAGTAAGATTTAAAAATGCTAAGTTTGGATTACTTTTTATATTTGATTTACTTAAACTACCAGATTTTATGACAGATAAAAGAATAAATATAATTGATAAGGTCAAAGTAGTTTCTGTATTAGTTTTTACTGTATCCTACTTTGTATCTGGTATTGATATAATACCTGAAATGCTCGCTGGAGCATTTGGATTTATAGATGATGCTATAGTATTAATTTGGAGTATAGGTATTGTGAATGAAGAAATTAATAAGTACAGAATCATTGCAAAACAGGATAAACATTCAAATATAATTGAAAATGTAGAATTTTCTATAAAAGATGAAGAAGAATAACATTTTATAAGTGTTATGCTTAGATATTATACAATATTAAGTGCTGCTAGATAGTAGTAAAATACTGCTTTTTACTACTGTCTAGTAATAAATATTTGACTGACATCTAACTGACAAATAAAAAAATATATGATTAACTGACATCTTACTGACATAGAACTGACGATTATTTAAATAAGATTTTACTTAAATTATCAGAAGCTTCTTTGTCCATTTCTTCTAAAACATGAGAGTATTTATTCATAGTTATTTTTATATCTGTATGACCTAATCGTTCTGAAATAGTTTTTATGTTAGTGCCAGATAATAACATCAAAGTTGCATTTGTATGTCTAAGTTCATGCAATTTTATATACCTAAGATTGTTGTTCTCTAATAATCTTTTAAAAGGTTTAAAAAACATTTGTTGTGTCCAAGGTTTAAATTTTGAATTTAGACATACTAAATCTAATTCATTTTTTAGTATCCCTTGTAATTTTAATTTACTTTGTCTTAACTTTTCATCTTTTAACAAAATTATTAACTCAGTTGGTGCTGTCAATCTTCTTTTAGATTTATCTGTTTTAGGTGATTTAAAAGTTACTTTTCCATCAACATGAATCATTGTTTGTTTTACATTTATAATACTTTTATTAAGTTCAACATCACACCATCTAATTCCTACAGCTTCACCGAAGCGTAGACCAAGTCCTAACATTAAATAGATAGGTATAGCTAAATCAGTATCAAGACACCTTTCTAACAGTATCTGAGCCTCCTCTTTGGTATAAAAATTAGTTGTAGATGCATTTTCTTTATTTGGAGTTATTACAAACTTAGAAACATCTTCTTGTATTTCTCTAAGTCGATAAGCTTCATGCAATAAAGCATTTAAAAAACTAATCGAATTTTTTGCGGAATTCAAAGAATATTTTTTATATATTTTATTGACATATGTTTGTAAAAGGTTTGGACTAATATCAATTAATTTTATATCTTCAAAAAAAGGTTGGATGTGATTTCTAATTATACTTTTTCTGTTTCTTAAAGTATATGGAGAAAAGTCATCCTTTTTTTCCTCTATGTATCTATAGCATCTGTCTACAAGCGTTACAGTGTTTGGAGCAACAAACTTATTATTGTTTATAGTAGATTTTATTTCAATTAAATGTTTTTCAGCATCCTTTTTCTTTTCATAACTTCCATAACTTTTTTGTTTCTTTTTCCCAGTTTCTTCTTCCACATACTCCACATATACATGAAATTTTTCACTTCTTTTTCTTATAAAAGCTGATTTTATATTCATATGTACACTCCCTTTATAAGTTTTGAATAAAATTTATATAAAAGAGCAGTTAGACTGCTCTAATTATATCTAATGAATATTAAGATGATTTTTTAAAGCTTCTTGAAGTATCTGAGAAAAATTAACCTTATTTTTTTCAGCTTCTCTATTAAGCCATTGTGGGATAGTGAGAGTTTTTTTAACAGAATAATTCTCTATAGCTTTTCTGTGAATAGGCATATATATCTCTATTAAAGTAGGTATTTGATTTTTCTCTAAGTTTAATTTATCTATAGTTGTTGGATTAGGTATTATGTTATTGTCTTCTTCCATGCCATACAGATGTAGCCCTAGAGCTTCTTTTGCCATTTTTAAGGCTTCTTCTGTTGTATCTGCACATGTAAGGCAACCTGGCAAATCAGGAAATTCTACAGAGATACCATCGCTATCATAGCTTAGTATAGCAGGGTATACATATATATCTTTTTTCATTTTATCAACTCCTTTAAAGGTTTTGCAAGGAGAGAAGGGATTAACTAACATTAATCCCAGCTTGTTTAAAAATACTTTTTACAGTTCTGATAGGCAAATCCTTGTTTGGATGTGGTACTGTAACTTTACCTTTTTTGGTAGGATGTTTAAATTGGTGGTGGTCACCAACACAATTTACTTCATACCATCCATCTGCATTAAGTATTTTTAAAATTTCTCTTGAAGAATAAGATTTCATATTCCCTCCTTACAATTATATTATAACACGTATTTATATACGTGTCAATTGATGAGAAGATAAATATTTTAAAGAATGAAAAGAAAGCTTAGTGTAAAATTATTAAGGTGTATTTTAACAATTAAGAGAATTAAAACTATACGTGCATATTGTATTGTATTATATAAAATTTTACAAATATAGTAGTTTTTGAGCTTTTAGTGTGTTATACTTATGTTACAAAAAGGATACTTAACTGTGTTAGATTGATGTATTTGTTTTTAAATTGATAAAACAAGATATATTGTACAATGTTATCGAACGTATGTACGTGATAAACAATTTTATGATTATTAAATAGAAATACTTGGTCATTATCGAAACAGTTCTTGTATAATGTTACGACGATTTTGAATATAAAGAAGTATATACTAATTTATATCTATATTTTAAAAAGCACAAAGTATATGGTATTTTTTGACATATATTTGATTAGAATAAGTAAAAGTGGAAATTTTATGCTATAATAATTCTATAGACATAGAACCGCTATTATGACATTTTATTCAAATAATATAAACTTAGTATAAATAATATAATTTTACAAATATTATTTAATAATGAATACGAGCGGAGGTGTTTTATATGTTTAACGTAAATTGTAGTGCTATAGAGGTTGCTAAATATATCTTATGGTATTGCGAAAATGCATGCAATCATCCTATAAGTAATTTGAAATTACAAAAGATACTATATTATGTACAAGGAAAATATGTAGCCAATTTTAGAAAACCTCTTTTTTATAATAGGATAGAGGCCTGGGATTATGGTCCAGTAGTTCCAGATGTATATTTTGAGTTTGGAGAATACAATAGTAAGGCAATAAAAAATATAAAACCTATAGATTTTAATTTGTTTAATGAAAACGATGAAATATTTATAAATAAAATTGTGGAATCGTTAGTATATAAAGATGTATGGGATATTGTAGAGCAAACTCACTCAGAAGACCCATGGAAATATAGTTATATGAGAGGTCGAAATGAGGAAATATCAATTTGGGATTTAAAGGATTGGTTCGAAAAGCATTAGGAGGAACAATGAAGTTTGTATCTGATGAGCAAGTGGAACTAGTATTAAAAAAGTTAGAAAAAGGAAAATTAGAACAGCTAAAGAAGATTGAACTGGATGGAAATAGTATTAGGTACAGTTTTATATTAGAATATATAAAAGTTTTAGGCGTTGATAGTAGAGATAATTTACAAATAAACACTTTACTTTATATGGAAACCAATGAAGGGGATATTGATGATATTTTAGTTCATATATTAAATCATATTTTGTTAGAGATTCCTAGAGCTAAAGAAATGGAATCTCTAAGAAATGAAAGTAAAAATACAAAAGAAACAAATAATAATATGAGGTCTGAGATACAAAATTATGTGATGGCAGTAAAAGAGTGTGAGGAACGGGTTTCAAAATCACAGAGTGAATTTATAAGTATTCTAAGTATATTTGCAGCTGTCATAATCGCATTTCTTGGAGGCATGAGCTTAATAGGAAGTGCGTTAAACAATATGGATAATGTAAGTAAATATAGATTAATCTTTGTGCTACTTACGATTGGTTTTATAATGTTTAATGTTATTTATATGTTGCTCTATATAGTATCAAAGTTAGTTCATGGTAAGATATATATGGAGAAAAAAGAATGCAAGGGTTGTGAAGATAGAAAAATATCAAACTGTTTAATAAATAGGCATCCTTTGTTATTTTATTATAATTATTTTTCAAGTGTTTCAATTTTTATAGTATTTTTATTATATAATATTGATAATTACAATATCCTTAGTGCTATAGCTGATATTTTGAATTTAGATAATAAAGTAGCTTTTATAGCTATATCAGGTTCTATATTTTTAGGCATTGTTTTATTTATAATATATAAGATGTCAAAACAAATTATATTTGATAAAGATTGTTCTAAGTCAGATGCAAGCTAGTTTAATTATTAATGTTTAAGGAAAAAGGATAAACATGTTCAACATGTTTATCCTTTTTTATTTTTGTTTTACTTTATAATAATAATTTAAGTATATAAAATCTTCCATACAAATACTATGTATATTGGGAAAAACATAGAATTAAATAGTTTTGAAAAGAATACTATATTTATATGGTATAAAAAGTAAAACGAAGATTTTAAAATTAAATAATAAAAAATATTATAAAAACAAGAAAATACAAAAAATTATAATTAAAAAGACGATTAATAATATACAGGAATGGAAAAAATAACCAACTGTCTACAAATTTCGATTTTTTTGTTACAATTCCCCTTTTTTTATTGCATATATTTAACAAAAGTATTATTATGTAAGTAAGATAATTATCAAAGACAATTCTGAATAGTCGGAAAACATTTCTAGAAATCAAAGGGTATAATTACATAGTTTTTATTAAAAATTGTTGGGAGTTTTTAACTAAAAATAAGAACATAGGTTCTTATAACAGGGGGATGGTATATGTGCAGTATTCAAAAAGATTAATATTAGAACTAGAGAATTTATTTAAAAACTTTAAAGAAGTTGAGGAAGAGGAATTTGAGAAGTATAAAAAGATGTTGAAAGAAGAGAAAGAAAAAAGAGAGGTATAGTTCCTCTCTTTCAAATATGCTATATTTATAAGCTTTAATTGCCATTATGTTTAATATTTTTTTCTGTTACAAATACTTTTGCGATTTTTAACATTTTATCTCTAGTTTCTTCATCTAAGCTAATAACTATTTTTATCAATTCTTTTATATCATCTGGACTACTTAAACTATCTATAAATTCATAGCTTTCATCAATATTTAGTTTTTCTGTATCTGACAAACCAAGAATATAATCAGTAGATACATCAAAAATTTTAGAAAAGATTATTAACTCCTCATCTCTTATTGCTCTTTCGCCAGATTCTATTCTATTCATAACACTTGTATTTATATTTGCTTTTTCAGATAATTCTTTTTGCGACATATTCATATTTTCCCTAAGATATTTAATTCTTTGACTTGCATTCATGTATAATCACCTCGAAAAATTTTCTATTATGGAAATATAATAGCATACTTTTCTATAATAGAAATAAAAAATTTCTAAAATAAATATAAAAAAGCCTTGAATTTCTAATTTAGAAATGTTATTATTGAAATATAGAAATTGCTAAAATAGAAATTGAGGTGAGTGTATGAAAAAGATAAACCATGATTTTATAAAAAAAAGAAGAAATACATTAAATTTATCTTTACAAAACGTTGCAAAAGAATTAGGTTTTAAAAACGCATCAACTTATTTTAAATACGAGACAGGTCAATATTCAATTAGAGCTGATATGTTGCCTAAATTATCTAAGATACTTGATTGTGATATAGAAAATTTTTTTACAAATTAAATTTCTAAAATGGAAATTTGATGAAGGGAGTAGATAAATATGAATAACTTACAAGTAATAGAAAGAAACAACGAAAGAGTTTTAACTACACAACAACTAGCAGATGTATATGAAACTGATGTAAACAATATACAAACTAACTTCAATAGAAACAAAGAGAGATTCAAAGAGAATATACACTATTTTTTATTACAAGGTGAGTATTTGAAAGAGTTTAAGAACCAACCTACTAATAGTCAGTTGGTTTCAAAACATTCTAGTCAATTATATCTTTGGACTGAAAGAGGGCAAATAGACATTGTAAAATCCTAGATACAGATAAGGCTTGGGAACAGTTTGATAACTTAGAAGAAACATACTTCAAGGTTAAGCAACAGAAACCATATTGCATAGAAGACGTTTTGATAGAAAGTTTAAAGGAAATGAAAGATTTAAGACTACAAGTTAATCAAGCTAACAATATAGCATTAGAAGCAAAAACAGAAGTTAAAACAATAAAAGAAGTTGTTTCATTAAATGCTACAGACTGGAGAAAGGATACACAACAACTAATTGCAAGAATAGCAAAACAACAAGGTGGTTTTGAACATATAAACATGCTTAGAAGAGAAAGTTACGAGTTACTAAACAATAGGTTTGGAGTTGACTTAAATCGAAGATTAATCAATAAAAGAAGAAAGATGGCAGAAGAAGGGGTATCTGAATCTAAAAGAGATAAGGTGAATAATTTAGATGTAATACAAGACGATAAAAAGCTTATAGAGGGTTATGTGACCATTGTAAAAGACATGGCTTTAAAATACGGAATATCAAGTGATTTAAGTAAGAATTAGTTTAAATTGAACTAGCACTTTGAAAACTAAATACAGAATAAAAATATCTCCCTTAAAAGTTTTTTAAAGAGAGATAAACACTTTATTTTGTAACTATTTGAATACATGATGGATGAACACAATAGTTTCTATCTTTGTAATCTATAGAAACATAATTACTTGAGTACATTTCATCAAGGTTCCCATTAATATATTCTACTGCATTGCAACCATTTATAGTGCCAATATCAGTTATATCAATCCAGTTATTAAATATCTTAACATAAACAAATTTCATGATAACACCAACTTTCATTAGAATTTAAATTAATTATAACATGGTGTATTGAGATAATGTGTTAAGAAATAGATACAGAATATTCAAAAGAGGTGAGATAGATTGAATAGTAAAAAGAAATATACACTGAGTATTACAGAAGAATTATATGTTAAATGCAAAGAAAAAGCTAATCAAAGAGGTATGTCAGTAAATGAGTACATACTATCAGTGATTAGCAAAGCTTTATAAATGTTATTCTTCAATATTGACTTTTATTTCTCCTTTTGTTTGTTCATAATTTTCAACATGCTTCTTTATTAGTTGTTCAATTTCTTTATTAGCAGAACGACCTTCACTTTCTGCAATATACTTAATTTTTTCAAGTAAAATTTTATTTATTCGCAAAGTGTATTTAGGCAATGAAGTTGACATAATAATACCTCCTTTTTAAAGTCTAAATGATGTCATTATTATATCATAAAAATAATTTATAGAAAATCTATAAAATATATTGACGGCATAAAGACGGCGTGATATTATTAAAACAAGAAAGGAGTTGGCGGCAAAATGAACTCAAATAAAAAGAGAATAACTGTTAGGATGCCCGAAAAATTAAATGAAGAAATAACCAGAAAATCAAAATACTTAGGATTAACGAAAAACTCATTTATAATAGACATTTTATGGAAAGAATTTGATTCATCTAAATATAAAAATAACAATAAGGAGGACAATAAATATGAATGACTTAACAATTATCAAGCAAAACAATAAATACTTAGTTGAGAGTAGAGAAGTAGCTGAATTAATAGAAAAAGACCATAATCAATTATTAAGAAGTATAAGAGGTTACATAAGTGTATTAAAGCAGAGTGCAAAATTGCACACTGATGATTTTTTTATTGAAAGTACTTACAAGAATGAAAATAATCAGAAATATCCTTGTTACTTATTAACTAAAAAAGGTTGTGATATGGTAGCTAACAAAATGACAGGAGAAAAAGGGATTATATTTACAGCAATTTATGTAACTAAGTTTGAAGAAATGGAGCAAGAGTTAAAAGAACAACAACCTAAATTACCAACTACATATAAAGAAGCATTACAACAGTTGTTAATAGAAGTTGAAGAAAAAGAGTACTTACAATTACAAAGCAAGATGAAAGACCAAGTTATAAACGAACTCAAACCTAAAGCAGATTACACAGACACAATACTAAAAAGTGATAGTTTGGTTACGATAACTCAGATTGCAAAAGATTATGGTATGAGTGGTACAGAAATGAATAAATTGCTTCATAAATTAAAGGTGCAATATAAGCAAAGTGAGCAATGGCTTTTATATAAGGAACATCAAGGCAAAAGATATACTCACTCAGAAACAATAGAGATAACTAGAACTAATGGAAATATAAGTACAAAAATGATAACTAAATGGACTCAAAAAGGAAGATTGTTTTTACATGACTTATTAAGAGCAAATAACATATTGCCAGAAATAGAAAAGAATAATAATCAACAATTATCAATGTTAGGTTAAATTGAACCAGCACTTTGAAAACCAAATACAGAATATTTTGAAATATATTATTTTAATTAATTATTAACTAGGAGGTTAAATACATGAAAAATAATACAAGTGATTCAAGAGTAAAATACTTTTGCAAGTGTCCATACTGTGGGTTTGACAATGAGGTAGAAGTTAAAAAAGGATTGAAGCCTAAGATATGTTGCTTATGTACAAAAGAAGTTGAATATGAAAAACTGGAGCAACAAAGTACTCCAGCAAAATAGAAATTAATAGATACGAATATTATCATAAGAATCTAATTCTTTTTCTAGTTCATTTACAACATGATTATATTGAAGTACATATTCTGCTGCAAAGTTAGAGTTTGATATACGCTCTTGACATGCAGGACATGTTAAACCATGGTTGCAAATTTCTCTAAATTTAGATTCTGTTATGGTAACTTTAATAATAAAAATAAAAGCCCTATTTCTAGGACTCTTGTTGAATGTGTTTTTCTTGAATTATCAAAAGTTCCTGAATTTGTTTTTCTATAAAAACCTTATATTCATCATCTAGTTGTTCATATTTTTCGGCTATTAATTTAGTTAAGTCATTATAACTTTTTAAACCATCTAAGCTATTATCATCATCATTAATTAGCCAATCTTTGTCCACATTATGAGTCAAAGAAACGCAATTAATAAACATTTGAGTTGGTTTTACATTGTCTAATTCGAGATTTGTAATATTGGCTCTTGAAACTCCGATAGTTTTAGCAAAATCACTTTGTGTTAAACCTTTTGTAGTTCTTATTAGTTTAAGTTTTTCGGCAAAGTTCATGTTTACACCTCCTAAAAATATAATACCATGGGCAATTGTTTATGTCAATACAAAATGTTGCCAAACAAACAAAAAACGTTTTAAAAAGGAGTGTAAAAGTGTTGACACAAACAAAAATAGATGTTAATATGTATTTATACAAACAAAATATTGTTGAAAAAGTAATCATACAAACATTAATCAAGAGGTGAAGTAAATGAAAAAAAATATGAATGAATCAATTAAGACAGGTACAGAAATAGGTATATTAGCAACAGAATTAGAACCAATATATCAAGCTTATATATTAAATTCTATCAATAATTTTTTATTCGCTCAAAAAACACAAAATTCAAAATTAAAGATTAAAAATAGAACGGGGGATATTGAAGATGAAAAGTAATTTACAAGTATTTAGAAATAAAATTTTTGGAGAAATAAGAGTATTAGATAAAAATGGAGAGTGTTGGTTTATAGGAAAAGATATAGCAGAGCAATTAGGTTATTCAAATGTAAGTGATGCTTTAATAAAACATGTTGATGAAGAAGACAAAGAGCAAATCGCATTTCACGATTTGAAAGAATTAGGATTTATTGATATAGGAACAAAGGGTACTCCTATTATTAATGAAAGTGGACTTTATTCGCTAATATTAAGTTCTAAGTTACCAAATGCAAAAGCATTTAAGCGTTGGGTAACTAATGAGGTATTACCAAGTATTCGCAAGACTGGTACATATAACATAATAGATTCTCAGCAAAAGGATAGTTACATAATAGAAAATCCGATAGAGCGTGCTAAACGTTGGATAGAGGAGCAAGAAGAAAAACAACTAGTTATTCAAGAAAATCAAGTAATGAAACCAAAAGCAGATTACTTTGATGCTTTAGTAGAAAGAAACTTACTTACAAACATAAGAGATACGGCAAAAGAACTTGGAGTCAAAGAAAAAGTGTTTGTGTCATGGCTAATAGAGAAGAAATATTGTTATAGAGATACAAAAGGTAAAATAA
Source organism: Clostridioides sp. ES-S-0001-03 (assembly GCF_020676075.1). Taxonomy (NCBI): domain Bacteria; kingdom Bacillati; phylum Bacillota; class Clostridia; order Peptostreptococcales; family Peptostreptococcaceae; genus Clostridioides; species Clostridioides sp. ES-S-0001-03. Next base: position 478,187 of record NZ_JACVWJ010000003.1, on the reverse strand, counting down.
AGCCTTATTCTAACAAGATGCAATATTTTGAGTTAAAAGAGTTTACAACACCACATGGACATTCAGATACTCAAACATTAATAAATCCAAAGGGAAGAGAAGCATTTAGATTATTACTTATAAAAGATGGATTAATTACAGAAAAAGAGCAAGGGTGTCAAATAACTTTATTAGGTTAAGTAAAACTAGCACTTTGAGAATTAAATACAGAATATTTTGAAATATATTATTTTAATTAATTATTAACTAGGAGGTTAAATACATGAAAAATAATACAAGTGATTCAAGAGTAAAATATTTTTGCAAGTGTCCATACTGCGGGTTTGACAATGAGGCAGAAGTTAAAAAAGGATTGAAGCCTAAGATATGTTGCATGTGTACAAAAGAAGTTGAATATGAAAAACTGGAGCAACAAAGTACTCCAGTAAAATAGAGATTAATAGATATAAATGTCTTTACAAGAATCTAATTCTTTTTCTAAAGTATCAACAGCTTGATTGTATCTGTGTACATTCGATATTACAGATTTAATGTTTTGAATATCTTCTTTGCATACAGAACATGTTAGTCCGTTATTGCAAACTTCCCTAAAATAAGAGTCATTTATGATGATTTTTGTGTCACAGTTCGAACAAGCAGCTTCAATTTTAGTTATTTTATCAATAGTCATAAGTCACCACCTAACCATATATTTGTAGGATATATCCTACAAATATATTATATCAAAGGAGGAAATTAATGGCAATTAATGACAACATAAACAAAATTTTAAGAGATAGAAATTTAAAAGCATGGAAATTAGCAAAAGAAATAGGAGTAGATTCAGGAAATTTATATGCAATTTTAAGAGGAGAAAAGAAGAACCCAACTGTAAACACTTTAATAAAAATAGCTGACTATTTAGACATTACATTAGATGAATTAGTCGGAAGATAGGAATGATAAAAATGAAAAATAAAGAAAAAGCATTATTACTTAGAGCAGTTCTAATTTTAATTTTCTACTTTTTAGGAATTGAATTTAGCAAAGTTTTCTTTAAATAATAAATCTACATATACAGAAAGGGTGAGATAAAAATGAGCACAGCATTACAATTCATAGACACAAAAGATTTAGTGCAAGAATTAATGCAAAGAGATGATACAACAGACATCATAAAGATGTTTTTAGATAGAGAAGGAATTAAAAGAATGGATTTAGTTACAGTAAAGGAGTTCTGTGAGTACTTGAAAGTTTCTGATTCAACTGCAAGAAACATGATAAGAGAAGCAATGGCACAAAACCATTATACTGTAATTCCTCTAGGTAGTTCATACAGGATAGATTTAATTTCTTTTGAAGAATATGTAATGAAAAATGCAATGAAAGATAGGAATGTAATGAAAAAGAGAAAGGGGGTGATTTAATTGACTCTAAGATGGTTTCTAAGATTCTGTATAAAACATAAAAAAGTACCTACACCAAAGTTTTATATAGAGTGTATAAGTTACATGGAAGAATGTAAGCAAAGAGGACTCGAACTTTAAGGGGGGATTGAACATGGAAGTAACAAGAAGATTTTTAGAATATAAGATACAAAGTTTAAGAAAGAAGATAGAGGACAGAGAATCAATCGGATATAAGTGTAAGTCAGATGAAAAAGTGCTAGGAGCATATGAGGATATTTTGCTTATGCTAAATTCAGAAATTGAATCAATAGGGGGAGTGGAAAATGAAAAGTAGACAAGAATTAATTAAAGATATAGAAAAATACAGAAAAGCACAATACTTAATATATTTAGATATAGTACAAAGGGCATGGGCAGATAGAAGTCTTACAACAGATGAACAAGACAGAATTAAGCATGAAGCATATGCAGAGTACAAGAGGATAGAAAAAGATACAGAAGAAGCAGAAGAACTGCTAATGAGAGAAGAATTTGAAACAGATAGACCATTAAGTGTTCAAATAATGTAGAAAAGAGCCATTCCAGTGGCTCAATTCAAAAACATACTAAAATTTAATTAGCTATATTATAGCACAAGGGGGAAGAAATGAAAACTAGAAATGAGATAATTAAGGATTTAGAAAATAGAGTATTTATATTAAAATTTACTAGATTTGAAGGAATAGAAGCAGAACAAGCTTTAGGAAGTATTGCAGGACTAGAATATTGTATAAAAAGGCATAAAGAAAATTGGACAATAGAGCAGTTTAAAGAAGATTTAGAAAAGCAAAAATCAGATGGTTTATATGGAGACTATATAGATGGATGGGAAGGTGTTTTAAAAAGAAACATAAGGGACATGGAGCGTGATGGAATTGGAATCTAATATTTATATTAAATTAATGGATGTAAGAGTTAAATTTAGTAAGTTAAATCTAAAGAAAAGCGGAGAGAATAAGTTCGCTAACTTCAAGTATTTTGAGTTGGCAGACTTCTTGCCACAAGCTACAGAACTATTAGAAAAAGCCAAATTATGCCCTATAGTAGTTTTTACAAATGACTATGCAACATTAACACTAATTAATGGAGAAAACCCAACAGAACAGATTGTATTCACTTCTCCAATGAGAGACTTACAACTTAAAGGCTCTAATGAATTACAAGCATTAGGAGGTATAGAAACCTATCAGACTAGATATTTATATATTCAGTTACTTAACATAACTGAGAATGATAGTTTTGATGCAGTAAGTGGAAAAGATGAATCTAAAAGTAATTCTAATAATACTCAACAAAGTAAAAGTACAGTAGATAGAATATTGACTGACAAACAACTAAGTAGACTATATGCAATAGCTAATAGTGCTGGAGTTAATAAAACATTATTAAAAGAACAGATTTTTAAACAATTAGGAAAAGACATAAAAGATTTAAATAAAAGTGAATATGATGCTGTTTGTACAGCTTATGAGAAACAAGCCTTTAAAGGGGCTTAATAGGAGGTGATAGAGTGGCAGTTTTTAGACAGATATATACAAGCTTTTGGACTGACCCAAAAGTACAAGAGGAATGGACACCAGAAGATAAATTCTTCTTCATACTTCTTCTTAGTAATCCTCAGACAACTCAAATAGGAGTTTATCAAGTGACTAAGAAGCAATTAGCATTTTGGATGGGATACTCAGAAGAAAGTATAAGAGCATTAATGGATAGATTTATAAATCACCATAAGTGTATTAAATATAATCCCGATACTAGAGAAATTGCCATAAAAAACTGGGGCAAATATAACCTAACTAAAGGTGGCAAACCAATTGTAGATTTACTCAATAAAGAACTCAAAGAGGTTAAAGATATTGAGTTAATAAAATATGTAATTCCATCAATAGAAAAATCAGATATAAGAAAAATATTTGAGGACTATTATGAAATGGCTAGAAATAGCGATTCATACGATACGTCGACGATACGTGAACGAATCGTACCACGATACGGGGACAATAACAATAAGAATAACAATAAGAATAACAATAAGAATAACAACAACAATAAAGACGATTCGGTGGTTGTGGATAAAATAAAACAATACTTTGATTTAGAATCTAAAGACATTGAAAAAATTGTTGATGTATTTATACATACAGGTAGAGGAATTGACTACTTAGAAGAAAAACTAAGGTTGGTTAAAAATACAGATGGAGTAAAAAGTATCACAGGTTATCTTATAAAAGCATTAGAAGAAGATTACAAGCCTATACAAAGTAAATTCAATAAAAATAAGTTTCATAATTTCAATGAAACCTTTGGACAATATACAGATGAGGAATTAAAAAACATGGCTACAAGAGGTCAACTTGAAGAAAGTAAATTTGGATAAATTAAATAATCTAGGGAGTAGTTATACAATATTACTTCCTAGAAGTTAAAAATATTGGAGGGAAAATGGAAGAAGAGTATGGAAAAATCTTTTTAGAGTGTGATGGTGAAAGATTTGAATTTATACAGAACAATTCAACAGAAAAAATCAAGTTAAGTAATAGAAAAACTGATAAATATGAACCATTAACAGGGAAAGGAACTTTTGAGATTATATCTGTAAATGAGTGTTTAAAAAAAGATATGTTGTGGCTTAAAATATTGTATTTATCAGCATCTATAGCGAAAATAATGCAATATAAAATGTTAGGTATTTCAAAATGAGGAGAGCTGAAATGTTGGAAAAGACAAGAAAAAATAAGGTTAATGTTTGTTATAAATGCAGAAATGAAGATATAAGTAAGGATGCAAGGTATTGCAAGATTTGTGGAATAGGATTAAGAGTTATGGAATTAGTGAGTGTTTTTAACTTTGAAACAGGAGAAAAAACATGCTCATTTTTAACAGGCAAAGAATGTCTTATAGATTTTGGAGATTTAAGAGAAGGCAATATGTGTAAGTTATTCTTTGAAAATTCAGAATTAAGAATTATTGGAGTAGAAAATATTTATCAAGATGAAAGAGGTATATTTATTGAAGCTGGCGAGTGTAGCTATGAAATAATATTTAAAGATTTGGAGTGGTAGAATATGGCTAAAATTTGGGTAGATGCAGGAACGTTTTTAGAAAAAACTATTGATATAGAAGATATGTTTGAGCTTAATTTAAGAAAAGTAAGACAAGCAAATGAAAGTAAGAAAATAAAGCTGAAACTTAATGAATCGAAATTCAAGAAAATAAGGAAAAAACCAACTAATGATACAAAAAGTAAACCTATAAAAGTTTTTAATATTGAAACTGGAGAAGTTAGGATTTTTAAAAGTGCAAAGGCTGCAAGTAAATATTTAAAAATTAGTGGAGATTATGCTAGTTGTTTAGCTAGAGAAAATAGAGTAACTAGAGAAGGTTGGAAAGCTGAATATATTCAAGGAGTGACAGATGGTATTAGCAAATGTAGAGCAAGTAATTAAGTTAGCTGAAAAGATAATAAATAAGAGAAAGTGTTCAATTAATAAAGCAATTGATACAGCTATAAAAATATTAAGTAGATATGAATGTGAGGGGATGTTAGAAAAATGAAATTAAAAGATATTATAAAACTTGGAGAAAAATATTGCTATTGCCCTGATTGTGGTAATGAAAAGATTGGAAATGATGAAGGCAAGTTAATAGTTGAAGAACACACATATTATAGAGAATGTAAATGTGGATTTAATATATTAGTTGATGATAGAAAGAATGAAATCTAATGAATATCTTAACTAGTTTACTTTTAATAGGAATTAGTTTTGTAGCAGGTAGAATTTATGAGTATAGATTGAATCTGAAAGAGTGTGAAAATTGCGATAATATGGGAGGATTTAAAAATGAGTAAAGTTATACAATGTGATTTTTGTAAGAGAATATTTGAAAAATATAATGGAGAATGTATTGAGCTATATAAAAAGGATTGTAGCAAAGGAGTACTTGGGATGGATAAACACATATGCCCAACTTGTTATGAAAAATTGGTTGAAGGGGAAATAGAGAAAGTAGAAAATGCTAAAAGATTTAAGGATAAATTGATAGACTTTTTGTTTGAACATGAGATTTGTGACTGTTGTGCTTGTGATTGTATGTTTGTTTCTGATGATGAAAAAAAATGCAGGGCAGGAATTAGAGAATGGGTTGAAAATGAGGTGGAAGAGTAATGAACGAACTCATACAGTGCGATTTTTGTAAGAAGACAATTAATGTTGAGAAACAAAAATATTTTATTAATAAAGAAAAGGGCAATACAAGTCTACTTAGGTATATAGACATACATATCTGTGAAGATTGTTGGAATCTTGGAATAAAAAATTATTGTAAAAATAAAGAAGGAGCTAAGAATGACTAATTTTGAAATGATAAAAAGTTTGGATGAGGATGGAATGGCTGATTTTCTTGGGAGTACTGATTGTGTTTGTGAGTATTGTGCTTATGAAATTGAGACTTGTATCTATAGTTGTTTTGTTGGATGCAAAGAGTGGCTTGATATGGAGGTAGAAGAATAATGCATGAAGAAGAATATGAACAATTAAAGTGCGAAAGAGAGGATATAATAAAAAAACTTGAGGAGTATAAACAATTAAAGCGTACAGAAGAAAATATAACGAAAAAAATTGAGAAATATGAAGAATTGAAACATAAAAAAGAGCATGCATATAAGCAAAGTCAATTTCTTTATGCAGGAACACATGGAGATGGAGTAATAAAAATAGTTTTTTCTAATTTTACAGAAGGATATACAAATTTTAGTATACATGAAGAAGCGACAGAAGAAGAGTTCGAATTAGCAAGAAGAGCATTGCATGAAGTTCTTTGCAAACTTACAAGTAAATACATGGAAGATATGCAAAATATCTAATTAAAACAGTTTAGAGAGTTGCAAAATTTATCTTAATATAAATATTGTTTAAGTGTTTTGCGACTCTTAAAAATGAAAATAGAGAGGGGAATAAATGTCAAAATATATATTGAGATGGCAAATGGGATTGTTGTTAGAAAATAAAAGAATTCACTACACATATGGTAGTAAAGAAATGTTAAGACAAAAAGCAGAAGTATTAGCTAAAGATGACAAGATATTATTTATAACAATAGATAAGATAGATGAAGTTATAAAAGATACTAGAAGTCAGAAAATGGCTGAATATTTTGAGAATGAAGGGGTGGAGTTGTGATAATATGTGCAATGGTTAAAACTAATAAAAAAGGTTCGTATACTCATGGTGAAATTAAAGTAGATGATGATGTTTTAAAAGGTATGAGTGATGAAGAAAAGACAGAATATATGAAAAAAATAGCTCAAGAATACATTTGTGAAAATCTCATAGATTGGTACTGGTTTGGAATTGGAGAAAATAATTAAAGGGGTGAATTATGATAATACACAAATTTATAATACATGTTTTAGATAAGAATAGCGATACTCCAATATTAAATGATTTTGAGGGGAGAGTTAGTCAAGATATTGAAGTTTTCTTTCAAAAGAAAATCAACAAAGTATTAAGAGATAATGACATCAGAAAAGCAGTATTTAATGACTATAGTAACAATCTGATTAAGAAGTGTTGTGAACAGATAATATATGATGAAAGTTCATTTTTAAATAACTCTAAAGAGATTGCAGCTTATTTATTTGAGGTTATGAAAGTGAATGCTACATTAGAATCTTGTGACTTAGCAATATGTTTATATACTGAAAAAGATGAAAAGAGAGTTGCTATATTAAAACTTGATTACAACAAGTCGTATACTCATTCTATTGAGTTTGAAGATGATAAATTTAACATACAGATGTCAGCCAATGAAGTTAATATACAAGAGACTAAAGCAATTAAAATAGGGGCAATTATTGGTTTGAGTGGAATGAATGACGAATACCATTTAAGAGTCTTAGACAAGGATGCAGAAAAGGAAGAAACTAATTCTAAGTTTGTTACAGAGTTTTTAAATGCTACTAAAATTAAAGATGATAAGTATAAGACTAAGGTGTTTAAAGGCTTGGTAGATTCCTTTATAGCGAATTTATATAGTGATATGAAGCAGGGCGAAGACGTAAGAAGTATCTTGCTTTACATGCTAAGAGAAAAGCAAAAACTTGATATAAATGAGTTTACTGAAATAGCAATAAAGGAAGACTTAAAAGATAGTTTTAAGGACCATGTGGAAGAAAAGGGAATTGAAAATTTTAATATTGATAAAAAGTGGGTTGAGAAAAATCTAAAAAATAGACATATAAAAACAGATACAGGATTTGAGATAAAAGGCAAAATGGATGATTTTGAGGATTTTATGAAGTATGGCATTAGACATAATGGGAATGGAACTGTAGATATAATTATTAAAAATGTAAGTTTTTATAGTGAAAAATAAGGAGGTTGCAATGAAAAATCAAGGTCGTTTTGTACTGAATAAACTTGGAACAGTAGATGAAGTAATGAAAAAAGTTGAAATGGATGAAAAAGAAATAAATGTTTATTTAAAAGAACTAAAAGAATGTGAAAAAGCAAAAGTTTTGATTATTGGTAAAGATGGAATTGAAATTCCAATAGTTTTTAAAGATGAAACTATGAACGAATGGTTAAGAAAAGAAATTGAGATAAGTTTTGATAAATTTAAAGATGAAATTATGCAGGTCAAACAAATATTGCTTAAAATTACAGGAGATAATTAGAAAGCTGGAAGGTGCTCATATGACTAATAAAGAAATGTGCGAGTCAAAGAATCTTGGTGAAAGAGAAATATATAAGGAATTTAGGAAAGAGATTTGTGGTAGTTGTATAAATGATAGAGTAGATTGTGAAAGCAAAGATTGTGATATAGCATATGAAAATTGGTTGGATAAGGAGATTGAAAATGAATAAAAGAATCAAATTAAAAAAAAGAATACTTCATAAAAAATGTGATGAAAGATGTGCCAATTATGACTTTGTAATTAGCAATAACCTTATAACTTGTAATGTGTGTATAGGATGCAGATACAAAGAAAATATGGATAAAATATGTCAAGAAAACTATAAGGAATTAAAAAAATAAAATAAATAGTCAAGGTAAGTTTGTGGATGAAACTAAAAGTTTATAGACTTACTTTGACTTATTAAAAGGAGTGGTTAATATAGTTATTACAGAGTTTAAAGTAACTTGGCAGACAACAAGAGAATGGGAAAAAGGGAACATATACAGTTCTATATTTAATGATTTAGAAGAAGCAAGAGCTTTTAAAAAAGATGAGGAAAATATAAAAGAAAATTATAATGTGAAGCTTTTAAGCAGAGCTATAGTCGAAATTGAAATAGATTAAATATGTGAATTAAAAGGAAGTGATTCTTTGAAAAGGATAAGATGCAGTTGGTGTGGGAAGCTATTTTATCTTAAGGAAAAATCTAAGGATGTTTATTGTTGTAAGGAATGTAGAAAGAAGGCTAAGAAGGTGAAAAAATGAAAGTTTTTCTTGTAATAGATGGAGAGCCAGTTGGGAAAGAAAGACCAAGATTTAATTCGGCTACTAAAAGAACTCATACTCCGCAGAAAACTAAAGATTATGAGAATCTTATAAAGTGGCTATATCAATCTAAAGTTAAGTATCATTTTATAGGTTATATAAAAATGACTTTAAGGTGCTATTATTCTATAGCTAAAAGTAACAGTAAAAAGGTTAAAGAGCAGAAAAGAAATAATGTGTTAAGACCCAGCAAGAAACCCGATATTGATAATGTTATCAAAGTGATAGCTGATTCACTTAATGAAATAGCTTATAAGGATGATACACAGATAGTTGAAATTGTAGCTAGTAAATATTATAGCGATAGACCAAGGGTTGAAGTTATATTGGAAGATATTAGTTGAACAACGGAAAAATCCGTTTATCAAATCATTAGATAAAAATAATTTGGAGGAGGATTATAAGTATGAATGATTTAAAATTAATCGAAAATGAAGGGCTTATAAAAGTATATGCAACAGATGAAGATATAAAAGTTGTAAATGGTAGAGAACTTTGGGAAGGATTAGAAGTAGAAAAAGATTTTTCTGACTGGATTAAAAGTAACTTAGAAAATGTAGATGCAGTAGAAGGAATCGACTTTTCCACTTTAAAGGGGAAAACCTCTGAACAAGGCGGAAGACCTTCAATAGAATATATATTAAATTTAGAAATAGCGAAAGAAATTTGTTTAGTAGCAGGAGCAAGTCCAAGGGCAAATAAGGAACTTAAAAGAAATTCTAAAAATTATAGAAAGTATCTAATTGCAGTAGAAGAAAAATACAAAGCATCAAACAATCTTACAAAAACACAGTTAAATCAAATTAATAATATTGTAAGTAACGCATTATGTGAAATGCAAACTAAGCATGATGCACAGATAGAACAATTTAAAAAAGAATCCTCACAATATTATAGACCTACAAGTAAAACTAAGTATGATATTTCAAGCTACATAAAAGATAGACTAGATATTCCTAGAGCTAATGAGGAGTTTGATTTAGTTAAAAAGAGAACTTTATTAATTCTTGGAGCTGATAAGTGGGAGGATATACCAAAAGATGTGTTATTAAAATCCTTAAATATTATAGATGAATCAATTAGAATTATAAAGTCTGAAAGAAAAACAAATCAGATTAGTTTCTTTGAAAAAGATTTCTGCTAATTAAAAAGAAAAAGGAGTGCTTTCACACTCCACTTGTCAAAAATATAAAACTTTTATGCAAAATTATTATAACATAAACAGGAGTGTGAAAGTATGGATAATAATACCAATAAAAAAGAAATATTCAAGACTGTAGAAGGAAGATTGCATCATTATAAATTTTTAAATGCAGAGATTAAAAATCTTGAATTAGATATAGAGAGTAGAGAGAATGAAATATTTGGATGTAAGGCTATTGGATATGGTGAGAAAGTAAGTCCAACATATGCTTTTAATTCAAGTGTGGAAGATGAAGTTATTAAAAAGGAAAGAGATATTGCGAGATTAAAGAAGATAAAAAAAGATAAGGAAATTGAAAAGAAGAAAATAGAAAATGCACTTACATGCTTAGATATAAGGGAAGAACATTTCTTTAAATTATTTTATAATAGTAAGACTAAAAATAGCATGGTCTATATATCGCTTAAAATGAGTTTAGATGAAAAAACTTGTAGATGTACAAGAAATATGTTGGTTTATAAAATTATGGATATGCTTTATCCAAAGCTTAGAGAAAGTGAATTACCATTATTCAAAAACTAAAAAATTTCCGACTTTTTCCCGAAAAATTCCTATTTTATTCCCGACTTTCTCCCGTTTTTAATTAAAAAAGCATGAGATAATAGTATTGTGGAAATAAAGATTTCCCTCTCAAAACTTAATAATTGGCTAGGGTTAAGGGGTTGTCTTTGCTCTAGCCAAAGTGAATAATTTTTATAATTAAGGATATTATATAAACAATTAAAAAATTTTAAATGACCTTTTAAATATAAAAGATGCATATATTTGTCTTTTAATATTGACACTTTTGCACAAAACGCCTACAATAAATATATAAACATATGTAGGAGGTGCATAATTGTATGCCAGAAGACGCGAAACTAGAAATACCTAATGAAATAATCTCTACAATTGTTCAATGTGTTAATGGAGCTGTTGGAGATAAAATAAAAGAAGATATTAAAAAGCAGAATCTTGTGACTAAAAACAGTATACCTACCCGTATTTGGGATTTATTAAATAGAGACCTTTGTGAAGTACTTAATAGTCCTGATTGTATGGCATATGAAGCTAAACGTGGATGTTGGGGAATGGTCATTATACATGAAAAAAGTAGTGAAAATATTTTTACCATAATGAGAGAGCAACGATTTAAGGAAATATATGAAAAACAACCTGAAAGAAGAAACATGCACTACTTGAATGAGTTGACTAAAAACTTTAATGAAGATTTAAAAGCACCAATTGGGCAAATGTCCTTTTTCCCTAAAAAATTTGATGATGAAGATAAAGTTAAGGAACATGTACAAAAATTACTTTCGAATCTAATAAAAGACAATGTTGTTGTTAACCATCATGCATTAATATTGTTTGATGCATCTGAATATCAACTTACATCTATTCGTGCTGTAATGATTGATACAAACTTAGACATTGTTACAGAAAAAGATTGGAGTTCTTATATATCTATAGAAGAAAGTACTGTTGCAGAAAAAGTTGACAAGACTAATCCTATTGCAAATAACCCTACTCTTGGATTAAACTTAACTTCAAAAGCAGTTGCAAGAAAGAAAACACATCCTTTAAAAAAGGCGAAAAAGGAGGAAGATGCCAAGTAGTCACTTTTTAGTGAATAGATGGAGGAAATAATTATGGAAATTAATTTTAATGGAGAGCGTTTAAAGAAAGCTCGTATATATAGAGGAATGACAGTAGCTGAATTAGCTGAGAGAATTGACTGTCAAAGACAGACCGTTTCGATGTATGAGAATAATAAATCGAAACCAAATGATAATAATGTAGTGAAACGAATAGCAAAAGAGTTAGGTTTTCCAGTTAAGTTCTTTTTAGAAACAGGAAATAATATTGCAATAGGTTCAACATATTTCAGAGCATTATTGACTACAAATAAAAAATATAGAGCAGAGCAAATTCAAAAAATGGAATTTCTAGCAGAAATATATTTCTTCTTACAAGATTATATTGAATTCCCAACATTAAATTTACCAGATTGTTCTGGGAAAACACCAGAAGAAGCTGCTTTACTTTTAAGAGAAGCTTGGGGATTAGGATTAAAACCTATTGATAATATCATATATGAAGTAGAGCAACATGGAATACTTGTAACAAGTTTTTCGACTTCTACAGACGATATAGATGCATTTAGCCAAATGGTAGATATTTCGGGAGAGACAGTTTATCTGATTGGATATTCTAGTAATAAGACTTCTGCCTCTAGAATTCATTTTGATATAGCTCATGAATTAGGGCATATATGCTTGCATGAGTGGAGCGAGGATGTAGAAGCTTTAGAAAAACAAGAATTTAAAGACAGAGAATCAGAAGCTAATAGATTTGCATCTGCATTCTTATTACCAGAAGAGACTTTTAAAATTGATGCTAAGAGAACTCCTTTACGTATTCCAAACTATACAGAATTGAAACGTAAATGGAAAGTTTCTATACAAGCAATGATTCGTCGTTCATATTCTTTAGGAATTATCAGTATGGATGAATATCAGTCTATGATTCGTACTTTACAACGTAGGGGACTAAGAAAATCAGAACCATTAGATGATGAGTTATTAACTTCTCTACCAGCATTGTTAAAAACAGCAGTTTTGATGTTGCTAAATGAAAAAGTTTTTACTCCTAAAGAATTTATGGATGAACTTTCATTTTCATATAATTTTAGTCTAGAACCAGAAGAAGTAGAATATCTATTAAGTTTACCTAAAAATACTCTAACTTCTGCTAAAGTTATACCATTTCCTGATTTACAACTTAAAAAAGATGTTTAACTTATATTTTAAATAGAGCGAGGACTTATGACCTCGCTTAAATTATATAGAATAGGGGGAAATATGAAATGGGAATATTAGAAGGTGCAACAAAGATAAGAGATATAGCAAAAAGAATTGCTATAGAAAAGAAAATAACAGAGCAAGAGGCATGGAATGATGCTATTAAAGAGTACAAGGAAAAATATGAATTTAATTAAGACCAGTATATGGTCTTTTTTTATTACTATGAACAGACTAGGCAGGGCATGAGGATGCTGTTAGTTCAATTCTAACTATGTTCAAAAGGTTTTATTAATACACTATGTTAGTATTTGAATTGAGATTAAAATCTCATACAGTTTTGTATCTTAATTCAGAGGTCTAAAAATCGGGTGGGGCTTGGTAACCTCACTCAACATAGCAGTATAGCTCAGATGGTTAGAGCAGTCGATTTATACTCGAAAGGTCATAGGTTCGATTCCTATTACTGTTACCACAAAGTATATACCTCCCCTATAAAAAGACTAAGTTTGGGTAAGCTTAGTCTTTTATTTTTTTACAGGAGCATGATAATATGAATGATTTAAGAGGAAAGATAATAAAAGAATTAGATGAATTTAATATAGATGCTGATGATGAATTCTTAGATTATGGAGTTGAATATGTTGAGAGTTTTATAGGAAAAAGTGCTATTAGTGAAGATTTATTGATAAGAGGAGTAGTGCTTACAGCAAAATATATAGTAAATATGAAAGCAAAAGATGGCTCAAATAAGGCTTAGATTAATTTCTAGGTCTTTTTTCATACAAAAATTAATAAGTTTCAGATGTCGGAGTTACCGACATCTGAAAAGGTCTATTAAAAATGCATAATATGCACTATTCGGATATGCATAATGTGCATATCTAAAATTCAAATATCCAGGAGGTTGATTTTATGAAACTAAAACTTGTTAAAAAAGGAAAATTTTTAGGGACAACATGCGACTTTTACATGAATGAAGAAAAAGAAATATTTATGAGCAGAACACAACTAGGTCATGCTCTTAAATATTCTAACCCAAGTAAAGCGATAGAAAATATACATAATAGAAACTTTGAGTATATGAGAGGAAAATCTATTGAAATAACGGGGGCTCAAATTGAGGGGTCGATATATAAAAATAAAAATGCTAAGAAAATATATATGTATAATGAAAAAGGAATCTATGCTATAGTAAGAAAATCTAATATGCCTGTTTCTGATGAATATTTTGATTGGGTATATGAAGTTATACATTCTATAAAAGAAAATGGATACTATATAGCTAATGAAAAAGATGAAGAATGGTTAGGTATAAGAGCTGAAGGTAAAAAGGTTAGAAAAGATTTTACAGATGAAATACAAGAGTTTGTATATTATGCTACTAGTCAAGGAAGTAATAAACCTCAAATGTATTATAAACATTTTACTGAACTTGTAAGAAAAAAATTAGGTATACCAAAAGGTGTAAAAAGAGATGAGTTAAATCAAAGCGAACTGTTTGATATACAAGCACTTGAAAGAATTATATCTATGAAGTTACCTAAGTTAATAGATAAAGATATGAATTATAAAGAAGTATATAAAAAGATTAAGGAATTAATAGAAATGATATAAATGACTGTCTTGAGGGATGGTCTTTTTTTATACAATAAATTAAGAAGGAGAATAAGATTATGAATAAAAATTCAATAACTCAGCAACAAATAGATGATTTGTTTAATCAAGCTGAAAAGATAGCGGAAGTGTATTGGGGTAAGTGTACAGTAATGACAATACAACTTCAAAATGGATTTACTTTAGTAGGACATAGTGCTTGTGTTGACCCTGCAAACTATGATGAACAAATAGGACTAGATATTTGTGAAGAACAAATTAAAAATGAACTTTGGAAATTAGAAGGTTATAGACTTCAATGTGAACTAGGAAAATTATAAAAGGAGAATGAATTATGGAAGTTAAAAACAGTTTATGCACACAAAATTATACTAAGCTTTATTGCGAGGATAAAGAAGAATGGAAGTATAATGCCCCATGTTACTTTATATTAGGAAGAGCAGATTGTGAGGATGATTGTATAGAACCAATTCAATATCTTAGTTTTCAAGAAGGAGCTGTAAAAGAATGTGGCGTCAATGGAATTAATAATGAAGATGTAATATTAGCAGTTATAACAAGATTAGAAGCATTTCAAGATAGCGAATATGCTTGTAAAGAGAATGAGAAGGCTATAGAGAAGTTAGAAGAATGCTTGATGTGGCTTAGAAAAAGAACTTTAGATAGACAAATGAGAAATATTGAAGGAACTAGTGGTATTTAGAATAGGAGGCCTTAAATTAGAAGATATAAAATTCTAGGTCTTTTTTTATTCCCAAAACGACAAACAAATGAGGTGGTGATGTGCAAGATGTCAAAGAAAATGTAAAACAAGATTACCTAAAAGGTATGAAACAAAAGGAAATATCAGCAAAGTATGACATTAGTTTAAACACCTTAAAGTCATGGATTAAGAGATACAATTGGGCTAGTGAGAAAAATAAGAGTGCACCTAAAAATAAAAGGGGTGCACCCATAGGTAATAAAAATGCCACTGGCCCACCTGGAAATAAAAACGCTGAAAAGTTTGGTTTCTTCTCAAAATACTTACCTGAAGAAACTCAAGACCTAATTAATGAGATAAAGAATAAAGATAAATTTGATATTCTTTGGGAACAGATAACCATTCAATATGCAGCAATAATAAGAGCACAAAAGATAATGTATGTTAAAGATAAGGAAGAAATGATTAAGGAACTTAAGAAACATGAAAGCACAGAAAATGGCGAGAAGATAGAGTATGAATTTCAATTTGCATGGGATAGGCAAGCATCTTTTCTTAATGCACAGAGTAGGGCAATGAGTGAGTTAAGGAGTTTAATTAAGCAGTATGATGAAATGATTCATAAGGATTGGAATTTGGTTACAGAGGAGCAGAAAAATAGAGTTGAAAAGTTAAAATGTGAAGTAAGAGAACTTAATAGAACTGATGATGAAGATGATGAATTAAAAATAGTAATAGATTATGGTGATTTTAATGATAACTAGAGTACAATTTAATCCATCTTTTAGAGAAGCTAACTTTACTAAAAAAAGATACAGAGCAATGAAAGGTTCAGCAGGTAGTGGAAAATCTGTTAATGTAGCACAAGATTATATCCTAAAGCTAGGTGATAAAAAGTATCAAGGAGCTAACTTATTAGTAGTTAGAAAATCAGAAGCTACACACAAATATTCAACCTATGCAGAACTTACAGGAGCTATAAATCGTATTTATGGTAAGCAAGCTGATAAGTATTGGAAAACAACTTTAAATCCTTTAGAAATTAAAAGTAAAGTTACTGGCAACTCTATAATATTTAGAGGCGTTAATGATGCAAAACAGAGAGAAAAATTAAAATCAATAAACTTCTCAAAAGGTAAATTAACATGGGTTTGGTGTGAAGAAGCTACAGAACTTATGGAAAGTGACATAGATATACTAGACGACCGTTTAAGAGGTATTTTAACTAACACTAATTTATACTATCAAATGACATTTACATTTAATCCGGTTTCAGCCACTCATTGGATAAAAAGAAAGTATTTTGACTATAAAAATGATGATATATTTACTCATCATAGTACTTATCTACAAAATAGATTCATAGATGAAGCTTACTACAGAAGAATGCAAATGAGAAAAGAGCAAGACCCAGAAGGGTACAAAGTCTATGGTCTTGGAGAATGGGGAGAAACTGGTGGAGCAATACTTAAAAATTATGTTATACATGAATTTCCTACAGAATTTGAGTATTTTGACAATATGAGGTTATCACAAGACTTTGGATTTAATCATGCAAATGTAGTACTTAGAATTGGCTTTAAGGATGGAGAGTTATATATATGTAACGAAATATATGTACATGAAATGGATACCTCAGAAATCATAAAGATTGCAAATAGTATAGGTTTAGAAAAGACTCTATTTATGTACTGTGATAGTGCTGAACCAGATAGAATTAAGATGTGGAAGAGTGCAGGATATAAAGCTAAAGGAGTTAAAAAAGGGCCAGGAAGTGTTAAAGCTCAAATAGATTATTTGAAACAATTAAGAATACATGTACATCCTAGTTGCACCAATACAATAAAAGAAATTCAACAATGGAAATGGAAACAAGATGAAAGAACAGGATTATATCTTGATGAACCAGTTGAATTTATGGATGATGCAATGGCAGCTCTTAGATATTCTATAGATAATAAACTTAAAAATAATGGAATAAGCTTCTTGAAGTAAAGGAGGTGTTGAATATTTATATAAGTGAAACAGATTTAATAAAAGCTCAACTAAAAAAAGAGAGTACTTTTAATCTAGCAAGAGTTATAGAACATTATATTTTAAAGCATAGACCAGAGAAATACAAACAAGGAGAAGAATACTATTATGGTAATACTGATATAAACAATAAGAGAAGATATTATTTCTTAGATGGAGCTAAGGTTGATGATTTTACTAAGGTTAATAATAAGGCAATTAATAACTACCATAAACTTTTAGTTGACCAAAAGGTGGGCTATAGTGTTGGAAATCCTATTGTATTTAATGCAGATGATGACAATTTCACTAAGCTTTTAAATGATATACTAGGGGAAGAATTTGACGATACAATAACAGAACTATACCTTAATGCTAGTAATAAAGGGATTGAATGGTTACATCCATATATTAATAGAAAAGGTGAGTTTAAATATGTAATAATACCTGTTGAGGAAGCTATTCCTATTTGGGACAGCAAAAGGCAAAAGGAGTTAGTTGCATTTATTAGATTCTACTACATTGAAGATATAGATGGTAACAAGATAAAAAGAGTTGAATATTATACAGAAAATGATGTAACTTACTTTATTGAAAGAGGTAATAGTTTTGTTCAAGAGCTTTTATATGATGAATATGGAAAATTGACAGAAATACAAGAGGGTCATTTTAGAGTAAACAACAATGAGCAAGGATGGGGCAAAGTACCTTTTATACCTTTTAAAAACAATGAAAAGTGTGTCTCAGATTTAACTTTCTATAAATCATTAATAGATATATATGACAATAACATTTCTACACTTGCAGACAATTTGGATGAGATACAAGAGTTTATTTATGTATTAAAAGAGTATCCAGGCACAAGTCTACAGGAGTTTATAGATAATATAAGATACTATAAATCGGTTAAAGTAGATGATGGAGGTGGCGTTGATAAATTAGAAATAAGCATACCAATCGAAGCTAAAAAGGAGCTTCTTGATAGATTAGAAAAGAACATAATTATCTTTGGTCAAGGGGTTAATCCCGAGTCTCAAAATACAGGTGATAAATCGGGTGTAGCACTTAAATTTTTATATTCACTACTTGATTTAAAATGTTCTAAGACTGAAAAGAAGTTTAAAAAAGCAATTAGAGAGCTTTTATGGTTTGTATGTGAGTATTTAAAGATAAGTAGCAGTAAGAGCTATGATTATAAGTCAGTTCAAATAACATTTAATCATTCTATGATAATAAATGAATCTGAAAAAATAGACATGGCTTCTAAATCAATTGGAATTATATCAGATGAAACTATTGTTTCTAACCATCCTTGGGTTGAAGATGTTAATGACGAACTTGAAAGACTTAAAAAACAGAAAGAAGAAAGTATAAAAGAATATGAAGATGCTTTTCCAACTAAAAAGAAAACTGAAGAAGGTGAATCTATAAATGAATAATATGGATTACTGGATAAAGACATTTAATCAGTTAGAAGAAGATGTTCATAACAAAGGTGATACCTTTAACAAGGAACTAGAAAAACAATATGACATAATACTTTACAATATCCTTAGAGAAATAAATAATTGGTATATGAAATTTGCTAAGGATAATAAAATAAGCATGCAAGAAGCTGAGAAGTTATTAAATTCAAGTGAATTAACTGAACTTAAATTATCGTTAGAAGAATATATCAAGTATGGAGAAGAAAATGCAATTAGTCAAAAGTGGATGAAAGAACTAGACAGTGCAGTTAAAAGAGTTCGTATAAGCAGACTAGAAGCATTAGAGTTAAAAACAAGGCATCAAATTGA
Organism: Clostridioides sp. ES-S-0001-03; assembly: GCF_020676075.1. Lineage (NCBI taxonomy): Bacteria > Bacillati > Bacillota > Clostridia > Peptostreptococcales > Peptostreptococcaceae > Clostridioides > Clostridioides sp. ES-S-0001-03. Next base: position 459,140 of record NZ_JACVWJ010000003.1, on the reverse strand, counting down.
AGTATTATATTCAAAAGAGTATGAGAATGTAAATAGACTTATAACAGACACATATAAAGATAGTTATTATCATACTGCTTTTGAGACTCAAAAAGGTGAAGGCTCAGGAGTTTTATTAGCCATGCTTATTCCAAATATGATTAATAAAATAATTAATAAACCTTGGACTACTGATGGAATAACATTTAGTAATAGAATATGGAATAAGCATAGACCAAGATTAATAAGTGAACTTGATAAAGGATTAAAACAAACTTTAATTAATGGAGCATCTCCTGGAGACTTAACAAATAAAATTAATAAAAACTTTAATACAAGCAAAGAAGAAGCTAAGTTATTAGTAAAATCTGAGCTTGCCTTTTTTAGTTCAGCAAGTCAAAGGGATTGTTTTAATAGTCTAGGTGTTGAGAAATATGAAATAGTAAGTGCATTAGATAGTAGGGTTTGTGAGAAAAGATGTAGTCCTCTTGATGGCAAAGTTATTGAAATGAAGCATTATGAAATAGGAATTACAGCTCCACCATTTCATCCTAGATGCAGATGTGTAGTAGTGCCATATTTTGATGGTGAAGAAAGTTACAGGGCAGCAAGAGAAGAAGACGGTGAGACTTATTATGTGCCATCAAAGTATGAAGTATAAAGAATGGTATGAGAAATATGTTAGAGACACTTACTAAATTAGTAGGTGATTTTATTATGTGAAAATTTATTGAAAGGGTGACTTGAAATGCTTAAATTATATATTTTATCAGTAATTGTGTTTTGTACAGGGCTTTACTTATTAAAAATGAGGGTTGATGGTAACAAGGAATTAATTGAATTATTTAAAAGTATGAATGTTAGAAAAAGAAAAAAATATAATTTTATTTTTCTAGCTTTATTCCCACTACTCAATTTTATTTTAGGTGTGATACTCATACCATATTCTTTGCTTGTTAGTAATGAAAATATGGTTAAAGCTTTAAGGAGGAATAAGTAATATGGCTAAGTTTAAAAAGAAATCCGAGGAAGTAGAAGCTTTTAAATGGATATTAGGAAGTCCAAACACTCCTAGATGGTTTTATCAAGCTTTTGAGAAGGGAACTATATGGCTTGATGAATCTTTAAACTCTATGAATCGTAAAGGTGAAGTAAAGAAAACTATCTGTATAAAGTATGGAAATGGAGTCATTAGAGCAAATAATAGAGATTGGATTATAAAAGATAGTGAAGGTAAAATCTATTCTTGTGCATGTGGGGAATTTGAAAAGTATTATGAGGATTTAGATGATGAAAAAACAAAGATTTCTGATAAAGTTTTCAAATATCCAAGTGAGATGGTATCAAAAGAGGTAAGGTTAATATGTCCAGAAATGAAACTTGAAATTGTAGGATTTAAGGAGGATGAATAAATGGCTAGATTTGTAAAGAAAGCAATTGAAGTGGAAGCTTTTAGATTTGACATAGATGTAGAACCAACAGTATGGATACGAAAAGAGATTGAACGTGGCAACGCTTGGGTTGAACACTCTATTGCTAAGGGGGAGGCTAAATTATTCATAAGAACTCTTGAAGGGGTAATATATCAAGCTAATATAGGAGATTACATTATACAAGGTGTAAAAGGAGAAATATATCCTTGTAAAGCCGATATATTTGAAATGACATATCAAAAAGTTGAATATACTGCAACTATTGAGAATTTAACAAACTATGCTGAAAATTTAGAACAAGGGCATAGATACATTGATAAAGAAAAGGTTAAGAAAAATAGCTTAGAATTTTCAGCTAAGTTAAAATTAGATACAAAAGACTTTGATAAAAATATAGAAAATACTACAAAAGAAATTGAAACACTCGATGAAGCAGTAGACAGACTAGAGAAAAAATTAAATAGGATATTTGCAAAAGAAAATAAAGTTGATATAGATAAGATTGTAAAACAATTAGAAGAAAGTCTAAGAGAACGTATTGAATAAGTTTTTGGGGATGGAAATATGTTTAAACAGAAATATATTAAGAAGTCAAATAAAATAAGTGCTAGAAATATTATAGCATTTATTATTAAAGTTATTGGTATAGCTTTAGGTATTTTTATAGGTATCAACATAATCATGGCTCATGTTTTAGGAATAGCTAATATGGTAGATAATAATACTTTTACCTGTGTTAGATTAGTTTATGGCTTAGTAGGAGTTATAAGTGGATATTTAATAGGAAAAGCAATATACCTTATAGCTTCACTAATAAGCTGTATTATTTATGAATAATAATATTGGTTTTAGTAAGTCCTAGATAGGACTTTTTTATTATGTAAAGAATGAAAGGAGATATTTAAAATGGATTGGTTAAAAGAATTGCTAGAAGGAATAAAAGTAGAAGATAATAAAATTGATGTAGTTTCTCTTCAAAAATCTATAGAAAAGAAAATAAAGGAGACTACAGTTACTCAAGAAGATTATACAAATCTTGAAACACAGCTTAATACAGCTAATGAAACTATTAAAAAGTTTGAAGGAGGTATGACAAAAGAAGATGTAGAGAATCTAAAAACAACTTATGAAACTGATAAGAAAACTTTGGAAGAAACCTACAAAAAAGAAATTGAAGAAAAAGATTTTAATTACTGGTTAAATGATGCTTTTAAGTCTGTTAAATGTAGGGATGAGATAGCGTTAAAAGCTCATTTAGACATGGAAGCACTAAGAAATAGTAAAGATAGACAAAAGGCTTTTGAAGAACAAATAAATCCTTTGAAACAGGATAAAGATTATTTGTTTAATGCAACGCTAGAAGGTGAAGAACCTAAAATAGATACGATAACACCAGGTCAAGAGCCTAAGATAAATGATTTTGGTTTTAATTTTACTGGGGTAAGACCTCATGAAAATAATAATAAATAGGAGGAAATAAAATGGCAGCACTAAATTATGCAAAAGAATATTCAAATGTTTTAGCACAAGCATATCCTTATACTTTAAACTTCGGGGATTTGTATGCTACAGAAAATAATGGAAGATATAGATGGACTGGGTCTAAAACAATAGAAATACCAACTATATCTACAACTGGAAGGGTAGATTCAAACAGAGATACAATAGCAGTAGCTCAAAGAAACTATGATAATGCTTGGGAACCCAAGGTATTAACTAACCAAAGAAAATGGTCAACATTAGTTCATCCAGCGGATATTGACCAAACTAATCATGTAGCTTCAATAGGTAATATAACTCAAGTATACAATGAAGAACAAAAGTTCCCTGAAATGGACGCTTATTGTATATCTAAAATATATGCTGATTGGACATCACTAGGCAAAGTAGCAGATACAACAGTTATTACAACTGCAAATGTCTTAGAAATATTTGATATGATGATGGAAAGAATGACAGAAGCTAGGGTCCCAGAAAATGGAAGAATATTGTATGTTACACCAGTAATAAACACTATTATTAAAAATGCTAAAGAGATACAAAGAACAGTAAATATAAAAGATGGAGGGACTTCTCTTAATCGTCAAACAACTGATATAGATACAGTAAAGATAATTAAAATTCCATCAGCACTTATGAAAACTGCATATGATTTTACAACTGGATGGAAAGCAGGAGCAGGAGCTAAACAAATAAATATGTCTTTAATACATCCATCCGCAGTAATTACACCAGTCTCTTATCAATTCTCTACATTAGATGAACCAAGAGCAGTTACGGAAGGAAAATACTTGTACTTTGAAGAAAGTTTTGAGGATGTATTTATATTAAATAAAAAAGCTGATGCAATACAATTTGTTGTTGAAGGAGCTGGAGCATAATGGCACAAGTAAGGAAATTAAATAGAATATTAACTATAGAAGAATGTAGGATAGATGATTTCTTAGAAATGGGATATGACTTAATAGATGAAACTGGTAAGGCAATAAAGTATGGTAAGTCATTAAATATAAAAGATTTGGTAGCTGAAAATAATATTTTAAGAAATAAAGTTGAATCTTTAGAAGAAGAAAATAAGCAGCTTAATGAGAAAGTAAAAGTTTTAGAGGAAGAAAATAGTCAATCTACAGAAAAAGCAGAACTTACAGAAAAAAGTAAGACTAAAAAGTAGGTGGATGTTATGAAAAAAGAAGCTGATAATGTGATTGACAGTATAGAAAAAAGACTCGAAGGGTTTGGATATGTTCTAAAGGATGGAGATAAATGGTTAATAGATTTTGTAAAAGAAAAGATAGAGAATATAATTAAACTTGATTGTAACATAAAGACTATACCAATTAAGTTAAAAGAAATTGAAGTAGATATGATAGTTGGAGAATTTCTATTTACTAAGAAGAATATGGGTCAATTAGATATAGAAAGTCTTAATTTCGAAGTTGTAGAAAAGTCTATATCAGAAGGTGATACAAAGGTAGATTTTGCTATAGGAAGTGGTTCTCAAACACCAGAACAACGCTTTGATAGCTTAATAGCTTATCTTACTACTTATGGTAAGAATAAGATATTAACCTTTAGGTGCTTAAGATGGTAAGTAAAACTAGAAAAGCAATAGAAATGTTATATAGAGATAAATGTACTATAGTTGAGTATCAGCCAATTAAAGACCCTGTAACAAAACGAACTAACAATAAAGAAGTGATTGTATTAGAAAATCAACCATGTAAACTTTCATATAAAAATATAGTTTCTGCTACAGAAGGGAAATTAGCTAAGCTAGAGCAAACTATTAAACTCTTTATATCTCCAGATATAGAAATTAAAGCAGGTTCAAAACTTATTATAAATGATAAAGAGTATGTAAGAAGTGGAGAATCAGCTATATATCCAAATCATCAAGAAATAATACTTGAGTTATTTAAGGATAAAGCATAATGGCTAGATGGGGCAGTGTTGATTTTAGAGAGTTTAAAAGAGTTTGTAAAAAGATGGAGAAATTTACAAAGATTGATTTAGATAAGTTTTGCAAGGATGCAGCAAGAGAATTAGCAGCAAGACTCTTAGGAAAAGTAATTAGAAGGACACCAGTTGATACAGGATTTTTGAGAGAGGGTTGGAGTGGAGTAGCTTATGCTAGGTCGCTTCCTGTTTACAAACAAGGTAATAATTATATTATAGAAGTTGTTAATCCAACTGAATATGCCTTAACACAATGGGGCATATAAAACCCAGCAAAATCGGTAAACGCTAAGTGTAATAGTGTTACATTATAAAGTAGGTAGAATATGGACATAGAATAACTCTTGATTTATAATGTATAAAAGAGGTGATTTTATGGCAAAATTTTTAGATATTACAGGAAAAAAATTTGGAAGGCTAAGAGTCATTAAATTTTCTAAAGAGATAAAAAGCGGTAAAAGAAATAGGAAATATTGGTTATGTAAGTGTGATTGTGGAAATTTCAAAGAAATAAGAACTGACTCTTTAACTAGTGGCTTAGTGCAATCTTGTGGATGTTTAAAAAAAGAACAAGATAAATTAAATTTAACAGACAAATACCAATTTAAAAAGAAATATAAGGTTCAAAATAAAAGACTTTACAGTATATGGAAGGGTATAATATCTAGATGTACAGATAAAAATAATAAAAGATACAATAGATATGGTGAAAGGAATATAATTGTGTGTGATGAATGGTTTTGCTATGATAATTTTGCAAATTGGGCATTGAGTAATGGATATTCAGAGAAACTTACAATTGATAGAATAAATAATGAAGGAAATTATGAATCAAGCAATTGTAGATGGGTGGATATAAAGACACAATGTAGAAATAGGTCAACAAATATATTAGTAAAACATGAAGAAAAAGAAATTACATTGATAGAGCTTTCTGAAAAAACAGGTATTTCATACTCTTGCTTAAGAAGTAGATATTCTAAGGGATTAGTAGGAAATAAGCTTATAGAAAAAGTTAAGATTATTGAAGAAAGCAGAGCTAAGTTATCTATTGAGGATGTAAAAGAAATTAGAAAAAAGTATTCTGATGGATATACAATAAAACAACTAAGTGAAATATATCCTGTAACATATTCATCTATATCAAATATAGTCCATAGAAGAACATGGAAAAATATTTAATTAATTATATATGCCAATACCGAGGAAAACCTATAGATTGCGGATAGGCTATAGGTTTCCGTAGAGCGTAGAGAGTGAATAAATATAATCTCTCCAAGAGTGCTGGGCAACTAAATAAAGTTTATTTTGTTGATGATGTACGCCGAACTTATAGGAAACTATAAGAGCTAGAGGATAAAAAGCCTTTAGGATAACAAAATGCATATGTTGAATTTGGTCATAGAACTAAAAATGGCAAGGGTTGGGTTAAAGGACAACATTTCTTAACTATTTCAGAAATGGAACTACAAAGTCAAGTTGATAAGATAATAGAGAAAAAACTATTAATATTGCTTAAAGGAGTGTTTGATGCTTAATAATATTATAGATGGAATATCAGTAAAGTTAGATAAATCGTTTGGAGAAAAATATACAATTTATAGCGAAGATGTGGAGCAAGGTATTAATGAACCTTGTTTTTTTATTGTTCCTTTAAATCCAAGCAAGACACCATATCCAAGCGGGAGAGAATTAAAGAAAAATTCTTTTGATGTACATTATTTCCCTCGTTCAGAAGATAAGAATTTTGAAATAAATGAGATAGCTGAGATGCTACTGGAGGAATTAGAGTATATAGAAATTGATGGAGATTTAGTAAGAGGTACAAATATGAATTTTGAAATTATAGACAATGTTCTTCACTTCTTTGTTGATTATAACTATTTTACTATAAAAAATAATGATACCAATAAGATGGATACAGTAGAGTTATTCGGTGGTTTGAAGAGAGGTGATAATTTTGAGTAAAGCATTAAGCAAAGAAGATAACTACAAGTTTACTAAGGAGCAGATAGTTAACTCTAAGAAGTATGTAAATAGAAAAGATTTATTAAATGCAATTTTAAAAGAAAATGAGTTATATTCCTTCTCAGAGGTAGAGGATAGAATAAATAAATTTATGAAAGGAGTGAGTTAGATGGCTTTAGGTGGAGGAACATTCGTAACGCAAAATAAAATACTTCCTGGTGCATATATAAATTTTATCTCAGCTAAGAGGGCAACCAGTTCATTATCAGATAGAGGTATTGTTGCAATGCCTTTAGAGTTAGATTGGGGCATAGATGAAGAAGCATTCCAAGTAACCAGTGATGATTTTGAGAAGTATTCAGTGAAGTATTTTGGATATGATTATACTCATGAGAAGCTGAAAGGTTTGAGAGATTTATTCAAAAATATAAGGTTGGGATATTTTTATAAATTAAATAAAGGCGTTAAAGCCAGTTGTACTATAGCCACAGCAAAATATAGTGGTATAAGAGGAAATGACTTAAAAGTAACAGTTACAACAAATATAGATGATAATGCTAAGTTTGATGTTGTAATACTTTTAGATAATAAGAAGGTAGATACTCAAATAGCAAAGGTTATTACAGACTTACAAGACAATGACTATATCACTTGGAAGAAGGATGCAACACTAGAAGCAAGTGCAGGACTTGTATTTACTGGTGGAACCAATGGCGAAGCTGTGACAGGAGCAGAGTACCAAGCTTTCTTGGATAAAATAGAAAGTTATTCATTTAATGCACTAGGGTGTTTGGCTACAACAACAGAAATTAAAAGTTTATTTGTAGAATTTACAAAGAGAATGAGAGATAAGGTAGGAGCTAAGTTTCAAACAGTACTATATAAGAAAAGTGATGCAGATTATGAAGGTGTAGTGTCTATAGAAAATAAGATTAAAGATAAAGATTTAGTTGAATCTAGCTTGATTTATTGGGCTACTGGAGCTATAGCAGGATGCGATATAAATAAATCTAATACTAATAAAAAGTATGATGGTGAGTTTGATGTTGATGTTAATTATACACAAATACAACTTGAAGAAGCTTTAAAAACTGGTAAATTTATATTCCACAAGGTGGGAGATGAAGTTCATGTGTTAGAGGATATAAATACTTTTGTATCATTTACAGATGATAAAAATGACGATTTTTCAAGTAACCAAAGTGTTAGAGTACTTGACCAAATTGCTAATGATATTGCAACTTTATTTAATGAAAAGTATTTAGGTAAAGTTCCGAATGATAAGGCAGGAAGAATAAGTTTCTGGAATGATGTTGTTAAACACCATAAAGAATTAGAGAATATAAGGGCAATAGAAGATTTTAAAACTGATGATGTTAGTGTAGAGCTTGGAAATGATAAGAAAACTGTCATAGTATCTGATGCTGTTAAGGTAATAAATGCTATGAGTAAGCTTTATATGACTGTTTCAGTTAATTAGAGAGGAGAGTGATAATATGGCTCAAACAATAAATGCTAAAGATACAGTTAGTGCAAAGAAAGCTGAATGTTTTATAACTATAGAAGGTAAAAGATATAATTTTATGCAAGCTATAGATTTAGAGGCTAAAATGGAAAAAAATAAAAGTGAAGTTCCAATTCTAGGAAGAACAACAAAGGGAAATAAAACAACTGGGAGTACAAATACTGGAAGTGCAACATTTCATTATAATACTTCTATTTTTAGAGAATTACTTTACAGATATAAAGAAACTGGTGAGGATATTTATTTTGACATACAAGTTACAAATGAAGACCCTACATCTGCTGTAGGAAGACAGACAGTAGTACTTAAAGATTGTAATATGGACAGTGGAATAATTACTAAATTTGATGCTGATGGTGAGTATTTAGATGAAGATATGGATTTCACTTTTGAGGATTGGGAATTAGTTGAATCCTTTGCATTACTTAATGGAATGTTATAAAATTGAATTATACTTGAAAAATATTATGATGTAAGTATAAATTATTTGGAGGTATTTCATGGAATTTGAAAGTGGAATTAAATTAGGCAAACTTACTTTAATTAAATATTTAGGGAGAAATAAACATAGTAAAAAAGTCTGGCTATGTCAATGTGAGTGTGGGAATAAAGTTGAGAGAGTAGAAAATAATTTAAAGCAATCAATTAAAAATGAGAAGCCTCCACATTGTGGTTGTTCTCCAAACTGGAAAGGACAAAATAAGAGATTTAAAGATATAACTGGGAAAACTTTTGGGAAGCTTACAGTATTGAAAATGTCTGGGAAAGATAAATATAGTCACAATTTATGGTTATGTCAATGTGAATGTGGAAATAGAACAATAACTAGTACAAGTGCATTAGAACAAGGAAAAGCACAAAGTTGTGGCTGTATAAGAAAGGAAATATTACTAGAGCGCTCTACAACGCATAATAAATCTAATGATAGCTTATATAGAGTTTATCACCGTATGATTAAAAGGTGCACAAATAAGAGTAATAAAGATTATAATTATTATGGAGGTAGAGGCATAGAAGTATGCAATGAATGGCTAGAGGATTTTATAAATTTTTATAACTGGTCTATAGAAAATGGATATAGAAAAGGTTTAACAATAGATAGAATTAATGTGAATGGAAATTACGAACCATCAAATTGTAGATGGGTTACTTGGGAAGTTCAACGAAATAATAAAAGAAATAGTATTAGAGTTAATTATAAAGGTGAAATGATTACTTTAAAACAATGTGCAGAAAATTTGAATGTTAAGTATCTATTTCTTTATAATCAATTAGTTACTAAAAAAATTCCATTGGAAGAAGTAATAAAAAATATAGGTATGGAGTAAAATACACATTTATAAGTTATAAATGTGTATTTTTTATATGAAAAATTAAAATAAAAGGAGATTAGAATAATATGAGTAATTTAAGTGCTTTTTTAAGTCAAAATGCAATAAAGGTTGATAATGTAAAATATGTAGCGAGTAACAGATTTTTAGATAAAGAAGGGAAACCAGTTGAATGGGAATTAAAAGTTTTATCATCTGAAGAAGACGAAGCACTAAGAAGAAAGTGTACTAAAAGAGTAAAAGTGATTGGTAACAATGGTAAGCATACTGGACAATATACAAGTGAAATTGACTACAATAGTTATGTAGCTGAATTATGTGTAGCATCTACAGTATTTCCAGATTTAAAGGATGCCGAACTCCAAAATAGTTATGGAGTAATGGGAGAAGCTCAGTTATTAAAGACAATGCTTACAGCAGGTGAGTATGTCAATTATACAGTAAAAGTGAATGAAGTCAATGGATTTGATACATCTTTTGAGGATAAAGTAGAAGAAGCAAAAAACTAATCAGAGGTGGCGATTTTGATGCTAGCATCACTCATTATTGTATTCAAAAATTAAAGTGGAAGCCAAGTGAATATATGAATTTAGAAGTTAATGAGAGAGCGTTAGCAGCCGCCTCAATACTTATAAAGATAGAAGATGAAGAGGAAGCAATGAAAGAAGCTGAAAGAGAGAGAAAGAGGGGACGAAGAAGATAGCAAAATAAAAAAATAAATATAGAATAGGTAAAATATGTAATAATTATATGTTATAATATTTTTAGCAAGAAGATGTAATCTACAATTTATAGAGTGGAGTTCATACTGGGATAAAACCTACTTCCTAATGAAAGGAGGTGGGAAGTATGAATAACTTTTTACTTAATGTAATAGCTGGCGTTATTGCTAGTTTAATATTTTGCTTAATTTGTAAAGTATTTCTAAAAGTAAAAAGCCACTCAACTCGTGGCAAGAGTAAAAGTGGCTGGGAATTTGATTTTAAAATCAAGTTCCACAAATTTAAATAATTACTAATTGTTTAAATTATGAACTTCACTCTACTGTCAAATAGATTGTAGTTCTTCTTGCTTTTATTATACCACAAATTAGAAAAAATATTGTTTATATAAAATAAAAAATAAAAATTTTTATTAAAAAAATGAAAACTTGATTATAAAGCAATTAATTTATAAAATATACATAAATAAGTAGGTATTTATTTACTTGAATTTCATTGTTTATATAAAAAAATTGGTAAAATATGTAAGAATTATATGTTATAATGATTGTAGCAAGGATAATAATCGAAAGTGCGAAGGGTGATTATTTTCATATTAAACGCCAAATTCCAAATAAGGAAGGAGGTGAAATTATATGATAGGTTTTTTATTAAGCATACTAGCTGGTGTTATATCAGCTTATATTTATGACAAAATAAAAAATCACCCAGACGCCAATAAGGGTGATTTAAAAAAATAATATTTTCACTTAACAACTGAAAATAATCACTCTTTGTAGGAGTAAATTATTTCATTGCTTTTATTATACCACAAATTGGTACAGATATTCAAAAATAATATTTTTATGATATAATAAAAATGTAGAGATTTTGCAGTGAGCAATATTTGCGATAAATTGAAGTTTAACAATTGCAATACAAGGCATTGAGGGTGTGTGATAAATGTTATCAATTGCATTACTCACGGTTCACTGCAAATTTGAGAGAGGTGTGTATGTGTAGATATTGGAAATACTAAGTTTATTTTGGGGTTTTAGATTAACTATATGGAATGTAAATCAGTTGCTACTACTACAATACAATCAATTTCAAAACCGTTTTAGATTAACTATATGGAATGTAAATACAAAAACATCACCAGAAGGAACTCCAATTAAATCTTGTTTTAGATTAACTATATGGAATGTAAATTTAAAAATACCTATTTCGTTTCAAAGGTATAATGGAGAGTTTTAGATTAACTATATGGAATGTAAATCTTTGGGAATCTATGCAAAACATAAAGAATAAATTTCCGTTTTAGATTAACTATATGGAATGTAAATAACACAATAACACAATAATGCAAGAACTTATAAAAGAGTTAAAAGTTTTAGATTAACTATATGGAATGTAAATTTTGTTTATCTTTAATTATATTATAGTCTTAAAAGAGTTTTAGATTAACTATATGGAATGTAAATAAAGTATACAAGCTTCTTTCTCTGAAAGAATCTATTCCGTTTTAGATTAACTATATGGAATGTAAATCCTTATACACGACATTATAATATAAGTACGTTTTTAAGTTTTAGATTAACTATATGGAATGTAAATTGACAAACAGATTTTGATTCAATGGCTAAAAAGACAGGTTTTAGATTAACTATATGGAATGTAAATAATTTAGTATCTGGATATGATGAAGAAGGCAATCCAAGTTTTAGATTAACTATATGGAATGTAAATATAAATGTATTTCATACAGGAATATTTTTCTGCAACAGTTTTATATTAACAATGTAGATAAAAACTAAATAAACATAGAAAGCACTTACAAATATGTAGGTGCTTTTGTTTTGCTCAAATTGGTCGGTTGAGTAAAATAATTAGAAAAAATTGGGATAAGTTATTGACTTTTGAGTTCCAAAACTATATAATTTAATTATGGAACTCAAAAGTGAGGTGATAACATGAGTCCTAAAAAAATAGGAAGACCTGTTGTAGGAAGCCCTAAAACTAATGATATTAAGGTTAGAGTAGATGATGAAACTAATGAAAAATTAGATGAATACTGTAAAAAAAATAACCTTACAAAAGCAGAGGCTATAAGACAGGGAATCCATTTACTTTTAGAGAAATAACAAAATAGAGCATTCTCCCCGACCAAAGATTGAATGCTCTATTTCCAACAAAGAAGTTAGCACTTCTATATGAAATATTTTATCATATAGAGAAACTTCTTTCAAATTAAATTTAGGAGGAGTATGTATGATGAATGATTTACAAATATTTAAAAATGAAGATTTTGGAGAAATAAGAACAGTTGAGATTGATAGAAAGTTATATTTTGTTGCGACAGATATTGCTAAATCTCTTGGATATAAAGATACTACTAATGCAATTAAACAACATTGCAAGTGGGTGGTGAAACACCACATACCTCACCCACAAAGTAAAATTAAAACTTTAGAGGTAAACATCATTCCAGAAGGTGATATGTATAGACTCGTTAGCAATAGTGAATTACAAAGTGCAGAAAAATTTGAAAGCTGGATATTTGATGATGTTCTTCCAACTATTAGACAAACAGGTGCATACATAACTAACAATGCCAACCCTCAAGAACTACGAGACAAGGCAAATGAAATAGAAAGCTTAGATACAGTTAACAAGACTATAGAAATACTAACACCTTTTCTAAACGGTGCTGGAATAGATGAAAAAGCAAAGTTACTTACAGCAAAGACTATCTATAAAAAAGCAGGAATAGAGTTACCTTTGGAGATTGAAGAAAAAGAGCATTTCTTTGATACAAAACAAATTGCAATTAAATTAAATATGTATTCTAAAACAAATAAACCTGCTTTTGTGGCAGTTTGTGAGATTATTAAGAAATTAGATATTAAAGAAGAAGAAAAACTCATAGTATTAGCAAATAAGGATAATTGGAATGGAACTACAACAAAGTATTCACAAAGTGTAATAGATAAAATAAGAAATTGGATAGAGGAGAATAATAGACCTGTTAAAATTGCAGGTGAGAAAAAGAATTTCCATGTTGTATATAAAATTGAGTAAATTCTATTGTATTAAATAATATATTTTAGTTTAGTTTTGAGGGGGATTAATACAATGTATGAGAATTTACTTGATATGGATAGGATAGAACTTATTAAAGAACTTGGAAGTATCTTTGAAAAGATGAAAAATGAAAATCCAGAAAGATTTTATAGATTTGTAAATTTAGTGAAAGAAGAAGGTAGGAAAAAAGAAAAGAAAGAGAATAAATAATATAGATAAAGCACTTGGATATTATGTTGTTTCAAGTGCTTTATATGTTAAAAAATGGTATAATGGAAATAGAAGATTATATTAACTAAGTGGTATGTAAATACATATATTAATGTCTTTTCCAGCCGATTTTATACCGTTTTATATTAACTAAGTGGTATGTAAAGCTTATTAAATGATGTGCAGTTTGGCTTACATTTCCAAATTTTATATTAACTAAGTGGCATGTAAAGTTGAAAGATAAAGGAATAAAAGCTACTACTATAAAGATTTTATATTAACTATGTGGTATGTAAAGGTTTCTTAAGATAATATTATCAAATCCATCTTTAGTGTTTTATATTAACTATGTGGTATGTAAAGAGCTCTTTTGAGATAAACAGTAAAGCAATAGTAAATGTTTTATATTAACTATGTGGTATGTAAAGAAAGTGTAAGGCATTTTTTCAAACTGAGCATTTGTTTCGTTTTATATTAACTATGTGGTATGTAAGTTTAAATGATGCAGCAAAAGGTGCAAAAGACACAGATTTTATATTAACTAAGTGGTATGTAAATTAAATCATCAAGCCCAAGTTTTTTCTTTGCATCTTCATTTTATATTAACTATGTGGTATGTAAAGATATCTACATCAAGATAATCGGCGATGCTTTGTATTAATTTTATATTAACTATGTGGATTTAAAATCAAAATACTAAAAACACTTACTTGAATAGTAGGTGTTTTTTTATTGAAAGGATGTGATTATAATGTAAAAATTTTACTGATATAGTATAATAATCTTATAAAATTATTGTACTAGGGGGATTTGTTATGTTTTGTTCAAACTGTGGTTATGAGATAACTGGTGCAGGAAAATTTTGTTCAAACTGTGGAACACCTGTATTAGTAAATACAGTTAACAATGATGATTTCTTTATAAATATTCATGGAAAAGAATTAAATCTGACTAATATTTATAAAGAAACTAAAGGAGATAAAATTTTAGCGATTGATGTTGTAATGAGGCTACTAGAGCTAGACATAAAAGAGTGTAAAAATATTATATATCCAGCTTTTAAAGAATTAAAAGAGTTAAGTGAAAAAATAAATATTGAAGAAGAAAAAGACGAATTAAGGGAAGATAACTATAAAAAATTTAATGAATTTGAGAATGATAATGTAGCACGTTGCCCCAAATGTGGTTCTGTTTCATTATCTGCTCATAAAAAGGGGTTTGGTATAGGAAAAGCTGTAGCTGGAGCAACTGTTGTAGGAGGACTTGGTTTAATGGCAGGCAACTTAGGTGCAAAGAAAGTTAGAGTTACATGCTTGAGCTGTGGTAAGCAGTTTTGGGCATAAATAATAAAAGATAAGTTTTAAATTATGAAGCACATACTAAAAAGTAGGTGCTTTTATTATGCTTAAAAAGAAAGGAGAGTAACAATATGGCTACAATACAAACATCAATCCGAATTTTCGACGGAATGACACCTGCATTTCGCAATATGACTACTTCTATTAACACAACGATTAATAGTCTTGAAAGGCTACAAGGGAGATTGAATAATCCACTCAATGCTGGTGGTATACAAGCATCTCAACAAAGTTTAAACAATATTGAAAACATATTAACTAGGATAGAACAGAAAATTGGAAGAAATACAAATGAACAGGAAAACTTTAATAATAAGATAAAGCAAGGAAGTGAAGCAAGCTCCGTATTAGTTGCTAAACTTAGAAGTATAGCGGGAGTATATATTGGAATAAAAGGAATAGAAAGTATTACAAAAGCGGCAGATACAATTGCAAGTACAAAAGCAAGATTGGCTTTAATGAATGATGGGTTACAGACAACAGAACAACTTAATAAAATGATTTATTTATCTGCTCAAAGTGCAAGAGCTAGTTATGCAGATACAGCAGCACAAGTCAGTAAATTGGGAATATTAGCAGGAGAAGCTTTTGGAAGTAGTGCAGAAGTTGTAAAATTTGCAGAATTAATGAATAAATCATTTGTAATAGGAGGAACGTCAGCATCAGAAGCGAGTGCAGCAATGTATCAACTTACACAAGCGATGGCGGCAGGAAAGCTTCAAGGTGACGAATTTAGGTCTATTATGGAAAATGCTCCACTTCTAGCTACTAAAATAGCTGAATCTATGGGTAAGGGTAAAGAAGCACTAAAAGATTTATCTCGGACAGGAGCTATAACGGCAGATGTAGTGAGAAATGCACTATTTAAAGCAAGTGCTGAAATAGAAAAGAAATTCGCAAGCATGCCAATAACTTTTTCTCAAGCTCTTACAATGATGAAAAATGATGCCTATATGATTTTCTCTGAGACATTAGGAAAGATAAGTGGAGCTTTGCAAAGCGTTAGGTTTAGTGAGATTGTTGTATCTATGCGGAACGTTATGATTGCAATATCTTCAAATCTTTATGATACGCTGAATATTATAAAAAATATTTTAAATAGTGATTTTTTCTCAGGTTTTGTACAAGGAATTACAACAGGAACTGTACTGATAATACAAGGATTGGGATGGATTACTAATGCTGCACTAAATGTTGCTAATGTCTTTGCTCAGAATTGGGGCATAATAAAGCCAATTATTTATGGAGTGGTGGCAGCAATTGCGATATATAAAGGAGTATTACTTGCAAGTACAATTGCCACTACAGTAGCATCTTTTGTAAATTCATTGTATGCAGTAGCTGCGTATAAAGCTTGTGCAGCTTTAGCAGCACAAGAATTTGCGATATTTGGAAAAATATCTGCACAAACTATGGAAGCTTTGGTAACAGCACAAGCAACAGCAGCACAATGGGGATTTAATGCAGCATTATTATCTTGTCCAATTTTTTGGATAATAGCAGGTATTATAGCATTTGTAGTAGTAGTTTTTGTTGCAGTAGCAGCAGTAAATAAATTCGCAGGAACAAGTCTGACTGTACTAGGAGCAATTGTAGGTGCAGTATTTGCAGCAGTTGCAACAATACAAAATATAATGATTGGGCTTCTCAATGGTTGTATATTTGTAAATGAAGCTATTGCGAATGGTTGGAATCAGTGTATATATTTTATGAAACAAGCAATTGCAAAAGGTGTAATATTCATAATAGAAAAAATGGCATCTCTAAATGATTCTGTAAATAGTGCAGGAAATGCACTTGGAAAAGCCTTTATAGACGGGGCAAATATAGCAATCAGAGGAGTAAATAAGCTTGTTGATTTACTAAACAAAATTCCTGGAGTGGACATCGGGAAAGTTACAGAAGCAACATTTACACCAGTTAAAGCAGATAATAGTTACATTAAACAACAGATTGACAGTTTAAACAAATGGGTAGGAAATGCACCAGAAAAAGTGACGCTAGAGAGAATGGGATACAAAGATATTGGAGCGGAATTTCAAAAAGGAAATGCACTTGGGACTAAATGGCAAAATGCTATATCTAATAAATTAAAAGATACCTTTGACATTAACAAGATGCTAGAAGATGCAAAAGACAAGCTAGGATTAAAAGACTTATGGGATAAAAATAAGTATGGGTTAGATAATGGCATAGGTTCAAGTGATTTAGGGAAAAGTGCAAAAGATACCGCAGGAAACACAGCCAAAATGGCAAAAACAATGGACAAAAGTCAAGAAGACCTTAAATATCTTAGAGACATTGCAGAACAAGAGACTATCAATCGTTTTACAGGAGTCAACATTAAAATTGACATGAACAATACAAACAACATAAGTAAAGATACTGACTTAGATGGAATAGTTAATGTCTTAACTGAGAAACTGAATGACGCTATGGTTGTATCTGCTGAGGGAATAGTTTAGGAGGTGATATAAATGGCTTATGATTTTTATTTAGATGGAGTGCAATTACCAATCACACCTGGCAAATTAGAAGTAAAGATAACAAACAAAAATAAAACTGTAGACCTTATAAATGATGGTGAAGTAAACATATTAAAGACTCCTGGTTTATCAGAGTTTTCATTTGAAGCAGAATTTACACATAATAAACTACCATTTTATCGTGGCCAATTTAAAGATGTTCAATTCTTTTTAAGTAAACTAGAACTATTAAAAACAGATTGTAAGCCATTTCAATTTATTGTATCTCGTGAGTTAGGCAATAAAGTACTATTTAATACAAATAGAAAAGTATCCCTTGAAGAATATACAATCTTAGAAGACGCCGACAATGGCTCAGATACAAAAGTTGCAATAAAATTAAAACAATATAGAGATTACTCAACTAAAAAGTTAGTTCCTGCCACACCCAAAACTACTAATGAGACTGGTAGACCTAATGTAAAAATAGAACCTAAAAGGGTCGATTCTGTTAATGCCCCAAGTGGTAAGACTTATACAGTTAAAGCAGGCGATAGTCTTTGGTCAATCTGTCAAAAACAACTTGGTAATGGTTCTTTATATAAAAAAGTATATGAATTAAATAAAACTATGATGGATAAGGCTAACAAGGGTAAAAAAGTACCTAAATACACAATTTACAAAGGGCAGGTGTTGAGGCTTGTCTGATGAATTAATTCTTGCAAATGATAGGGATGTAAGACTAGTAATAGCTCACTTAGAAGATTTCTATGAGCCTGTAGTTTTAGATGGTATTACATGGGAAATTGAAAGACGAGGTATACCAAGTAAATTAGAATTTACAATAGTTATGGATAGGATATTAGAGTTTTGCGAAGGTAACTCAGTAAGATTATATTACAAGGGTGTAGGCATATTTTATGGATATATATTTCAGAAGAAAAGAGATAAAGAAAATCATATCAAGATAGTTGCCTATGACCAATTAAGATTTTTTAAAAATAAAGATACTTATGTTCTTGAGAACAATACTGCAAGTGAACTTGTAAAGATGTTAGCTAAAGATTTTAAATTAAAATACAATGTCATAGAAGATACAAAATATAAAATATCGAGAGTTGAAGAAAATAAAACACTCTTTGATATGATACTAACAGCACTAGATGATACTCTAAGAGAGAAAAAGGAAATGTATGTTTTGTATGATGATTTTGGAAGAATAACATTAAAGAATGTTGCATCAATGAAATTAGATACTGTTATGAATAATGATGTAATAGAAGATTTTGACTATAACTCAAGTATAGACAGTGATACTTATACAAAAATAAAACTAGTAAGAGATAACGAGGAGACAGGAAAAAGAGATGTGTATATTGCACAAGATTCTACGCATATGAGAAGTTGGGGAATACTTCAAATGTTTGATACAGTAGACAAGAACATGAGTGAAGCAGAAATAAAACAAAAATGTGATATACTTTTAAAATTATATAATAAGAAAACTAAGTCATTAAGTTTAAAAAATGTATTAGGAGACATTAGAGTAAGAGCAGGTTGTTTAGTACCTGTTTTTTTAGATTTAGGAGATATAGAAGTTCAAAATTATATGCTAGTTGAGAAAGTAAAGCATAATTTTGAAAACAATTCACATTTCATGGACCTAACTTTAGTTGATGGAGACGAATTTGCTTCTTATTCTTCAAGTTCCTATTCAAGTGGAAACACAAATAATAAAGATGAAAAGAAAAATGGTCCTGCACAAAGTACTACAAGTAAAGAAGATAATGACATGATAAATAAATTGAATAAAGTATTTAAAGGAAAATTATCAAATACAGGAAATATATTTGTTAAATATTCTAATGCTTACAAAGTAAATGCAGCTTTAATGGCTGCTATTTCTATACATGAAACTGGTAATGGTAGTTCCTCACTTTGTAAAAATAAAAATAATTTCTTTGGTATGAAAGGTATGTCTTTTAGTTCTGTAGATGAAGGGATAAAAAGAGGTATTAGCAATTTATCAAGAAACTATATTCATACAGGAAGAAAAACATTAGAACGTATTAGAGACAAATATGCACCTCTTTATGATAGCCCTCTTAATAAAGATTGGGTACCAGGGGTAAGCAAGTTCTATAAACAAATAACAGGAAGTACCTATAGTCCTAATAATTCAGGTACAGGAGTTGGAAGTAATGAAGAAGCAGAAAAGAATTTAAAAGATACAACTTATAAAGTTCAAAATAATAACAATGCTAATACATCTACAAATAATAATAGTAAAGTAAATAAAGTTATTCAAGAAGCAAAAAATCAACTTGGTAAATCATATGCTCGAGGTGGCAATGGTCCAAAAAGTTTTGACTGTAGTGGTCTTATGGTATGGGCATTTAAAAGAGGTGCAGGAATAAATCTACCTAGAGTTTCAGCAGACCAATCAAAAGATAGTAGAGCAAAACTATTATGCAACATAAATGATGTAAAAGCTGGGGATTTAGTATTCTTTGCATATAATCAAGGTAAAGGAAATGTACATCATGTTGGACTATGTATAGGAAATGACCAGTTCATACATTCGCCAAAGACTGGTGATGTAGTCAAAATAAGTAGTTTAAGTGGTAGACAAAATAAGAATCATGATTTTGCAAGAGCTAGAAGATTCTTTTAAGCGAGGTGATAATATGAGTCAAGATTTATTACAAATAATCAAGAAAGCTGCAATGGATGCAGTAGAAACAAGTAATCCA
The DNA here is from genome assembly GCF_020676075.1 of Clostridioides sp. ES-S-0001-03. Lineage (NCBI taxonomy): Bacteria > Bacillati > Bacillota > Clostridia > Peptostreptococcales > Peptostreptococcaceae > Clostridioides > Clostridioides sp. ES-S-0001-03. The sequence goes on along the minus strand of NZ_JACVWJ010000003.1, from coordinate 438,877 downwards.
ATTAGGGTTGTATTTGGAACAATAGAAAGCATTAATCCTCTAAAAGTTAAGATAGAACAGAAACTATCTATCGGTGAATTTTTTTTAATACAAACAGATACATTTAAAAGATGTACAGATAAAAAGATAGGAGATAAATTAGTTTTAATTCGTATGCAAGGAGGACAACAGTATTTAATTTTAGATAGGATGTGATAAAGTGTTACCAACAGATAACATTGACTATGATATAGAAGATGTATCAATTATAAACTTTGATGTAAGGCAAGAACCAAGTAAGACTTTTAAATTAAATATAGAAAAATCTAAGATAGATGGTATTTGTGATGATGTAGAAGCATTAAAACAGACCATCTTTTTAATTTTAAATATTGAAAGGTATGAGCACCTTATTTATTCTAGAAATTATGGAGTTGAATTAAACGATTTAATTGGAGAGCCTATTTCATATGTAATACCCGAGCTAGAGAGAAGAATCAAAGAAGCATTAATGCAGGATGATAGGATTGAAAATGTAGATAATTTTGAGTTTGAAAATCAAAAAGGAAAGGTCCAGTGTAAATTTATGGTCCATACTAAATATGGAAATATCAAAGCAGAGAAGGTGGTGAGTATTTAGTGTTTGAGTTAATGACATTTGAAAATATAATTAAAAGAATGTTAGATAGTGTACCAGATACCTTTGATAAAAGAGAAGGTTCTATAATATATAATGCTCTTGCTCCTGTTGCTATAGAACTTACAGAAACGTATATTGCAATGGATGAATTACTAGACCAAACTTTTGTTGATACTGCCAGTTACTATTATTTAGAGAAAAGATGTAAAGAAAGAGGAATTACACCACTTGAAGCTACTAATACAATTGCAAAAGGAGTCTTTAATATAGACATTCCATTAGATTCACGTTTTAATCTAGGAGAATGCAATTATATTGCAACAGAGAGAATTAGCGAAGGAATATATAAAATGAAATGTGAAACTGCTGGACCTGTATTTGAGTTGGGACAATTAATACCTATCGAATATATAGATAAATTAGAAACAGCAGAACTGACAGAAATATTGATAAATGGAGAAGATGAAGAATCTGAGGACAGTTTAAGACAAAGATACTATGATAGTTTAAACTCGCAAAGTTTTGGTGGTAATATACAAAATTATAGGGATGAAGTTAATAAACTACCTGATGTTGGAGGAGTTAAAGTTTATCCTGTTTGGAATGGCGGAGGAACTGTTAAGTTAGTAATAATTAACTCTAATTTCAAAGTACCAAGCACTGATTTGGTTAATCTAGTACAAGAAGAAATTGACCCAATTGGACATCAAGGACAAGGCATTGGATTAGCACCAATTGGGCATCAAGTAACAGTTGAAGGAGTCGTGAGTACAACTATAAACATATCAGCAGATATAACATATAAGAGTGGCTATACTTGGGAGAATATAAAGACTATAGCAGAGGAAGTCATCGACAACTATTTTAATGAACTCAATATGAGTTGGGAAGGTGAAGAAAACTTAATAGTTCGTATATCTCAGATAGAAACTAGATTGCTTAGCATTGATGGAGTATTAGACATTGGAAATACTATGATAAATGATGTTGCATCAAATTTTAGTGTTGATAAAGATTCAATAGTAGTAAGAGGTGATGTAGTTGGATAAAGAGGTAAATCTAATAAGTTACTTACCACAAATTCTGCAAGATAAAGAAGAATATATAAAAGCATTTAATGCAGATAACAAAGAAATAAAGATACTACATGATAAATTAGATGATGTCTTAGATGACCAGTTTTTAGAGGATTTGACCATAAGTGGTATAAAAAGATGGGAAAAAATAATGTCTATAGTTCCTAAATCAAATGAGAGCCTAGAGGATAGAAGGTTTAGGATTTTTAGTAGATATATAAGTAAACTACCTTATTCAGAACGATTTTTAAGAAACTGGCTAGATAGTATAGTTGGAGAAGGAAACTATGAATTAACTATAAATAATGCTACTTATAATATACATTTAGAGAGTGATGCAAGAAATCAAGATTGGTTTAATGAGGTTCATTCATTTGTAAGTAACATTAAACCTTGCAACCTAACTTTAGATTACACTAGAGTTTTAGTTAGTAAAGATAATGGTATGTATTTTGGTGCAACCACTATTACAGGACATGAGATTACAATTTACCCTTGGTCACCTAGTGATATTGAAACACAAGGAGAGATTAATATACTTAGTGGCAATGGATTTGGATACCAAGAGATTACAATTTATTAGATAGGAGGTGGTAGTTTGGCTACAGATAAAAGTTATTACACGATATTAACAAACATAGGTAAGGCTAAAATAGCAAATGCAAGTTTAGTAGGAGAAAAAGTTGATTTTGTCAAGATTCAACTTGGAGATGGCGGAGGAAATGAGTATAATCCTACAGAGGAACAAACAGTATTAAAAAAGGTAGTTTGGGAAGGTAAAGTAGGGAATGTCACAACTGATAAAACTATGTCAAATTGTCTGATTTTAGAGAGTCTTATTCCTGCAAGTGCTGGTGGTTTTATAATTAGAGAGATAGGGTATTTAGATACAGAAGGTAATTTACTCGCTATTTCTAAGTATAGGTCAGCATATAAACCGACACTAGAAGCAGATGGAGCAATCATTGATATGAAAGTAAAAACTATCTTTGTTGTGTCTAATTCAGATAATATAGAGTTAAAAATAGACCCTACAATTATATTTGCAACCTTAAAAGACATACAAGACTTAGGTACTAAAATAGACGAAGTTAATACGAATTTAGATAAAAAGATAACTGAAAATAATACAACAACAAATAAGAAAATAGAAACTACTAAGACAGAGATTAACAATAAAATAGGAGATACAACACAACTTGATACAACAGATAAAACCAATATAGTTAGCGCAATTAATGAGGTAAAAACTAGTGTAGATAGTATAGAAACAACAGCAGAGAAAACAAGTTATAACAATGCAATAAGTAGTCTTACTGCTACAAATGTTCAAAATGCGATTGATGAGGTTGTTGCAAAGATAGAAAGATTTAATGAGGTTAATATATCTATACAAAATGATATGTTACCTATTTAAGAAAGGAGAGTGATAAGGTGCAGACAGTATGGAATTTTAATTATACAGGTTCACCACAAAGTGTAATATTAAAACCTGGCAAATATAAAATGGAGTGTTATGGTGCTTCTGGCGGTATTAATAATTCTTCTTGGGATACTAATGCTAGAGGCGGATATTCTAAAGGTGAACTTACATTAAATAAACTAACTACATTGTATGTTTATGTTGGGGAAACTGGTTTTGCTTCTTCATCTACTAGTAATAACACTAAAAAAGGTTTTAATGGTGGAGGTAAAGGTTATTTAAATCAACAGGTTATGGGTACTTATTATTCTATGTACGGTGGTGGTGCCACTGATATAAGAACTGTTGGAGATGCTTGGGATAATTCTCAAAGCTTGCTTTCTCGTATAATTGTTGCTGGTGGAGGTGGTGGTGCATATTATCCTCATACTGGTGGTGCAGGAGGTGGATTAGAAGGAGGTAATGGATATAGCGCAAATTCTACACATCGCCCTGGTGGTACACAATACCAAGGTGGTATCGGTCGTGTAAGTACAGAAAATGGAAGTTTTGGAAAAGGTTGTTCCGTTATAACAGGAGATGGAAGCGGAGGTGGAGGTGGCTGGTTTGGTGGCTCTGCTATAATAGGAGTTGGTGGAGCAGGAGGTGGAAGTGGTTATGTGTTAACTAAAGATAGCTATAAGCCACCTGGTTATATACCAACCTCAGAATATTGGTTAGAAAATGTGGTCATGACAGCTGGAGGAAATACTACAAGAGCAGATGGTTACGCTAAGATAACATTACTCCAAGCATTACCTTTTTTAACTATATCATCTTATAATTCTACTACTGCTAAGTTTAAAGCAGACCACACAGACCCTACATTATTGACTAAGATAGAATATTTTATAGATGATGTATTAAAAGAAACTATAACAACAGATTTAGCAACAGAGAAAACAATTAACTATACATTAGAAGATAATGCACTACACACACTTAAAATAGTTGTTACAGATAGTGCTAATGCTACAGTAGAAAAGGTATTGAGTATAAGTAAAGGAATTGCACCTCTTCCAAGTGGTTCTACAACTGAGGAAGTTACAGGCAAATGGATAGAAATTAAAGATACATTCAAAAGTGGTAAAACAAGTATTGTAAATACTTTAGCATTAAAGAATATAGAAGCAAGTTTAAATAATACACTTGTTGAGTTATCAGAGAAAATTAAAACGAGTTTTGATAGCGGGGATGCTAGTATTGAGGATTTAACAAGTAAATTAACACAGGCTAATAATACTATAAATCAATTAAACTCTAAATATAAATATGCGAGTGGAACTGTTTATCAGAGGGAAAATACTCTTTTACATGCTTGTTTATATGACCCTAATAGTTCTCACTCAGATAAAATAGTTCGTCCAGATTACTGGTTTGATTTTAATGGGATTGGATTTATCCCTGATTTATTTTTTGCTGAACTAGATTATCAACCGAATTCTGATAAAATTTTCAAATATTTTGTTTTTGTAGTTAGAAATACACCTTCAATTTCTAATAATAGTGGTTTTGTGGTCAATATTATATTTAATAAAACATATGGTCAAACAACTTTTAGTATAATTGGAGAGTTATTTGCACTAGGCAAAAACAATGTTTATATGAACAATAATGGTATTAGGGTTCCTGTGCCTTATAGTCTTTCAAGTTCTCCATATAACTGGCATGCTATAAAATTTGCTTAGGAGGTGATTAAATGAATAGAGCAAATAGAATTATTTATGACCAAACTGGTAAAATACTTTTACAAACTGGAGAAGCAATAGGTGATGTATTACCACATGATAGTATAACAGAATTAAATTTCTTAGATGTTGAGTATGGAAGTATAAACTATAGTAAACAGTATATAGAATCTATAAATCCAATAACAAAAGAACTTATTTTAAAAGAAATACCAATATATGTGAGTGAAGAAGAAAAGAGAATACAAGAGTTAGAAAATCAATTACTAATTGCAGAAAATGAAAAAGTAGGAGGATTGTTATAATGAACATAAATAATGTTGTAGTAAGAATATTAGCAGAGAGGATATTAAACAAAGGATTGAACCCTTTAAAAAACAGACCTTTTGAGTTAGATGACGTAACTAACACAGAATACAGAAAAGCCGTAGAGGATTATATAATTAAAGAAAGTGGAGTAGTAGAAGGAACAGAACCTACGGCATAAGGTTCTTTTTTTATTTCAATTAATTAGGAGGCTTACATGAATGAAGAACTTTTCAAAGATAATTTGAAACGACATGAGGTAACAATAAATAAACATAATGATGAAATAGACGAATTAAAAGTAGCAAATATAGAGTCTAAAGCAGAGTTAAAGGCACTATGTGAGAATTTAAACTCACTTACAAGTATGTTGAAGTGGCTAATTGGAACAATGATTACAACACTTGTAGGATTCTTTATATTTGCCATACAGAGAGGAATATTTTAATTAGGAGGAAAATAAATGGATAATTTAATAAGTTTCATACCAGAGCAGTTGCTAATTTTAGTTGCTGCTCTTTATGTTATAGGGGCAGGTTGTAAGAAGTATAAACAGTTAGATAACAAGTATATTCCAGTAGTGTTATTGATACTTGGGATAGGTTTTTCAGTATGGATGCTAGGATTAAATGCTGATGCAGTCTTACAAGGTGTGATTTGTTGGGGTATATCAATAGGTATAAATCAAACTTACAAACAGTTAAAGGATGGTGAGAAATAATGAAAATAGGTATAAATTGTGGACATACAAAAACAGGACCAGGAAGTGGAGCTATAGGTAAAATAAATGAGTCAACAGAAACTAGAAATGTAGGATATAAAGTAATAGATAAATTAAAAAAATTAGGTAATAATGTAGTCGATTGTACTATAGATAAAGCATCTACCCAATCAGAATGTTTGTCTAAAATAACAGCACAAGCAAATAGACAGGATTTGGATTGGTTCATATCAATACACTTTAACGCAGGTGGTGGTAAAGGGTGCGAAGTGTATACTTATAAAGGTAAACAGTATCAAGATGCTATAGATGTTTGTAAAAAAATTTCTGATTTAGGATTTACAAATAGAGGAGTAAAAGATGGAAGTGGGTTATATGTAGTAAATAAAACTAAAGCTAAAAGTATGTTAATAGAAGTATGCTTCGTAGATAGTGAAGATGCGAATAAATATTTGGAATTAGGAGCTGATAAGTTAGCTACCGCAATAGTAGAAGCTATAACTAAACATATAAGTTCAGCAGAAGAAAATAATTACAATAGATATAAACATACAATAGTGTACAGTGGTGATGATAAAGTATCAGCAGACCTTTTAGGATTATATTACAAGAGATTAAAAGAAAGTTATTTAGTTACAGATATAAAAGACTATAAGCCACACCAAACGCAAAATCTGTATGTAATTGGTGGAGTAACCTGTAATAAGATGAAAGAAATGAGTAAGACCACAGGAGAAAAGTTTACTCAGATATATGCTGATGATGTGTGGTCAACAATGGATAAGGCTAGAGAATTTGTAAAGACAAAATTATAAGTTTTATATTTTTAAAGATAAAGCTTTGATATATTTCATCCATAATTTTCAAAAACTTATATAAAAAAGAGTGTTTTATTTTTCTAAACACTCTTTTTTACAAGGATTTCAATAATCAATTTTTAAAATTAATAATATTGCTATCATTTCTTTTTCAAGTTTATAGTTTCTTCATTTCTATTCCAAGATATAATTACTTTATAATTAGATTCCCTATTTGAATAAAGACCTGGTCTTTGTCTTTCTATTATTTTTTCTTGACCTGATTCTAAAACTGCATCTTTTAAAATTATAACTGCATCTTCACCATCTATAAACTCATATGAATAATTAAAGTTTTGCTTAACTGCATCTTTACTGTCTTTATATTTTATTTCTAATTCTGATTGTTCTTCAGTAGTAACAAATTTAGCTGTCCAATGTTCTGATTCTCCAATAAAGACATTTTTATCATTTTTTATATTAAGTACAACTATCGTAGCGATTACTAAAACTATAAAAATACCTAGAAAAAGTTTTTTTCTCATACTGAGCCCTCCTTTGAATAATTATATGTATTATAACATGAAAACAGTTATCCAACATCATTATTATGAATTTTCTGAATTTTTTTGATATTTATATTCTATCGTGATAGAATATGTGGTATAATTAATAAAAAAGGAGGGATTAGTATGAATTCTAGGTTTAAAAAATCTGCAACAAGTATTTTATCTTTACTTGCAATGACAATACTATTACCAGCAAGTGTAAACGCTAGTGAAGTAGAAAATTCATCTATGAAAGTAACATATTCAGAGAAACAAGTAACAGATATGAACAAGTTATATGATATGGCTAAAAATGGAATCACTGATGTTAAAAGTCCCAACGAAAAAGGTATAATCAAAAATGAAAGAACAGGAGAATCTATGTATGTTGATGCTATATCAACAACACAATTATTAGAAGTCAAACAATCTAAAGATTTAACATCTAAGACATATTCTAAAACAGTTTTTTTAGATACTGATACAATAAAGCCCCTTAGAAAAGCAAGTATATCAGAAGACGGATGGGATAAAACTGGCGGTGTAAAAGCATCTGGTACAGTTACATATACAATATCAAAAGGAGATGGAGCATTCCAATATATTTCTGTCAGTAAAGTTTCTGGAAACTGGTCTATTGCAGATGGTCAGATTCGTGTAACAAATAGAAAGGTGTACATAAACCAAACTGGATTTGTTTCTAATGGATTAGGAATTAAGCAACAACAAAGGAAAGACCCAACATCAAATTCTTTTTCATATAATGCACCTTCTAGTTGGAAACCAGTGGGTAGAGATTCTCTTCAATACAATTGTGGGTTTGAATCAAGCTCGACATTAGTAAGAGGAGGAAGCTCTTGGTCATTCAATTTCATCGTTCAACCTTAAAACATTTTAATTGAGTTTTATTAAAATTAAAGATATATTGACACCTTAAAGATATAATAAAAAATAAAATTATAGTATAAGTTGTAACAATAAAACGAACGAAAATCATCATACTAAAACATAAGACATGTTATAATTGTATTAGATATATACATTAACATACACCAAAGCACTCTTTTTATAGGAGTGCTTATTTTTTTTGAAATACATTAAGGTATAAAACTGTCAAGAACATTACTCAATACACCTTAAAATTGATTTAAATAGTTCTTTTTAACAACCTAAATTATATTATATAATAAAAAAATAGAAGTGTACTACCAATACACTTCTATAGTTACAACTAAGCATTCTCATGAGCGGGAGTGCTTTTTTCATTTCTCCAAACAATGTTGTTTACTTCATCAATGATTATCAAATCAATCTTATTATCTTTCAATATTTCTGTTGCAGTACAAATAAGATTATCTAAGTCAAAACTACGAGTTATTTCTAGTTGCTTGTTATTTACAAGTCTTTTTAGTATATAAGTCTTAAAACACATCTATATTACTCCTTTAATTTTATTGTTAGAGTTATTTCTGATTTAGTAGAAATAATTTCTAATTTATTATAAATATAATATGTCTTAAAGTGTATGTCAATACAAAATTCTAATAAAATAGAAGTTTGTTTTGACATTATAGAAATATTGATGTTATCATTTACTCAAGAGAGGTGATAAAATGATTTCATATAAACCTTTATGGAGAATGATGTTTGATAAAAATATTAAAAAAATGGAATTTAAAGAAAAAGCAAATATAAGTAATGGAACTCTTTCAAAGTTAAGTAAGAATGAATATGTTGCATTAGCTGTAATTGAAAAAATATGTTTAGTTTTTGATTGTACTCCAAATGATGTTATAGAAATAAAAAAAGATATTGAGTAGTAAAATTTATGATACTAATGTGATACTAATATGTTTTACAGTGTGTTAGAAAATATGGAAATAATAAAAATAATAGATTAGCTTACATGCAATAGACGAGATTTTATCAGATTATAAAGAAAAGTAATCCTTCTGGTGTTATAAAACATATAAAGAAAAAACATAGAGGTCAATTGAGTAAAGACATTTTTAATGATATACTAGAAACTATAAAAACAGTGCTAAAATCTCCTGAGTATATAGGAAGTCATCCTAAAAAACCTGGTAAAAGTGTAGAATTTGTAAAAAAACTTGATGATTATATATTAGTTGCTACAGAACTAGATACAAAAAAGGGATATCTATATGTCTCTTCATTATACGCCATAAAAGAAGCAAAATTAGAAAGTAGAATTAGTAGTGGAAGAGTATTACAATATGATGGTTAACATAATATTATTAATTTTTCCTAAAGCATTGAAAAATATTATCAAATAAGTTATAATATAAATATATATGTAAATATTTATTTATTAGATTTGAGGTTGGAAAAGGCACCCAATACGCTGCTTATAGGGTAGTTAATAGAGATGCAGGATACGCCGCCCTGCCAAATCTAATTAAATTTAAAAGAGAGGATTAATTCCTCTCTTATTGTTTTTTTAATTAATTTATTTAAAAGGGTTAAAAATATGGAGATATTTAGCACAAAAGAAATAAGATGTTTAAATGCTAATGAAGAATTGTATTTAGAAACTGCATCAAAATTTTTGATATACAGTGAAAGAGTAGGAGACTTATATTAAAGAGTTTTCAGATACTTATATTATAGAATTTTTGGAATGTAGTTTAGAATTCTTATTATATATATAAATACTAGAAAGAACTTTTTATTAGTTTTTAAAAATTTAGTTAGAAACTATATCATTATGGAAAAAAATGTATTATAATATTTAGAAATATTATAATAAGGAGCGATTGGATATGAGCTTATCAAAAAAAATAGAAGATAAAAGAAAAGCTAAACAAAGAGCTGAAAAAGCCAAACAAGCTAAAATTGCAACGGCTGGTGTCGTATTAGGAGCTGTTACTGGTGCAGTTGGAGGAGTATTACTAGCACCTAAATCAGGAAAAGAAACAAGAGAAGATATAAAAGATGCATCTCAACAAATTGCGGATAAAATAAACATGAAAACAGTGGATGTAAAAGGTAAGATGTCTGAGAAATTAGAAGACAGAAAAGGAAATTTCATTGAATCAAAGCAAAAGATAAGAAATTATATAGATAATAAAAAACGTGTTGAAGATTCTAGCGAGGAAGATAAAGTAATAGACATTGTTGAACCAGTAAGTGTCACTGAGGAATAACAATGAATAACACAATAACAATTAATATTAGTATAATATATGTATTATTAGCTATACTTGGGTGTATCGCTTTAATTTATTTAATTATTGTACTTGCTAAATTACATAAGATTTTAAATACTGTTGGAAATGTATTAAATGAAAATACTCAAAATATAAATACAACTTTAAATAATCTTCCTAGTGTTGTAGATAGTTTTGGAGAAGTAGGCGAGAATATGAAAGATGTAACAGAGGCTGTTACTGAAGTTACAGCAGACTTTCTTGTTACTAAAGACAGCGTTAAATCAAATATGGATGTCATAGTTGATATATTAACTATAATTAAAAATATTTTTTCGGATAAAAAATATTAATACGATAAGCTTTAGTATTTCTGTGAATTTAAAACTTTACTAAACTAATTTTACAGAAAATACTTTATAAAGTACAAATAAATAAAGATGTATCTATTGATGAATAAACATAATAAGTAGATACATCTTTTTATTATATATTTATAAAATAATATCTATTTTATAACTTACCTACTTGTCTTAATGCTAATTTTACAGTTTCATATCTATCAGCACCATTTATTATTACATCACCTTTTACAAGATTATTAGCTTCTCCACCTACAACATAAACTTTTTTGCCTAAACCTTGCTTATAGCTAGATGCTTCTACTACTAAAGCATCTTTCAATTGCCAGTATAAAATTTGAGCAGCAACTTTATCAGCATCCCCCTTATAAACTATTACATTTTCATACACTTTATCTCCCCCTTGAGAATTTGATATAGATTTATTTAATATTCCTTCTGCTATTAACTTAGCAACTTTATCTTTATTATTAACATAGTAATCTGTATCTGCTTTGCTATCTACAAAGCATACTTCTATTAGTATAGCTGTTGCGTTAGTGTGATTAAGCCAATAAAGATCTCTAACATCAGATTTTGCACCTCTATTTTTAAATACTGTAGCTAGTTTAGCATTTACCTTTTCTGCATATGCTTTTCCATTATTAGATTTATATATAGTTTCTGTACCTTCTGGGGCTGAAGTTGTAACATTTGCATTAAAATGAATCTGAACAGCTAAATCAGCTTCTTGTTTATTTGCTATAGCACATTGGTCAGCTAAATGATTATTTGATGCATCAACTTTTCCTGTATAAACAGTAGCCCCTCCTAATTTAAGCCATTTAACTATTAAGTCATTCATTATTCTTGTTTCTTTACTTTCGTTTATATATCCTACAGCTCCTGTACCTTTCCCAGTTAAAGTGTGCCCTGGTATTACTACTACTTTCAAATTATACATCTCCTTTATGATTAAATTTAACTTCTATTTAATATATGCACAATTTAAAATTTTGTTTCTTTTTATACTTTAATTATCTAATATAAAATATTTTGTAAAATTATAGAATAATATGTGTAAGTATTAAAATTGCAATTTTGTATATAACACATTGCTTGATTGTAATAATCTCAAGGCATATTCATCCATCCTATATCCAGTTTTATAGTAGATATGTTTAATTCCAGATTGAATTATGGCCTTAGTACAATTTAAACAAGGAAAATGGGTTACATAAATAGAACAATCTTTAACTGATATGCCTTCTTTAGCACAATAGTAAAGGGCATTTTGTTCGGCATGAATGGTTCTAATACAATGACCATCTCTCATCTCATGACCAACTTCACTACAGTGATTATCTCCAGATATACTACCATTGTATCCAGTAGATACGATTCTGTTTTCTGAGTTAACAATTATAGCTCCAACATAAGCTCTGTCACAAGTACCTCTTTCAGCTACTGTCTCACATAATCTCATAAAATACTCTTGCCATGAACATCTATTTTCAAGTTTACTTTCCAAACTAAATACCTCCAAATCTTATCTTTAATATATAAGATTTATACCTCAAAAACAGTATTAAAAACAAATTTGTTTTATAGCTAAAAATATAAAAGATAAAATAAATTTTAAATTGTTTTTTTAATAATTAAATCTTATTTCATTAAACTTTGTATAAAATTTTCATCATAAAATATGAAAACTGTCTTAATAAAATCAAGACAGTTTTTTATAATCAAAATTTATAACACAAGTTCATATTTTTCTTTAAACTCTTTTACAGCTTTTCAATCTCCCTTCAAGTATCTTTTTGTACAGAATATAAATAGTGCTGAAATTTCTTACATATTACATCTACTACAATATCTATACAACATATAACTTATGAATTCCTTTTATTTTTATGCGCCTTTAACCGACATATAATTATATGCATTAAGCCTTAAAATTATGAATTTGATGATAATTATTTTTTATCTTTTATATACAATTGTGTAAGTTGCAAAATAGGGTAATCAGTATTTTAATTGTTCTATTACTTTATAATATACTCAATAAAAAATAAGATTGTATGATACATCTCCAGATATTATGGAAAGATGAATTGTACTATTGGATTTATGTAATAAAATCAGTAAATATCTAACTTATTTTACTGATTTTATACACTAAAAACTGTAGGTAAATTTGCTTTATGTTTCTCACAAATATTCCTACAGTTTCACATATTAAAGTTATATAGTTATAATTTTTTAATTGTACAATTCTAGTATTTCTAGAAAACTATCCTATAAATACTAGAATGATTAAAATTTACTAAATAATATTTTTTATTTATCTAGAATTATATATTTTTTCAATAATGTTAACTATAGCATACATTGCCCATGCACAAACAGCTAACACGAATACACCCATCATTACTAAATCTAACTTAAATACTTGACTGCCATAAACTATCAAGTATCCTATTCCATATCTTGATACTAAAAATTCTCCTACTATAACACCTACCCAAGCCATACCAATATTAATCTTAGTTAAGTTTATTAAATTTCCTGTATTTGCGGGTAATATAAGTTTAAATAGGATTTGTGATTTGCTAGCTCCAAAACTCTTTAACATCTTAATTTTTTCTTCATCTATATTCATAAAGTAATTATAGGCTGAAAGTATGGTAACAACAACGGAAATAGTTACAGCTGTTACTACAATTCCTTCTATTCCAGCACCAACCCAAACTATAATTATAGGAGCCAAAGCAGTCTTAGGAAGAGCATTTAAAACTACCAAAAATGGGTCTAATATTTTTGATAATTTTTCTGACCACCAAAGAGCAATAGCTACTAAAATACCTAAAACAGTTCCTATAACAAGACCAAGAACTGTTTCATATACAGATACTCCAATGTGTTTAAATAGTTGGCCACTAGATGCATATTGAATAAACAAATTGTAAATATCACTTGGTTTGCTGAATAGAAAAGTATTTATAACATTTAAATCAGCTAAAATCTCCCAAATTATAATAAAGCCAATTAAAATTAATAGTTGATAAAATAATACATTTCTTTTTTCTCTTTTTACACCTTTAATATAGTTTATATATCCTTCAGATCTTTTATTAAGCCTCATGTGTATCTAGCTCCTTCCATAAGATGTCGAAATACTTTTGAAAATCGGGAACTTTACGTGTTTTGAGAGGCGTTTTTGTTCCATCCATATTAAGTTCAATGTCATAAATATTTTTTATAGTAGCTGGTCTTTTAGATAGTATTGCAACTTTATCTGATATGCTTATTGCTTCTGCCATCACTACAGAAGTGCGACCTATCAGACAACGAAACTAAGTCATCTATGTCAGCACCCATATAAACAATGCTAAGAGTGTTGCTAGAACTATCCCAAACTATAGAATCAATAATAGTAGACAACAATAACTTCTTATTATCTAAATTAGCATCATCAACCATATTGTTAAACTTTTCTAAATTACTAACAACAATATCTAAATTAACACTGGCATTTTTAATATCAGCATTGTTATCTTCTAAGTTTCTAACCTTAACTTTTAATTCTTCAATTTCACTATTTAAACTTTCAATCTGAGAAATAATATAATTAGAAGCAACGCTACCAGTATTTTTAGCAAGTTCTATAACTAAATTACTTATGATTTTTTCTTTATCCTTAATAAAATTCCTAAATAAATTAATCTCACTATTAATACTATTTGATGCATTATCAACTTTAATCTTATTTTCATGAAAAGCATCTATAATAGATTCTACATTACAATTTTTAATTCTTTCAATAACAATAGCTTCAACTAAAGGTCCTTTAAGATTTTTACAATTACAAGCATCAACACCAAGATTCTTTTTAGTACCACATACATAATAATACTTTAATTCTTTATCAGTTCGTTTGCCTTTATAAGTAATTCTCATATTAGAACCACACTTAGAACATTTTAAAATTCCTGATAATAAAGCAACTTTACCAGTAGCAATTCTTGGACTCTTATCACGATTAGCATCAAGTAAACCTTGAACTTCAAGCCAAGTAGTAGAATCTATAATTCCTTTATGTTTAGCAATAGCTGCGATAGGTGTAGATGTGTTTTTAGCATAAGTAAGTATTCCACATTCATTATCAGGAGTACCAATAACTTCCATATTATTATTTCTAAGATATTCTACAACAACATCATTAGCTTTCACATAAACAGGACTTCTAAGTATACCAGATAATGAACTAGGGTCAAATTTACCACCACGAGGACCTTTTATTCCATTGTGATAAACATATTTGTATAATTGAGATAAAGATCTAAGTTCTAGATACTTAGCATAAACTATTTTAACAACTTCCATCTCATCATCACTAACTTCTAACTGATACATACTTCTTTCTTTTAGGTTTTCATCTAAGTATTTGATTTTTTTACTGCTAAATCCATGAGGGGTTTTACCACCTAGCCATCTCCCAGTACGAGCAAGTTCATACATATTATCTTTTATACGTTCAGCTATTGTTTCTCTTTCAAGCTGTGCAAATACACTAGATATAAACATCATAGCTCTTCCCATTGGAGTAGAAGTGTCAAATTGCTCTTTGATAGATATAAAAGATATATCTAGTTTATTTAATTTTTCTATTAGAGTAGAGAAGTCAGATACATTTCTTGATATTCTATCCAATCTATAGCACACAAGATAATCAAATTTGTTTGCTTTTGCATCTTGCATCATTTTTTTAAACTGAGGTCTATCTATATTACCACCACTAAAGCCTTCATCTTCATATATTAAAAAATCTTTTATACCAACAGATTTAGCATAGTCCATACATAGTTGTATTTGATTTTCTATAGATTCACCTTTGCCCGTAAATTTTGATTTTCTTGAATAAATTGCAGCCTTCATAAGTTTAACCCCCTTAAACTTTGGTATAAATTGACTTGAATAAGTAATATTCTGGTATTCAACTTCATATCACAAAAGAGTAGATGTATTTATCAGTTCACCCCTTATAGTAGTATTTTCAATACGTATAGGTATTAATAGTGTTTTATTATTTACTTATATATAAATATATGATGTAAAGAATACATTAAATGTTAATAATACATTTTTATTGCATCATATGAAAAAATATTGATTTCGTTTTCATAGAGAAAATTTGAGACTTAATTAGTTGTGTCAAGACAAGTCTATAACCTCATAGATTAATATAATAACTCAATTAAGGCATAGGGGGATTATATATGGATATAAAAGTTGTGGAGATTTTTCCTACAAATCCACTGGAACTAAAAAAAATAGAATCAGCTAAAGCTATATGGTTTGTAAATGCATTAAGAAAAAAGTATCCTGAGGAAGTTTTAGATAAAGCCTTTAAGATACTAGAAGAAGATTTAGAAAAAAGTGAAGCTAAAGCTTAAAATTTTGATAAGGTATACATATGATATAAGAGAGGAAAAACAAATGAGAAAATATTTGGATTCACATATATTTTATGAGACTAATGCATTAAAAGAGAAGAGTGGTTAGAAAAAAGAAAATCGGAAATCTCCCCCCTACGTTTAAAAATAGACGTAGGGGCATTAATATTTATTTTTTATAAAGAAGTTTCTCTTAAAACTAAATTTTCATTTCTTTCAATTAGATGTCTAATAGACCATTCATTTTGAAATAACAATACTGGATTGCTATTTTTATCTTCAACTAGTATTGTATCCATTGGTATTGAAAGCTTATCCGATTTGAAAGTATCAGGTTCAATCCAACGTATGTGACGATAAGGTAGTGTATTCATTATCATATCAACACCATATTCTTGTTTTAGACGATATTCTAAAACTTCAAATTGAAGAACTCCAACGACTCCTACAATAAGTTCTTCCATACCAAAATTAGGTTGTTTGTATATCTGTATAGTACCTTCTTCTGATAATTGTGTAAGACCTTTTAAGAACTGTTTTCTTTTAAGAGCATTCTTTGTAGATACTCTTACAAAATGTTCAGGAGCAAATTGTGGTATACCAGTGTATTGTAAATTTGATTTTTTTTCACTTAATGTATCACCAATATTAAATATTCCTGGATCATGTATCCCTATAATGTCCCCTGGATAAGCTGAATCTATTATAACACGGTCTTGGGCTACAAACTGTTGAGGTTGTGAAAGTTTAACCTTTTTATTTCTTTGTACATGAGTTACTGTCATACCTTTTTCAAATTTACCAGAGCAAATTCTTAAAAATGCAATTCTATCTCTATGAGATTTATCCATATTAGCTTGAATTTTAAATATAAATCCTGAGAAGCTATTAGAATTAGGGTCAATATCACCTAAATTACTGCTACGAGGATTTGGTGGAGGTGTTATTTCTAAGAACGATTCTAAAAATGGTTCTACACCAAAGTTGGTAAGGGCACTTCCGAAGAACACAGGCGTCAATTCACCATTTAATACTCCGTCTAAATTAAAATTATCTCCAGCAATATCTAAAAGTTCAATATCCTCTAGTAGTTTTTCATGAAGAGCATCACCTAATAAAGTATTAAATTTTTCATCAGATATATCTCCAGTTGTAGACTTAGCAATAGATTGTCCATGGTTACCATCATCAAATAGTTCAACTTGATTTTTATGACGGTTAAACACACCTTTGAACTCTTTACCAGAACCAATTGGCCAGTTTACTGGACAAGAGCGAATTCCTAGAACATTTTCAATATCTTCAAGTAGTTCAAAGGGATCCTTTCCTTGACGGTCCATTTTATTTATAAAAGTGAAAATTGGTATTCCTCTCATTTTACAAACTTGGAATAATTTCTTTGTCTGATCCTCGACACCTTTAGCAGAGTCAATAACCATTACTGCGCAGTCTGCTGCCATAAGAGTCCTATAAGTGTCCTCACTGAAATCTTGATGCCCTGGAGTATCAAGAATATTTATACAAAAGTTATTATATTCAAATTGAAGAACACTTGATGCAACAGATATACCTCTTTGTTTTTCAATTTCCATCCAGTCAGATACTGCATGTTTTTGAGATCTTCTTGATTTAACTGATCCGGCTTCACGAATGGCACCACCATATAATAGAAACTTTTCAGTTAATGTAGTTTTTCCTGCATCGGGATGGGAAATGATTGCAAAGGTTCTTCTTCTTTTAACTTCATCAATCAAGCTTAAATTTTGTTCTGTCATTTTTTATCATCCTTTATTTTAATTTTACGATTATCCAAATATAAAAAATTATATTTATTAATAGTTTTAAAATGAACATAATTTTCCATATGCTATAAAAAACTACAATCCTATTAATATTATAACTTTATTGCAAAACTGTCAATATAAAAACCTTATGAAAACAGCTTTACTATCTTACTGTATAGCACAAACCCCTTTTTAAGATTAAAAGGACTTTTTTATAATTCCTAGCTCGTTAGAAGCAATAGCACCCTCAACTATTCTACATTTCATACATATTAAGATTGACTATAACAACTTCATATTTATGAGTATTATCATGAAAAATATCTGAGTTAGAATCTAAATGGATGGATTTAAATAAAATAGATTAATTCCTAAAGTTGCACTTTTATAGAAAGTGCATCACCAATATCATGTGTAACTAAAATAGTAGACTTATTTTCATTTTTAATAATACTATAAACATCATCACAAACCAACAGTCTAGTTTGATAGTCAAGAGCTGAAAAAGGTTCATCTAAAAGTAAAACATCTGGATTTACAGAAAGTGTCCTAATAAGAGCAACTCTTTGTCTCATACCACCAGATAATTCTTTAGGATACATACTTCTGAAATCCCATAGTCCATAAGTCTTTAAAAGCTCTTCAACTCTATCTAAAGATTTTTTATCTTTTTTACCTTGAATTTCCAAACCAATAGTTATATTATCCATTATATTTCTCCATTCAAGCAGATTGTCTTTTTGAAACATATATCCAATATTTCCAGTAATCTTTACATCACCACTAGTTGGTTTTAAAAGATTAGTAAGAATATTTAAAATTGTAGATTTTCCGCTTCCAGAAGGACCGAGTAATGTTAGTATTTCACCTTCTTTTAAATTAAAATTGACATCCTTTAATACTTCAAGCTCGCCTTCCTTAGTGTAGAAGTTCATATTGATATTTTTAACTTCTACTATGTTGTCATTCATTATGCCACCCCCTATAACTTTTAGCTCGTATATATTATGTTATTAACATTACAACCTATTTGTACCATTTTTCATAAATATAATATAAATATTTTGTTTATTTACGTATTTTCTTAGTAACTTGTACGTATAAATTATAGATAAATAAATTATAAGGTAGGGGATAAAATTGAGTAACATAATAACTAATTTGATAGAGTCAATATTTACTAATCCAATAACTATATTATTTTTACTTGCAATAACTGTGTATTCTATTTTTAAAATTATGGAAAACAACAAGTTGTATTTGTTTGTAAGTTCAAAACTAGAAGAAATCAACCAAGACTATAAAACGAGTGTATTTTATAGCAAAATAAGGAATGATTACTATACATATAGTAAAGAAAATCCTTATGCTGATGTAAATATAACTTCGTTTGTAGAAGAAGTTGTATCAGATTTAAAATATAATAACTTACCGATATTAGAAAAAATTAGGAGCATAAAAAATTCATCTTCAATAAGTATATTACTTGGAGTTTTAGGTACATTTGTTGGGCTTTCTACAATGCTTTTATGTGTTGATACTAAAGATATTATAAATTCACTTCCTTCGACTATTAGTAGCATGCAAACTGCATTTACAACTAGTATATTTGGAGTGGTGTTTTCTCTAATTATAGGCTATTTTACAAAAATAAAAGACTGTGAACATGTTTTGATACAAATAATGTTAAAAGCTGAGAATCTACTGACTTCTGAGGTAACTCATATTAAATCAGAAAGAATGGATTTAAAAGTAGAGGAGGTAAAAAATACAATAAAACAAATAAGCAAGTCTATAGAAGCTATTGAAAAATTTGATAAAATATCTAAAGACTTAAATGATTTTAATGACGAATTTATTAGTGGAATAGAAGCTTTAAAAAGTCTTTTAGAAGGCTCTCAAAGTTCTATTAAGACATTTGACCAAAGTGTAAGAAAATTAGATAAACAGTTTAATATTTTAAATGTAAAATTTGTAAAACTGTTTGATAAGTATGATAATCAAGATAATATAAATAAGGAAATTTTATTTGATATAAAAGAATCCTCAAAAAATATATATAATTCCACTGAAAGCCAACATAAAATTAAAGATTATATAAGAAATATAAATGCAGGATTTGCTTTATATGAAAGAAGTGCTCAAGATTTGTTAACTAAATTAATGACTCATGAAAACAAAATATCTCAAAATCAAAAAATTCTTTTAGACGAAAAATATACTCTAGACGATTCAATTAAGAATCTTTCAAGTATTATTGAGAACTTTTCTAATGACTTACAAGCCAAACTAGATATAATGTTTGAGAACTCTTTAGACATTCAAGATAAGCTAGATGTTATGTTTAATAACTCCTTCATGCAAGACGAAGTTCCTCTTGATAGTGAAGACTTATTTGAAAGTAATATTGATAGTATATTTAATCCTTTAAGTGAAGAAATTTATGAGATAGAAAAGAAAGAAATAAAGGTCATAGGTGAGGATGAGTTAAATGAATAATAAATATAGAAGAACTGTTAACAGAGAATTTGAAAAGAGTAGTTTCTGGCCAACATTTACAGATTTATTATCCACTGTGTTGATGGTTGTAATTCTTATATTATTTAGTTCAGAAAGTATCTCAGGTTCAGTTGAACAGGATTTAGCTAAAAATGTGAATGCTTCTGTTGAAGATACCTTTAAAAAAAGTGGTATACCTGTGAAAGTGGATAAGGCTAATGGTCAAGTAACTTTTGGTGAAAGGACAATGTTTGATGTAGATAGTGATGTCTTGAAACCAGAGGCTAAAGAGATGTTAAAAATGTTTGTTCCAAAGTACATAGAAACTATTTATAAAGATTATGGCGACTATATATCTAAAATAGTTATAGAAGGCCATACAGACGATGTAGGAAGCTATATCTATAATTTAGATTTATCACAAAGAAGGGCATATAGCGTTGCTAAATTTATAGTAGGAGATGAAATAGGTAATTATAAATATAAAGATAAGGTAACTAAACATATTATTGCAATAGGTAGGTCAAAAGCTGAACTCTTAAAAAACGGAGATAATAGTGTAAATAGAGATGCATCTAGAAGAGTAGAGCTAAAATATGAAATAAATATTAATCAAAATAAATAGTTAAAAAATTATAAAAAAAAAGAAGGCAGTTGGTGTGAGCTTTAAGCCTTCTTTAAGGAAAAAGTTTATTTATTTTTGTTGATATTTAATATATTATAGTTTTTGGAAGAATTTTGCAATATTTTAAACATAAATGGGCGTTTAAAATGCATAACTGGGTACTACTGATGTAAAATAATTCATTTTATATAATATAAAACTTATAAGGTGTCAATTTTCTATGTTATTGCTTTATAAATTATTATTTAAATATTATGTAAAAAAACATCGTAAAAACTCATATCATGTTACAATTAATTAGTAAAAGGGTAATAACTAATTCTAGTTATTACCCTTTTACTGCTGATTAAAAAATTTAGATTTAATCATTTTTTATTAACTGGTAGCCAAAACATATTCCTGAACCGCCAGTTTTTTTAATTTGATACATTGCCTGATCTGCTTTATTAATTAATTCTTCAGCATTATTTCCATCTTCTGGATAGCAAGCTATACCAACACTAGTATTACAATATATAGAACCATTTTTTAAATTCCATGGGTTTTTAAACCTTTCATGTATAAAACTTACTAAATTACGTATGTTATTTTTTGTAATGTCACCACCAATTACAGCAACAAATTCATCTCCACCATTTCTATAAACTGAATTTTTAAGAAGTGGAATTGATGAGAAGAATTCCCCCAATTTTATAAGAAACTCGTCACCAGCATCATGCCCATAATTATCATTAATTACTTTAAAACCATCAATATCGAAAAAGATTACATACCCTTGCTCATCTTCTTTAGCATTGTCAATTCTATTTTTACATTCTTCAATAAGCATTCTTCGGTTTGGAAGACCTGTTAATACATCATAATTTGCCATATATTCAATTAATTCTTCATTCTTTTTATTATCAGTTATATCTGCACTACTAACAAGATGAGCAAGACGACCATCAATCCATCTGAAAGCTGTACTAAATACTCTAAACCATGCTCCATCAAAAGGTCTTTGATAATTCCAGGTATGTACTCCTGTAATGTTGCCGTTTTCATCAATAAGATTTTCTTGTGGGCAAAACTCACAATGAGATGTCTGCCCAGGGAAAAGAACCTGCCAGCATTTCTGACCCAAGAATTGAGATATCCCACCATAAGGTTCAGCCATTGACTTGTTTACATATATAATATCATATGTATAAAAATCAATGACATAAATATCTATGCCTGTATTATTTATTATGCTTTCAAGTGCAGTCTGTGTGAAGAAAACTTTATTTCTATGTATTCTTACACTTAAATACTTTTCAAGTAGTGAAAGGACAATACATAGTGTATTAAGTTCAGAATCAGAAAAATCTATTTTCCTAGATGTAGTATTTAAAAATAAAATAAAGCCATAATTATTAAAATTCTCATCTATCACAGATATTCCAATCAAAGATTCTGCATGAAAAATATTCATAAAATCAATCTCACATGGTTTATAATTTTTATTTTTATTTAAATAAATTATTTTCTGATGAGCTAATTGCTTTTGAAAATCCGATTCAATTTCATATGCATTGAAACTATTACATAATTTTATGTCACTCAAACTGTAATTCTCAATTAAATTAAAATGATTATATTGGTCTACTTCATATACTAGAGCACATTCAAACGAAAAACTATTACATATAAGTTCAAGCGATCTAGTGACTTTTTTTGTATCTATTTGTTTTCCAATAATTATATCAGCTAATGCTAGAATGAGTGTATAATGTGAATTATCTTTCATTTTTACCTCCTGAGTAAAAATTCTGTCAATAACTCATCCTTTAGCTAGGTTTGAAATGGGAATTTCTTTCCTCAAATATAGGTTATGATAGTTAAACTGACAGTTATCAAAATCTAGAAATATATTTTTATATTACTAAGAATAGCTTATTTAGCTATTTTCTCTTGGTTAATACATATATTATAGTATATTTTTCCAATGGATTAAAGCTTAAAAATCCTTTATTTTGTAATTTATCATCATTACTATTATATTAAATATTATTACTTAAAAATATATAAAAAGTTAATAAATTATATTATTAAAATAAAAAAAGTTGAGATATTATTGTTTTATTATTAATACAAGATAAATTAACTGTATAGGATAAATATTGATATCAAATGGCTAATTATGATAGAATAAGTCGGTAGATGACATAAAGTATTGTGAAAATGGAGGAGTAAGTTATGATAGAAGGTAATATAAAAAACAAAAGAAATTGTAAAATTAAAGCTTTGGTATTTTTATTGATAATTTCTATATCTATTTATTTAACTGGATGTAGTAGTGCAACAGACAGTGAAAATAATCAATCAAATAACCAAGAAACTTTATCTAGTAGTATATCAAATGATAAAAATATAAAAATTCATTTTATTAATACTGGAAATAGTGATGCAATATTAATTCAAGAGGGCAAAACTTTTACGTTGATAGATGGGGGAGATAACGATGATGAGAATTTAATGGTAGACTACCTAAATAATCAAGGGGTAAAAGATATTAAGTATCTTATAGCTACTCATTCTCATGCAGACCATCTAGGGGGACTTGATTCTGTTGTAAAAAATTTCAATATAGAAAATGTTTTTGTATCAAATGGTTCAGCAGAAACAAAGAGTTACAGAGATTTTATAAATGCTTTAGCAAATAAGGATTTATCTCCAAGTGTACCTCTTGAAAATAAAAAGTTTTATCTTGAAGACTCCTATTTTGAAGTTCTAAATACAAATGGAGGAGATACTACTAATGAACAATCACTAGTACTTGCATATACTAATGGTAACGATAAAGCCTTATTTACAGGTGATGCTGAGGAAGGTACAGAAAAAGAAATACTATCAAAACTTGGAGAAGTAGACCTTTTAAAAGTAGCTCATCATGGTTCTCGTAGTAGTTCATCTCAGGCTTTTTTAAATAAAGTAAACCCTGAATATGCAGTAATTTTAGTTGGGAAAGGTAATTCATATGGTCATCCACATGAGGAAACAATGAACAAATTAAAAAAGATGGGTGTAAAAGTACATAGAAGTGACGAATGTTCAGATATAGTATTTGAATCTACAGGTGATGGAGTTTTTACAAGCTGTAAAGATGGAAGTTACAAAAAGGGTGTTAGAGAAGATGGAAACTACGAAAATTTAAATAACAATACAGACAAAAACGAATCCTTAAATAAGGAACAAAATGTATCAAATTCGTCAAAAACAGTGTATTTTACTCCAAAAGGGAAGAGTTATCACTCAACTAAAAATTGTAGTGGGCTTTCAAGAAGTAAAAAAATATTATCAGGTACAATTGCAGAAAGTAAGAAAAATGCCCCATGTGATATATGTTATGGAAAGCAATAGTTAAAATATCAATAGCTAAAGTATGAGAAATAATAAATAAAAAGCATTAAATATTATAAAAAAGTAAATGCATATAAAAATAAGCTATTCCAAACAGATAAAATAAAGAAATTAAGATATATTTTATCTATTAAATAGCTTATTTTTTTGATATTCTTTAATAGTTATTTTATAACTCTAAATACACCAGTTACAATACCTACAATTTCAACTTCTGAGTCTTTAAGCATAATTGGTTCCATAAAATCATTTTCTGGTTGAAGTCTTATAGAGTTTCCTTCTTTAAAGAATCTCTTGACCGTCGCAGATTCACCATTTATAAGTGCAACCACTATCTGAGAATTTAAGGCTGTATTTTTTTTGTCTACTACAACGTAATCTTCATCTAAAATTCCTGCATTAATCATACTTTCGCCTTTTACTTTTAATACAAAATTATTACTGCCCTTTACTAAACTGGCAGGGAATGGAATATATTCCTCTATGTTTTGTTGAGCTAAAATGGGTTCTCCAGCTGTTATTTGACCTACTAAAGGAAGTTCTATTATTTCCTGGTTAGCTCCAGAAACATCATTGACTTTACTACGCTCTAAAACTTCAATAGCTCTTGGTTTAGTAGGGTCTTTTCTTATGTATCCCAGTTTTTCAAGTTTATTTAGATGAGAGTGCACAGTTGAAGTAGATCGTAACCCTACAGCAGTACATATTTCTCTTACAGCAGGTGGATAGCCTTTTAATATGATTTGAGATTTTATAAATTCCAGTATTAAAACTTGCTTTTCAGTTAGATCTAAATACATAACATCACTCATTTCCAAACATATTTTGTTTTTATTTCCATACATTTATATTTTTAATTATAACATAATCCATTTATATCTGCAAACATTTGTTCCTGATTTTTAATCATCTTCAATCCATTCAAAATTCTTAACTATATCACGTTTTACATTTTTTTTATGTGCGGCATAAAGTTGAGTAGTCGTGACATTATCATGGTCGAGTAAATTTTGAACATCATATATAGAAAATCCTGTTTGAATCAGAGAAGTTGCAGCAGTTGCTCTTAATTTATGAGGGCTATATCCATTATCTCTAGTTGTATCTAATGGAATAGAGGTATATTTTTTTACAAGTGTTCTTATAGCTTTTGCTGTAATCCTCTTATTTTGAAGAGATAAGAACAATGCATCTTTAACTTCATCATCTAGTAAGTCATCTCTTGTTCTCTCATTTTGTAAATAATCTTTTATTACATGTTCACAAGTATGATTTATAGGCATTAAGACTTCTTTTCCACGTTTTCTATATATTTTAAATTCACCTCTTGAAAAATTAAAAGAGGAGATATTAAGTTCTCTGAGTTCATTTAATCTAAGCCCATATGTAACAAATAGAGCTAATATAGCCTTATCACGTAACCTAGTTTTTTTCCAATAAACTTTTTCTTTTTCAGTAAGACCTTCACCTGTTTCTACTGACTCTAACATTTTTGCAACTTCATCTATTTCAAGACGCTTGATAGCATCTGGTTGTGGTTTAGGTAGCTTTATTGGATTAAATCCATCAGTTATGTTACTATCTATTTGAGAATTTCTATATAAAAATTTAAATAGAGTAGAGATGGATGATTTTTTTCTTGCCAGAGCTCTATTGTTATTTTCAAAAATCAATGTATTTTTCTCTGTATTTTTATAATATCTACTGCAATAATCACCTAAAAATAAGTTTATATCTCTTGATTTTATCATGTTAAAATCACTTTCTGTAATGTCCTTTATACAATCTGCACTTGTTAATTCCTTTGTCTCAATCATGTATAAACAGAAAAACTTTATATCTTCTAAATAAGCAAGTCGTGTAGAGACAGCAACAGAACCTTTTAGATATATAAAATAATCTTTCATAAATGCAGGAAGTTTATTTTCCAAAAGTAGACATTTTTCTATAAGTTCGTTTTCTTTGATGACAATATTATCAGGTTTATCAGATTTATTATGTACTTTTATAATTTTCTTATCATTATTCAAATTTAAACCTCCTAAAATTAAAATATGAATATTTGTAAGTTATTTTTATTAATAACAATGTAGCTATGTTAGCATAAATATTTAGTTTAATCAATTAATGTATTTTTTAAGAGATTAGTAGTGCTCTAATTGGTTTTTGCACTAACTATTCCCTAAATCCACATTTAAAGACTAGTTGAATTCAAATGCTCTTTTTAAATTTCTCAATATATACTTAATAAGTATTTACTAAAATATATTGAGAAATTTTATGTTTTATTAAACTCTCTTTCAATTTTGAATTTTACTATCTTTTCAATGAAAGTAAAATAGTATAAGATTTAATATCTTAATTAAAATTTTTAAATGGACTTACCAAACTTAAAATATAAGATATTATGAGAGTTACTATTGAAAAAATAACACCTATTGTCATAAAAAAACTTATAAATATATTGTACTTCACTATTAAATTAGAAATATTTAAGCTATTAAGCCCAAATAAGTATATGATTAAACTAATTGCAAATATAATTATAACTATAAAACTCAAACCCTTTAAACTGCTTTTTAAATCGGCACTACTAAGTGACATATGAGTGGAAATTGAATACATTAAAAACATAAATATAAAATATCTTAATGAATATATATCAGGCGTTAACAATATTATTTTTACAAAATTAAAAATATCATCTAAAATAATCTGTGTAAAACCTGCTATATTAAAGTTATTAATCATACTTACATATAACTTTAAATCTATGCTTTGTATTATTTTAATATAGCTATCTGGTAATAGTATTCTAAAAAGTAAAATAATTATCATTGTTCCACCTATAATTGGAGCGATTCCTATAAAAAAATTTCCTATACTCTGATAAATATTATCTTTTTTATAGCTATGATTTACATATCCTAATACTCCATCATTTTTACTTTCAATTGGTCTAAAGAATTTTACTGAATTTATTTTATGCATAAAAATCAAACACATTATTAAATGACTCAATTCATGTACAAAAGTTCCTATAGCTCCAGTTACAATGACACCAGTTTTTCCAAAAGATAAAAAGATATATTTATTATTTAAATTTTCTATAATACTAAAAATCAATCCAAATACAATAAATATTCCTATAAAACAAAAGATATTTATTATACTTATTTTAAAAATCTCAACTATATGAATCATAAACTATGACCTCGCATTTAAGTATTCAACTACTCTATCTCATATCCATTACAGTTTAAAATTTTACAAGCATTTTTTATATCTTTTTCTTTGATTAAAATATAATCTGTATCATATGTAGAAATTGCAAATATACTTATTTTATTATCAGCTAATAACCCACTTATCTTAGATAAAATTCCTATAAGTGAAAAATCTAAAGGGCCTAAGATTTTAAGTATTCTCCATTCTTTTTCTGACTTAATATCAGAAGGAATATTGTTATTTGAACATACAATGCTCAATTCATCATCAGTTTTAGTTATAGAGTAAAATTTTTCTGTATCTATCCATGTTGGTATTTTACTGTTATTATTTAATCTACATACTGCATACTCTTCTAAAAATAGTTTTAATTTCATAATATACATCTCCTTCAAACTTATTTGTTTAATTAAGATTATACATTAAAATTTATATAAAATAAAATATATCGAAGTAAAAAAGGTTCACTACAGGACATCATTTCCATAGTCAACCTTTAAAACTTGATTAAATTCTAACAAAAAGATATATTATCTAGGTTCAATTATAAGTTTGATGGCAGTTTTCTTATCACCTTCGATTTCTATATCAGTAAATGCGGGAATACACACTAAGTCCATTCCACTAGGTGCAACAAATCCTCTTGCTATTGCAATTGATTTTATTGCTTGATTTAGAGCTCCAGCTCCTATAGCTTGTATTTCTGCAATACCTCGCTCTCTCAGTACTCCAGCCAAAGCTCCAGCTACAGAATTAGGATTAGATTTTGATGAAACTTTTAGTACTTCCATTTCAACATCTCCTTGTTAATTTGTTAAAGTATCCATTACCTAAAGTACTAAATCACAATTGCCATTTACTAATTACAATCATCATTTAAAGTATACTTTTATAAAAATATACTTCTATAATAGATTTAAGAAAACCTTTATTTTTTAAAACCATTTTATAATGAAAAATCTACAAATTTCTTTATATTCTATAAGCATTTTCCAATATTTCTAAATTTATTATACCTTTGAGACATTATTTCTTCTTTAGGCATATCTTTATAATGATTTAATCTTTCTAAAATATAAGACTTCATTTCCTTTGAAACAGCTTCTACATCTTTTTGTGCACCACCAAGAGGTTCTTTTATAATCTTATCTATTATTTTTAAATCATATAAATCATTACTTGTAAGTTTCATAACATCACAAGCTTCCTTTGCTTTAGATGAATCTTTAAATAAGATACTCGAAAGACCTTCAGGTGAAATTACAGAATAAACTGAGTGTTCTAACATACACACATCATTGCCTACTCCAATTCCTAAAGCTCCTCCACTACCACCTTCACCAATTACAAAGGTAATTACTGGAACAGAAAGTTTACTCATTTCAAGTAAGTTTCTTGCAATAGCTTCTCCTTGTCCTCTTTCTTCTGCCTCTAGACCACAAAATGCTCCTGATGTATCAATAAATGTCACTATCGGTCTGTCAAATTTTTCAGCTTGCTTCATAAGTCTTAACGCTTTTCTATATCCTTCTGGATGAGGCATACCAAAGTTTCTTTTTATATTTTCTTTAGTATCTCTTCCCTTTTGGTGACCAACTATAGTAACATTGAATTTTCCTATTTGCCCTATTCCTCCAACTATAGAAGGGTCATCTTTATAAAGCCTATCTCCATGAAGCTCTAAAAAATTAGAACAAATATGTTCTATGTATTCCAAAGTTGTAGGTCTTTTTATATCTCTACTTAACACTACCTTTTCATATGGTGATAGATGTGAAAAGGCATCTTCTCTAAGCTTTGCTAATTTTTCATTAAGGGAATTTATTTTATCACTTAAATCTATGTTATTTGCCTCAGAAATAGCTATTAATTGTTTAATATCATTTTCCAAGACTTTTATTTTATCATTATTATTTTCAATCAAAACAGTTCCTCCTTTATGCCCTATTTCTTGTGCATAGCAAGAATTTGATACAATACTTCCTTCATTTTTCTTCTATCTACTATCATGTCAATAAAACCTTTTTCAAGTAAAAACTCAGAAGTTTGAAATCCTTCAGGAAGTTTTTGATTTATTGTTTGTTCTATTACTCTTGGTCCTGCAAAACCGATTAATGTATTTGGTTCAGAAATTATAATATCTCCAAGCATAGCAAAACTAGCAGTTACGCCTCCAGTAGTAGGGTCAGTTAAAACTGATATATATGGTAATGACTTTTCTTCAAGCTTAGCAAGTGCCTGAGAAGTCTTTGCCATTTGCATAAGAGATACCATACCTTCTTGCATTCTAGCTCCTCCTGAAGCAGAACAAATAATTATAGGTAAATTGTTTTTGGCAGCATATTCTATTGAGTAAGTTATTTTTTCTCCAACAATAGAACCCATGCTTCCCATCATAAAATCAGGATTCATTACACAAATAACTGTTTTAATTCCATTTAATCTTCCATAACCTGTGACAACAGCTTCTGACTCATTCGTTTTTTCCTTATAAGAGTCTACTTTTTCTTTATATTTAGGAAAGTTTAATGGATTTTGAAATTCTATATCAGAATTAAATTCCATAAAAGTCCCTTTATCAATCAATAAATTTATTCTATTTCGAACTCTTAAACCATAATGTCTTGAGCATTTTGGACATACAAATGAATTTTCTTCTATGTCTTTTCTAAATACATGACTATTACATCCTTTGCAATAAGTCCAAAATTTATCATCTACACTATTCTTTTTAAAGTTGTCATCTAAAGAAATCGTAACATACTTAGATTCTTTTGATGATAAAAATTTTTTTATCATAATCTATTTACTCCTTATAATGTAGCAAATTCTTTCTTCATAAAGACATCTTCTATAAATTTGGTATGATGAGTATCTTTTCTAAACTCTTCACTTGTTACAAGTGCCTTTTGGAATTCTACATTTGTATTAATACCTTCTACAATAATTTCATCTAGAGCTCTATAAATTCTATTTATACATTCTTCTCTAGTCTCAGCCCAACATATTAATTTACCTATCATAGAATCATATAAAGGTGGTATAGTATATCCTGTATATACAAAAGTATCAAATCTAACGCCAAAACCTCCAGGTAAATTTAATGACTCTATTTTACCTGGTGATGGAGCAAAATTATTTGATGAATCTTCAGCATTTATTCTACACTCAATAGCATGACCTCTAAAAACAACATCTTCTTGTTTAAAAGGTATTTCTTCTCCATTAGCTATAGATATTTGAAGTTTTATAAGGTCAAGATTTGTTACCATCTCTGTGACTGGATGTTCAACTTGTATTCTTGTATTCATCTCTATAAAATAAAAGTTTTTATCTTTATCAACTATAAATTCAATAGTACCAGCACCAATATAACCTACACCTTTTACTATATCCACTGCAATTTTATGAAGATTTATTCTTTCTTCATCTGAAAGGTATGGACTTAAAGACTCTTCTATTACTTTTTGATTTCTTCTTTGCATAGAACAATCTCTATCACCTAAATGTATTGCATTTGAATGTTTATCACCAAATACTTGTACTTCTATATGTCTAGGATTTTCTATGAATTTTTCCATATATAAATCGCTATTAGAAAATGCTGCTAAAGCTTCTGAACTTGCCATATCAAAATTTGAAAAAAGTTCTTCTTCCTTTCTAACGATTCTCATACCTTTTCCACCGCCTCCACTTGAGGCTTTTATCATAACAGGATAGCCAATTTCTCTTGCAACTTCTAAAGCTTCTTCCTTAGTTTTTAAAACAGACTCTGAACCAGGAACAACAGGGATATTTAATTCCATCATAGTTTCTCTCGCTCTAGATTTATCTCCCATCAAAATCATTTGTTCTCTTGTTGGACCTATAAAAATAATATTATTCTCTTCACATTGTTTTGCAAATTCAGGGTTTTCTGATAAAAAGCCAAAACCTGGATGAATAGCATCACATTTTAATTTAAGAGCAAGGTATATAATATTTTCTATGTTATTATAACTCTTGCTTATATTGTTTGGCCCTATGCAAATAGATTCATCAGCTATATATCTATGAAAACAATCTTTATCTATTTCAGAATAGATAGCGACAGTTTTTATGCCTAGTTCTTTACACGTTCTGATGATTCTAACTGCTATATCACCTCTATTTGCAACTAGTATTTTTTTTATCAACTTAAATACCTCCTACTACAATGGTTTTATCTTAAATAAAGGTTGATTATATTCTACTAGTTCTTCATTATCAACTAATACTTCAATTATTTCACCTTTAATTTCACTTGTTATTTCATTCATTAGCTTCATTGCTTCTAATATACATAAAGTGTCACCTTCTTCAACTACATCGCCAACCTTGACAAAACCTTCTGCATCTGGACTTGGAGAATCATAGAATGTCCCCATCAAAGGAGCTACTACTATTGATAAATTCTCATTAGATACTACAGGTTCCTCATTTACAAATGGCTTTTCTAAAGAAAGATCTACTACCGATTCTTGTTGTACACTTAAAACAGGTGAGCTTGTAACTTCAGTTTTTTTAGATGCTTCTAATTTAAAATCACTACTTTCAAGCTTTACATATTCTAAGTTAGTTGAGTCTATGACCTTTAATAATTCCTTAATTTCATTGATGTTCATGTTGTTACCCCCTTGTATTATTACCTGGTGCTAATATTATATCACAAAAAGCAAATTTATAAAAGAAAAAGTGCTGACTATAGAATCAACACATTCAGATATATTTTAATTTTAAATTAACAACCAGTAAATTCTTTTGTTTTAATTTTCCATTATTAATATAAATTATAAGTATAAAATGAATAAAATTCAATATATTTTGCAAAATACAATAAAATACAAATTAATACCTCGGGAATTTTTAAGACAAATACCAAAATTATGCAATTTAGACTTCGCTTTCTTTCATATTAGTATCATTTTCTTTGTTTTTATATAGTATATCTTTTAATTTAGTGATTAAAATACTACTATATAAGTTAAAAGTCATTAAAATTGCAGGAATTATAAAATAAAATCTAGCACCAATAAATCCAAAAACTACTGTAACAAGTATCAATCGTTTATTTAAAGTAAAAAATGGTATATCAAAAATACTTTTATCAGATGTATCTGGAGTATAAGAACGTATAATTCCAAAAACCAAAGTTAGCATACAAAGTGGAAGTAATACATAGCTTGAAATTATTCCTAAAAATCCTATACTTTCAAAGTAACTGCTAGCACTATTTGTATAAACAAACATATATCCATTTAAATAAGCACATATACATGATATAATACCAAAAGTTCCTCCTAAGGATTGAGTGTACCAATTAAAAAATTTAGATTCCATATACCTCGCCTCCTAAAACTGTATATATAATGATATGCATTTAAATAATGAAATATATCTTTATACACTCATGAACAAAATTTTATTAATTTTAATAATTTATATTTAAGAAATGCAAAGTATAGTGTAGTATATATTAATGTAGATAAAGTTTTATAGAACTTAATTAAATTATCTTATATGGATTTAGTACAAGTTTAAAAGGTTATATTAGGGTTTTATATTTGATTAAGCTGAAAAATTTATTATAAATGAAGGGATGTTTTCGCTTTGGTAGATACATTAGAGTTTGGTCTTAAAGTTTTATTTTTTATATTATCGATAATTTGGATGGGAAAAATAATGATTTTAAGAACTGATAAGCAAATAGTAATTAATCCTTTGCTTATTGGTATATCTGCAGTACTTGTGATGTTGCATACCTCACAAAGTAATATTGAGTTTTTTGGACTAGATGTTCAGTATATAAGAATAGTTTTGTATATAGTATATTCATTGATAATTTTAATAGGAATATGGTCTACTAACAAAAGAAATGGGATTTTTTAGATAATCTATTTATAGATATCTAAAGGTTGCTAGTAACAAAACATTAATATTAGTGCCTTGTTACTAGCAACCTTTGTTTTGATTTAATATTAAAATTAAAAATATAATAATTAAATAAGTTGTATAAATATACACTTTATTTTATGTTATTTTACATTTACAGTGATTAAAACTTCTTGAGATGTATTTAAATCATCTTTGTCATTTAGTATAACTTTCACTACTGCTTGCCCTTTATTATTACCCTTAATAATCATATCTTTACATGAAAGTATACTCTTATCACTTACAGATACCACAAAGTTTAAATCTTTCGGAAGGCTATTAGTTACTTCCCAGTATTTGTAATAACTATCAATTTTCTTTGTAACTATTTTTCTCAAATCAATACTCTCGCCTTTTGATATGTCAATATTATGGTATTTAGAATCTAATTTATATTGATTATCTTTTGTATCAATAAAATTCAAATCACAATTTACATCTACACCATTATTTGAAAGAGAATTAACTGTATTATCATTAATTAAATAATTATTTGCAAGATTAATTGAGTCCATATCTTTTAGACCTAGTATTTCTCTAGGAAGTTCCTTTATGTTATTGTTCCAAAAAATAAAATTGTCTATGTTTTCAAGATATGATATACCTTTTAAATTTGAAATATTTTCTCCAGTTGCATAAAATTCACCATCCAAAGCCTTTATATTACTTATAGTCATTTCATCTGGATTTACATATCGTTTTACAACTGCTCTCAGGTTAGCATCAGGAAAAATATCTTTAAGTTGGTTTTCACTTAAAATCTTATCGTTTGAATTTATTGGATTTAAAGCCGTCGCAGAAATAAGAAATGGTATTAAATTAGCTAAATTCATAGCACCCTCCCACATAAAACAAAATTTTTTACATAGTAAATTAATTTCTATGAGAGGGCTCTGTTTCCTTGTTATATATGCCTACTTTCGTACACTTTATTAATATAAATTAGAATAAATTTCTACTATTAAACTTATAAACATATTACTAGTTACGTTTTTTAGCTTCACATCTAAATATTCGCATTCCTTGTGACATAAATTTATCCTCATACTCTGTTGTAACATTATTTTTATACTCACTACTGCTTAAATCAAGAGAAATGTTCTTTAAGAGCCAATTATTTGCAGCAATTTCATTTAAACTAAACTCGAATAATTTTTCATTATCTGTTTTGAAATGAATTTCTCCATTATCTTCTAAAATATTATTATACATCTCTAAAAATCCAGAATGAGTAAGTCTTCTTTTACTCCATCTATTTTTTGGCCATGGGTCACAAAAATTTATATAAATCCTAGATAATTCTTTAGATTCAAAATAATTTAGAATATCACTTACATCAGCCCATAAAAATAATATATTATTTAAATTAGAAACATCAGCTTTTTCAACAGCCTTTAAAAGTACTTCTTCCTTTAATTCCATAGCAATATAGTTTATATCAGGATTTTGCTTGGCCAAGGTTGTAATAAATTGACCTTTTCCAGTTCCAAATTCAACATGTATTGGATTATCATTTCCAAATTTTATACTCCATTTGCCCTTTAACTTGTCTATATCTTCTCTTAAGACATATTCTGTATAACTTAAAAGTTTTTCATCTGCACCTTTTTTTCGTCTTCTTCTCACAATAAATTCTCCTTACACATAAAAATTAGTAAAATACATTTTTTATTATACATTATCTTACTTAAAAATAAAAAGAACTCTCTTAGAATAGAAAATTATTTCTATCAAAGAGAGTTCTCAATATACTAAAAAATCAATTCTAGTGGCACCCTGAACAACCAGAGCATCCTCCTCCACCTTGATCTTTCATATTTTCTGGAATTACTCTAAATCCAAATCCTGTATCTTCTATAATTATATCTCCATATTGACTATATTCATCAGAGCTCATCACAAATTGTAATTCTCCGACTTCATAAGTTAAGTCATCTTCTTTTTTCTCATCTAAAGCTAATCCAAAAGAAGGACCTCCACAACCAACACCTGCAAAGTATACTCTTACATTGTTAGGTTTATCTTGATTGTCTTTTAAGATACTTTTTAAAGTATCAATAGCTGTTTCTGGTAAAGTAATTTTCATCAAATCATTCCCTTTCAAGTATTTTATTAAAACAATATCTATTATATACCCATATAACGTATATAATCAATTAGTTTTTGTATATTTTGCCAAAACTTCTACCAATTATTACTTAGACTTTTAAATATTTTATTGTCTTAAATAAATACCCTAATAATATGTTTAATAAACAATAAATAAAATAATTTACATAGAGTATAATTTTTTATTCATTGTCTTAATATTATAACACATTTAACATATTCTAATTCATATATATAAAAATTATACAATCTAAAAAGACTTGAAATCTTTAAGAATATTTAAAATTATTATGTAAAAATTACCAAAATATATCTATTAATTATTCTGCTATTACACCATCTAGAACTGTAATAATACGATTACTACTTCCAGCAGCTTCAGGTGAATGAGTCACCATAATTATTGTTTGACCACTTTCTTGATTTATTTTACGGAGTAATTGCATTATTTCTGCTCCTGTCTTACTGTCTAAGTTTCCAGTAGGTTCATCAGCAAATAAAATCTCTGGTTTTCCTATTAATGCACGTGCTATTGCAACACGTTGTTGTTGACCACCTGACAACTTACGTGGAATATGTTTACGTTTATCTGATAATCCAACAATTTCCAAAATATCGTTTAATTGATTTTTGTAATCATTCATTTTTTTCCCATCTAGTAATAGAGGTAGCATAATATTTTCTTCAACATTTAAATTAGGTATTAAATTATAAAATTGGAATACAAACCCTATATTTCTACGACGTATTATACTCATCTTATCGTCATTGAAATGTGATATATCTGTTCCATTCATATATACTTTTCCACTTGTTGGAGTATCTAGCCCACCTAAAATATATAAAAGAGTACTCTTGCCAGAACCAGATTGTCCCATAATAGAAACGAACTCACCTTTCATCACCTGTAAAGATATATCTTTTAAAACTTTAGTAGTTGTATTATCAACTTTAAATTCTTTAATAATATTTTTTGCTTCTATTGCTATACTTTTATAGCTTGCTTTCATGTGTTATCCTCCATTTTTATTCAAATTTAATTTCTTCTACTAATTTCATTTTCTTTCCTTTTATAATTGGTACTACTGAACCTATTAATGTTACTGTAATACCTAACATTCCAACAAAAATGAATGTTTTAAAATCTAAATCTGGTGTCATTGAAATCTTTGGTCCTGCAACTATGAAAATCGTCTGAATTTCTAATATAGATATTAATACTCCAATAACAGCACCAAATAAACCTGATGTAAATCCTTCGATTAAAGTCATTTTAATATTCTGTTTATCACTTTGTCCTACAGATTTATACATAGCTATAGAACGTCGCTTTTGAATATAGTTTATCAATAGATTATTAATTATACCTACTGTAGCAAGCAGTAAAATAAAATAGGTCATATTATTCATAGGAGATAAAAAGCTATTTATCGTATTTAAAGAGTCATTGTTGAATTCCTCAACAGTACGACTCCAATTAGATGTATCTCCAAATAAATCTCTTATTTGAATCATAATCACATCTGGATTGACTGCTGTGTAAGCTAAAAATCCATATGTAGTTTTATCGAAATCACTAACTGCATAACGAGATGGTATAACAGCTTCTACATCATTTGCGCGAGATTTAAAACTTCCAACTATTGTGTAAAAAACCTCTTTATCACCATCAGATACAATTATTTTATCCCCTACAGAGAAACTTGTTTTTTTAAGTGTATCTTCATTTAAAATAATAGAGCGTTCTTTTTCAAAAGATTTAATTGCTACTTCCTTCATATGAGAATTAGTATAATTTATTGCAAACATAGAACTATATGATTTTATATTATCAGTTGCTTCTACTCTTGAAAATTTTATACTGTCACAAGATATTTCATTGTTCATAACATAGATAGGTAAAACTTTTTTAATTCCATCCATGTGTTTAACATTTTCAATAAATTCTTGATTCATATTTCCATCTGCGAATCCCTGTAACTTGGCATCACGAAATACATCGCCTATATATGTCTTGACAAAACTTCCTACAACACTTATTGCAATTACAGCAGAAATACTTATAAATAGTAATGTAATGTTTTGTGTGATATTTTTATTATTCTTCATATTTCTGGCAGCTAATTTACCTTCATTTCCTAAAATCTTTTCATAAATAAATTCAAATACTGTAGACATAGTATCAGTAAAAATAGGAATTAGAATAATAGTAGATATAATCAGTCCTAATAACGAAAATCCTCCAGCTAAATACAAAGTATTTTCAGTTGTTATCCTTGGAAGTAGAATAGATAAAAAAAGTACTATAAAACCTATACAAAATATAGTACGATTTGAAATATTCTTTTCTTCCACCGTTCCCAAAACAACATCTTTTATTGATAACTTACTAGTCTTTTTTATAGGTATATATGAACTAAGTAGAGAAACAATTATCGCTACTAAAAAAGAAGAAATAATTACTATTGGAGATATTACTGTTGGAATTGATATACCTTGTTCAAGAGAATTACCAAGACCATGAAGCATAAAATTTAAAACAACTATACCAATCGGAATTCCAAGTAACCCTCCAACACTTCCATATAATATACTTTCAAATAGTAAAATATTAGTTACTGTTTTTTTATTAGCACCAATACTTCGAAATGTTCCAATGATTGGAAGACGCTCTAATGTAATTACCTTGTAACTACTATATATAATAAAAATACTCATAGTTAATGCAAAAAAACTTATTAGGAAAAATGGCATTGTTTTCTGTCTAGCATCTGCAATTATCTGAGTTTCATTTACAGTATTTGATACTTTATATTCTTTAGTTGAAATTTTTTCTGATAATTCATTTATCAAATTTTCTGTTGTTATGTCGTTTTTCGGCTCTATCAAAATTTTTGTATATCCACTTTCTTTATTTAAAATTTTGGATAGTGTGTCTTTAGGTATTAATGCATTTACCCCTCTTGTATGTCTCAAAAAGACTGTGTCATATACAGCAATATTAGCCACTTCAAAAGTGTAAGGCTTACTATAAATTTGTAAAGTGATTAAATCACCTTTTTTAATTTTATATTTTGATGTGAAACGGTCTGGAAGAATAATTTTATCACCAGAAAAATCAGTGATATTATTTCCATTTACCAATCGTGGTTTATTAATTTTGTTTAGTTGTGGTAAATCTGCTGCTATAATATCGAATGATTCATAATATCCATCTTCATGATAAACAGCAGAGCTTTCTAATATTCCGACTTTTGATTTTATGGAATGTAAATCTGGTATATCTTCTAAACTAATTAATTTATTTGAACCTGTACCTTGAACAGCTATTGTTGCAGTCCCAGCCATACCTCTTGCCATTTTTCTCTGTGCACTTTCATAAGACAATCCAATTGAAAAGGAAACGAAAAGTAAAACTGTTGATAAAATTACGGATAGCAACATAACTGCTGTTCTTATTTTTCGTTCTTTAATATTTGTTAGGATATATTTTAATATAATTTTCAAATTTACACCTACTTTCTTGATTTAATGTAACTCTAAAGTTTCTTAATGCTAATTAATACTCCATAAATAGAGTCAGATAAAAAAGATTTTACTTATGTAATGATAATCATAGAATTTTTTTATTTTCATTAAATTTCCTCCTAAAATTAAGTCTTCTCCTAAATAAGAAAAGGTTGATAACTACCATATAAATATGATAATTTATCAACCTTAATATATCTTTTATTTAACCTTATTTAACCTTAATTGATAGGAAAGGAAATATGAAATGTAGTTCCTAAAGATAAAATACTCTCGACCGATATAGTTCCTCTATGAAGCTCAATAATTTGCTTTGTTATTGCCAATCCCAAACCAGTTCCTTCTGTTTTTTGTTCTGTATTAGTGCCACGATAATAACGATTAAATAAATTTGATACTTCCTCCTCTGTCATTCCTTTCCCATTATCTAAAACAGTTATATTAATTTTATCATCTATCATTACATTCAAAGAAACTTTGGTATCTTGATTTCCATGCATAAAAGCATTAATAATCAGATTACTAAATGCACGCTTTAGAAGTGTAGAATCAAAAGTAAATTTAATATTGTCAATGTTACTGTCAAATTCAATTGTATTAGTTCCATATTCTGGATAGTTCAAAATATCAATAGCTAACTCTTTCAAAAACCTTATCAAGTTGCTATTTTGCTTATTCAACGGAATGATACCATTTTCTAATTGATATGTTAACTTTAAATCGCTAATAAGTGTATTTGTATATTCTATATTCTTAAGCATGATAGAAGCGTATTTATGTACTTGTTCATATGAAAGAATATTATCAGTGTCTACAAGTATCTCTGCATATCCTTTTATTGGCGAAAGGGGAGTTTTTAAATCGTGAGTTATATTTGAAATCCATTCTTCTCGTATAATATCTGTTTTCTTTTTCATTTCATCACTGATATGAATTTCTTCATTAAGAGTATTCAAACTATCATAGACATCAGCAAAAGCTCCTTTCGCTTTGGTTGGAAGATATGTTCTCTTTGCAATATCACTAACAGAAGACGTGATTCGTGAAATAAATTTTGTTACCCAATATCCATAGGCAATTCCAGAAATTAAAACTATTAAAAATATAATACCTATTATTGAAAGCACAATAGGTTTTCCACCTATAAATTTAGTCCCATCAAAAAACATTGTTACTTTAGAAATATTAAGTGGAAAGTGTATAATATAAATAAATTCATCCTCATTATTTTTAATAGTACTCAAGTATACCGTATCAGCATTTGGAGTATCTTTCTTGGCTAATTCCAATAACTCAGAATTAGAATAATGATTTTTATGATTTTTTGGTTCTGAAAATCCATAAACTCTATTTCCATAACTATCTAAGATTTGTATCCATAATTGATTTTCTCGAAGCTTTTCCAAACCAGATTGTTTTATTTGTGGTTTATTATCTATAAATATAATTTGCTCAATAAAACTTTCCATAAAATTTTGAGGCCAGTCACTACGTATGCTTTTTCCATTTGGATGCTGAACATTAATAAGTGATAAGAAAATTCCTATTGCAGTTAAAGCCAGGCAGAAAAGCACTAAGAAAAAAATAATGTACGAGTAAAGTATTGTCCTGTATCCAGACTTACGCATTTAATCAACTCTTTTCCAAAACTTATATATTTGTGTTCTTTAACTATTTTTAAGGTAAATCTTATTAAATATGATACTATCTTAAATTATATGTGTATAGTTTTATATTATCAAGTTATCTGTTATTTAATAAAGCACTGTAACAATATACAAAACAGTGATGATATATAAAACAGTTTAAAATTACTTATTAAATATTAAACTATCTAAATCTGGATACAAAATAATATGTGTATATTAATGAAAATAGAAAAGCATATCATAGAACCACTTTTATAGGGGATACTTTAATAAAAGAATTAAAAATTATAACATATAAAAAATTTCCACTAAAAAATAATCGTGTTAGAAGAATGACAGAAAATCATGTACTTTGGAAATATTTCACAAATATTAAGAATAATAAAACACTTGAAATTGCTTATGTCAAGAAATTTTATATAATATAAACTGGTCAAATATGTTATAATATTAAATTGTGACAAGTTCATGGAGGTGTTTATATGAAAAAACAAAAGTCGCCAATTTTACTTGAAATGCTTGGGTTATTTTTTGGTTGTATATCAATGAGTATTGGTATAAATATGTTTTTAAAACCACATACAATTGCTCCTGGAGGGCTTAGTGGTCTATCTTTAGTGTTAAATAAAGTTACAGGGCTTCCAGTATCAGCTATCATGTTAATCATAGGTGTTCCATTAGTAATACTTGCTTTCAGAATTATGGGTACAAAAAATTCATTAAAAACGTTATTTGGGACAATAGTATTCTCTGCTATAGTCCAATTGACAGACCCACTATCGAAATTGAGATTAACTGATGACTTACTACTATCAGCTATTGCAGGAGGAATTTTAGTTGGGATAGGTTTAGGAATAATGTTTAAATCAGATGCTTCTACTGGAGGAACAGATTTAATTGCACTTATACTTAGTAAAAAGTTTCCAGGGATAAAAGCTACAAAATTTATGTCTTGTTTAGATGGAATGGTCGTTATATCTTCTGGTATAGTAAATCGTAGTATAGAAACAGGCCTTTACTCTGGGATAGCACTTTGTGTCTTAATAAAAATAGCAGATATGATAATGGAAGGATTTGATCATTCAAAAGCATTTTTTATTATTTCTGAAGAACCTGAAGGTTTAAGACAAGCCATAACAAAAGAACTTGATAGAGGTCTTACTATTCTTGATGGTAAAGGTGGTTACACTAGAGAAAACAAGGAAGTACTACTTGTTGTAGTTTCTAAAAAGCAAGAACTTTATCTTAAGAGATTAGTTAAAAAGACTGACCCTACTGCATTTGTTATTGTTACAGATGTACATGAGGTTCTTGGAGAAGGATTTAAAAACTTAGAAAATTAATAAGTTGTTTTATAACTTTGTTTATATAGTTTTTAATAACTTATAGATGCCAAAATCATATCATATTAAAGTGTGAGTATATTAATTAATATACTAAACCTTTTTAGTAGATATAATATGATTTTGGCATTGTTTTTATCTAACATTTATTAGAACACTAAATACTCATTATTTTTTCAATTCATACTGATAACATGGGACATTTTTTATTGTGCTTCCAGTATGAATTTTTTTGATATATTTTCCTACACATTTAAAACCCAATAAATCTAATGATTTTGTAGAATTCGCATTTTCCTCATAGGTTATCGCAATGATTTTATTTAGATTTAGTTCTCTAAATCCATATTGTATTACTCTTTTAGTTATCTCAGTAGCAAAGTCATGACCCCAGTAATTGGGATTAATACATACGCCAATTTCAGCTTCCAATGCCTTTGGATTTATATTATTAAACCCCATATTCCCAATAACTTTATTATCTCTTTTGTACACTATTGCAAAGTGACCTATTTTTCCTTTTTTATATGGATTTAAAAAAAATGATTTTATAAATTTTCTTGTGTCTTCTAAAGACTTATGCTCATTAAATGGTAAATGTTTTACTACTACTTTATTTTTATAACAATCAAAAAAATCCTCAGTATCATTTAATGATGCAGGTCTTAGTATGCAGTTTCTAGTTTCTAAGGTTTTCATTTGAGGATATTCAGAATCAGACATTTCTAATCCTCCTTTATACATTAATCTAATATACTGTTCATATTTAAAATACGATATTAATTATATAAATGTGCTCAAATTAACCTTATTTCTAATTTAATAAAAATTAGCTTATTATAAATCTCTCAAATCTACAACATTATTAGTAATAATATAAGTTCTCTACTAGTTCTATTTATTGTAAGATACATGTATATGTAGGTACTTTTTAATTTATTTTTATTAAACTTATTTTAGAAATGCCAAATATAAACTTACATATTATTAGATATCATACTTAAAAACTCTTTTGTTGCTAGTGATAGAGAGATATTTTTCAAATGGCAATAACCTATACTTCTTTTAGGTATTGGCTCTTTTATGTCTAATTTGAATAATTTTCCACTATTTAAGTAATCTATGCTAAATTCTTCTATAACACAAGATACTCCAAGATTTATATATGCAAATTCTAAAAGTAATTCATGAGAGCCTAATTCTATATCTGGATTTAGCTTTATACCTTTTGATAAAAAATATTCATTTA
This sequence comes from Clostridioides sp. ES-S-0001-03, assembly GCF_020676075.1. NCBI lineage: Bacteria > Bacillati > Bacillota > Clostridia > Peptostreptococcales > Peptostreptococcaceae > Clostridioides > Clostridioides sp. ES-S-0001-03. The sequence continues at coordinate 395,346 of NZ_JACVWJ010000003.1, read as the reverse complement.
CATAAAGCCTTGAATTTGCTTTATTTTCTAACATTATCAAAGGTAACAAATTTAATTCTTCTAAAGATATTTGCTTTCCTTTGTATTCTATGTAATCATTTGCACATACAAATATGTCATGTATCTCAATACATTCAACGATATTTAATGTTTCATCTTCTATTGGCATATTTATGATTGCTATATCAATATTACCATCTTTAAGTAAGGATATAAGTTCTCTACTAGTTCTATTTATTGTAGATACATGTATATGTGGGTATTTCTTATGAAAAATTTCCAAATACTTTAATAGAAAAAAACGTGCTGCTGTATCTCCTACTCCAATTTTTAATGAACCATATTCCAATTTTTTAAATTTATTTATTCTATCTTCTCCTGATGCGATTAAGTTTAATGCAGTAGCAACATGTTCACTTAAAATTTTCCCTTCTGGAGTTAACTTTACACCTTTATTATTTCTATAAAATAATATAGTATCTAATTGTTCTTCTAATTGTTTAATTGATTGGCTTACAGCTGGCTGTGACATAAATAATTCTTTGGCAGCAACAGAAAAGCTCTTATGACTTACAACTGCATTGAAAACTTTATATAATTCAAGTTTTACGTTCATACATAACTACTCCTTATATCAAATATTAGTATTATTTATTTTACTTATGATTATATTTGAATTATAATATACATGGTACTAATATGACAATATTAATTCTTTAGGAGGATTTTAAATAATGGATAGATTAGTTGGAACTGTTTCAAGAGGTGTTAGAGCACCTATTATAAGACAAGGAGATGACTTAGTTAAAATAGTTGTTGATTCTGTCTTAAATGCATCAAAGAGTGAAAACTTTGAAGTTAGAGACAAAGATGTAATTGCTGTTACAGAAGCTGTTGTTGCTAGAGCACAAGGAAACTATGCTCATGTTGACAATATAGCGAAAGATGTAAAGGATAAATTTGGAGATGATACTGTTGGTGTTATATTTCCAATTTTAAGTAGAAATCGTTTTGCAATATGTCTAAAGGGTATTGCAAAAGGATGTAGAAAAGTTGTATTAATGTTAAGCTACCCTTCTGATGAGGTTGGAAATCACTTGATAAGTATTGATGAACTTGATGACAAAGGAATAAACCCTTGGTCAGATGTGTTAACAGAAGAAAAATATAGAGAACTATTTGGATATAATAAACATACATTTACTGGTGTTGATTATGTTGATTATTATAAAAATTTAATTAAAGAGTGTGGTGCAGAAGTAGAAATAGTTTTTGCTAACAACCCAAAAACTATACTTAATTACACAACAAGTGTTTTAACTTGTGATATACATACAAGACAAAGAACAAAGAGAATTTTAAATCAAAATGGTGCTAAAAAGGTATATTCTCTTGATGATATAATGACATCAAGTGTAGATGGTAGTGGGTATAATGACCAATATGGACTTTTAGGTTCAAACAAAGCTACAGAAGAAACTGTAAAATTATTCCCTATAAATTGTGATGAAGTTGTAAATAAAATTCAAAGCAATATAAAAGAAATTACAGGTAAAAATGTAGAGGTAATGGTTTATGGAGATGGAGCGTTCAAAGACCCTGTAGGGAAAATATGGGAGCTAGCTGACCCAGTAGTTTCTCCTGCTTATACAAAAGGCTTAGAAGGTACTCCAAATGAGGTGAAATTAAAATATTTAGCTGATAATGATTTTGCTGACTTATCTGGAGATGAGTTAAAAGAAGCAATTTCAAAATACATAGTTGAAAAAGATAATAAATCTGATGATTTAACAGGAAATATGGTTTCTCAAGGTACTACTCCAAGAAGACTTACAGACCTTATAGGTTCTTTAGCAGATTTAACTTCTGGAAGTGGAGATAAAGGTACTCCTATTATTTACATACAAGGTTATTTTGATAACTATACAAAATAATATATATTAAAGCATTTTATGTAATTTATTTAGATTAAAAACTAATATAGACCTCTTAATTGATATAACTTTACTGTATATCAATTAAGAGGTTATTTAATATTTACATAGTTTAATTTATTAATCTTTATTAAGAATTTTAATCTCTATTTATTTCTGAAATAATATCACTCTTTAATATTTGTTTTACTGGAATGATAACTGCAATAATACTAATAGTAATATTTAAAATAATCATACCCACATATAGAGACATATTTATATTGAAAACTGGATTTATATATAAATATACGCGTTTTACTATAAAATAAATCATAGATTGCCCAATAATACTTCCAATTACCATTATAATACTTGCATATAGTCCATATAAAAAACCTTCCCTCATCATCATAATCAAAAACTTATTATCTGTGATTCCCATAGCTCTTAAAATTCCAAATTCATGTCTTCTTGAAAAAACTAAATAACTCACTGTATTGATAATATGAAACAAACTTATGCTTAGAAGTACAAATACGATACCATATATAAACAATAATTTCTGGTTTAAATAAATATTATTTTTTTCAATAGCAATAGTATAATCTGTCACAATACATCGTTTTATATTATGTATAACATTTTTTATTTCTTTAGCTACTTCCATGCTATTGCTTTCTTTCGTCTTTTTTATACTGGCCATATTGTAATTTATGATATTAAAATTACTTTCCATTTGTTCATTTGTCATAACTATATCCATGCCATAATCGCCAATAAAGTATATATTATTTGCCATTACACGTTTTACAGTAGCAGCAACTACAAATTCTTTTACTGTATAATCATTTTTATCTTCTTCTTTAAACTTAATAGTCTCATCAGTAGGTTTCATTGTTTTTGGCACTTTAACTTTGATAGTATCTCCTGGCTTTATGTCAACTGCACCATATATACCAGTACCATCCATAGGAAGTCTAACAATCACTTTATTATTTTTAACCATGTCAGAATTATCAATTTTTCCATCAATAATATAAGGATTTAATCCTTTTAACATGTTAGCATTATATCCATAGATATTTGTCTTTAAAAGGTGTCCCCCATCACTTTGTTTAGTGCAAATTCCATTGAAAAAATTCTTTATTCTGTAATCTTTTTCAAGAGGTTTAAAGAAATTTTTCCAAAGTAATTGTTCATCTCTAATGTGTATACCGCCAAAAAAATACCTTACTGGGTGAATACTTGATACACCTTCTACTTCGTTTAGTCTTGAAATTTTATCTTTTGGTATTCCTATATCAAAATCAGTTGTTTGCATAGCTATTTGATAATCAGAATTTAAACCATCATCAGCCTTCATTGTAAGCTCGTTATTATTTCTAGTAAGTTGTATAGAATAGCTAGAACATAGAAAAATAATTCCCCCAAGTGCTAATGAACACAAAATCCCTATAAACATTCCTTTTTTTTGAGTCATATATTTATGAGATAATACTGCTGTCATGTTAGAAAACTTTATACTTTTTATCTCTCTATTCTGTTTACTAATAACTTCAAAATTTTTCATTGACTCAATACTAGAATATTTGCTTAGCTTATATACAACTCGTACAGTGATTAAAATTAACAATAATGCTAAAAACAAAAATCCTAAGTAAATAGATTTTTCACTTATAAAAAATGACCCTGGAATAATATCACTACCTAAGAATATATGAGGAAATTGTTGATGTATTGTTGAAGCTACTCCTATGCCTAAAATACATCCTATAGGAAAACCTATGATAAAAAGTAAAAATAATTCTAAAAACAAGAGTAGTAAAAGTTGCTTATTATTAGCACCTAACACTTCTAAAACGCCATATTGTGATATTCTTTGAAGTATCGAAACATGGAAAATACTATATATTGCTGCTGCACTAAATATTCCAATAATCAAAACAATTGCATTTGTATTTAATTTTAAAGAATTTAAAAATTGAAATACACTATATCTTTCAAAAGTTATTGGAGGTTTTACACCAAATTCACTTGATAAATTCCAATTTACATAGGAACTTTTTTTCGATATACTAAATTCTCTCATAAATCTAGCACTCTGTTTTTTTATATTTTTATTTTCATCAAATTTTACATAAACCATATAATTACCATTTTCTTCAGAAAATGTAGAACTATCTACAAAGCCCTCTAAAGCAGTTTCTGGATTTAAAATATCAGATAAAATCCCACATAACTTATAAGTTTTTCCGTCTAATTTTATCTCTGTTCCAATTTTTTCTTTTATATTTAAATTATTTAATGAATAGGTATCAAGTGCTATTTCTCCTCCTTTGCTAGGAAGCTTTCCTTTCAATAATTTTCTACCTGTCATATCTAAATAAGATGAATCCACATTTAAAAAATTCATAATGAAAGGTTCATCTATAGAACCTTTAGTATTTGTGATACCAAGCCTATTTACAGTGTATTCATTTGATTTTTTGTCTTTCTTAATTTTTTGTAGTTGTTTATTATCTACCTTAAAATAAAAATGATAATCTCCATTATCCGCTCTTATTTTCTCAATTTTACTTTTATTTGCACTATTTACTAAAGAACCAATTCCTGTCAATAAGGCTACTGATAGTACGATGCTTAAGATTATAGATATAGATTGTTTTTTATAATGTTTAATATATTGAATTGCAAACTTCATTAAAGATATCATAGTATTTCACCACCATTATTTACTACAATTCCATCTTCAATATGTATAATAGAATCGCATATTTGTGCTATATTTTCATTATGTGTTACCATAAGTATTGTTTGGTGAAATTTTGCACTACTTTCTTTTAGTAAACATACTACTTCCATTGTAGTCTTACTATCGAGATTTCCTGTTGGTTCATCAGCTAGTATAAGTGCAGGTTTATTTGCTAAGGCTCTAGCAATTGCTACTCTCTGTTGTTGTCCACCAGAAAGTTCACTTGGAAATTTTAGACGTTTGTCCCAAATACCTAATGTATTCATTAACATTTCAATATAGCTATGGTCTACATAATTTCCTTTATCCAATGTAACAGGAAGAGCAATATTATCATAGACATTTAATACTGGTATTAAACTGTAATTTTGAAATATAAAACCTATATTCCTTCTTCTAAATACAGTCAAATCCTTTTTTCTTAATTTAGATATGTTTTTACCCTTAATTATTACATCTCCTGATGATGAGCTATCCAACCCACCTATAATGTTTAATAATGTACTTTTACCAGACCCAGAAGTTCCAACTATAGCAGTAAATGTAGCCTTTTCAATTTCTATGCTTACCCCATTTAGTGCATTGACCTTGTTTTCATATTCTCCATAATGTTTTACTAAATGATTCGTCACTAATATACTCATTTTATTTCTCCTTTCAACATAACTTAAAATATAAGTTCTTATAAGATATTGTAAGTGACGATAATTACACCCATCCTACAAAGTTAATTTAAACTCTTACAATTTTGTAAGAAGATACTAAAACAACTTCCGCTTCCTAATTTGGATTCTACTATAATATTCCCTTTTTCTTTTTCTAAAATTAATCTTGTAAGATAGAGACCAATTCCTGTACCATTTTGATTTTCAACATTTTTACCTCTATAAAATCGTTTAAAAATATTGTTCAACTCTTTACCATCAATGCCTATTCCTTCATCTTTGATTATAATTTTAGTGTATAGTTCCATTTTTTCTACAGAAATAGTAATCATACTATTTGATGGTGAATATTTTATTGCATTTTCTAAGACATTTACAATTGCCTCTATAGTCCATTTTTTATTATGAAATAACTTTATATCTGAAAATATTTCTAAATTTATTTTTATGTTTTTAGATTCTGCTTTATTAAAAACAGTACTAATACTTTGAACAATAGTGTCTTTAATTAGTAGTTCTTCTGCTTCAAATTTGATAACCCCATCTTCTAATTTAGTCATCTTAAATAGAGACTCTAATAACCAGTCAATTTTAAAAGTTTGATTTTTCATTTTTTGTAAAAATTCTACTTTTTTTGATGTAGGAAGATTACTATTTTCTAAAAGTTCACAGTAAATGGTAATATTTGAAAGTGGTGTTTTTAATTGATGTGACATATTTGAAATTAAACTTTTAATTGCTTCCTTTTCTGATTTTGACTGCTCTACTTCTATCTCTATCATATCTTTAACTTTTTTTACTTGGTAAGAAATTTTTGATATTCTTGTATCTTTTGTATCTGGATAAGAAATTTCTTTACCTTCCAATAATTGATTTAGCATTAGACTTAATTCGTCACATGTATTTTGACTTTTTTTAATAGTTATTATAGCTATAATTATCATACATATTGCAAAAAATAATAGTAACATATTTATTCCACCTCATTCCATAGATAGCCCATTCCATAAGCTGTTTTTATATACTTTGGATTAGATGGATTATCCTCTACCTTCATTCTAAGTCTTCTTATATTTACAGATATAATATTCTCATCAACATAATTTTCTTCACTATCCCATATATGATGTAAAATTTGTTCCTTCAATAATATTTGTCCTTTATTCTCAATTAAATAATTAATAAGCTTATATTCTACAGCACTAAGTTCCAAATCTACTTCATTTTTATACACCTTTAATAACTTTTGGTCTAATCTTATACCATTAGAATACAGCACTTTATTATTTGATTTTTTTCTTATTGCTACTTTAACCCTCGCTTTTAATACAGACAAAGAAAACGGCTTTGTGATATAATCATCTAAACCTATTTCTAATCCTGTTACCTCATCAATCTCTGAATCTCTTGCAGTAAGCATTATAATTGGAATATCTGACATTTCTCGTATTTGCTTACATATATCAAATCCATTTCCGTCTGGCAGGTTACAATCTAAAATTATAAAATCTATATTTTTATTATTAAATATATGTAAGCCCTCTTGTTTTGTATAAGCTTTTAAAACATTAAATCCTTCACTTTCAAAAGCATAAAAAAGACCTTCATTTAAGTTTGTATCATCTTCAATAATTAATAAATTCAATTTTCTACTCCTTTTATTTTTAAACTTTTAAAATAGTATTTCTTCTTATCTTTTGTTAAAAATATATTGATACACCTATTTTACTAAAAAAACTGTAATTAAATTTGTTTTTTCTCAAATCTAGTTACAGTTTTTTATTTATAGACTATTCACCTTTAGAACATTCTCTATAAAAGGCTTTAATTGATTTTAAATCATTATCAGTTATAATATGTACACCACTTGCACTTAATAAATTAGCAAGACACTCAATACGTTTGAAATGTTTTTCTGTACTCTCATTAAACAATACTGGGTCTAACCAAATATTTATTAATATTATAAATACTTCAGACATTTCGTTTGGATAATCAGTTTTAAAAATGCCTTCTTCAACACCTTGTTTTATTAAGCAAGATAGTAAAGGGGTCATTTCAAGCGTAGATGCTCTTATACTCTTCATAAATAAGATAGGTTTTTTTTGGAGGCACATATAATCAATCAATTTTTTCCTTATTTCTGAACTAGATATGTGTAAGATAAATTCAGACACTTTTTCTCTAATCGTAAAGTTAGGATTATTTAATATTAACTTTAAATTTTCCATCTCTACTTTTAAATTACTTGATATAATCTCTTCGAACAGGAGTTCTTTATCTTTAAAATGGTAGTATACAGATTCTTTAGATATATCAAGAGTATCCACAATTTGTTGCATAGTTACATCATCATAGTCATTTTCTTCGAATATTTTCCACGCAACGTCTAATATCTGACTTCTCATCTTGTCAGAATGTTTATTTCTTGACATATAAATTCACTTCTTTCTTTATCAATTTATATTAATTGTTCATACATTTATTATAATAAGATTTTTTACAGTATGTCAATACACACCATTTAAAGACAACAAATCGTATTTATTCTTAAATTTCTTATTATTTATCATTAATATAATTTATATGTAAAAATATTATAAAACATATATAAATACATATTATTTAATTTAATGACGCTTAAATTGAAAATATAACCTTATTCTTATATAATTAAATTATGTAAGGATAAGGTTATATGATTTAATTATACTTTTACTAGGGGGAATAGAATTGAAAAGGGTTGATGAAAGAAATACTATGTTTGCAAGAGCAAATTATAAAAAAAATGGTTTTGCTTATAATGACTATTATGAGAAAAATCCTGAAAAAAAAGAAGTTGATGATAGTATAAGAAGTAGACCAAATTTATGTAGTGAAGGAACTATGACTTATAATGAGATAAATTCTCCAATGGCAAGTAGTGCATTTGACTTTTTATCTGATATAAAATCACTATGTGAAGGAAAAGTTTGTGACAATAAAGTGGATGTAGATGCAAAATCTATGACTAAAAAGATAAAAGGGTTTGCAAAGCAATATGGAGCTTCTGTGGTTGGTATAACTAGATTAAAAGATTATCATATTTATACAAATAGAGGTAGATATGAAGAAAACTATGGTGAGGAAGTTAATCTATCTCACAAATATGCAATTGTATTTGGATGTGAAATGGATAAAGAAATGATAAACAGAGCCCCGATGATATGTGAAGTTATAGAAACTTCAAAATGTTATGTAGATGCATCTATTGTTGGTATGATTTTAAGTTATTACATAAGAAACCTAGGATATGATGCTAGAAATCATATGGATGCTAATTATCTAGTAATGCCTGTTTTTATAGCTCGTGATGCTGGATTGGGTGATATAGGAAGAAACGCAATACTTACAAATAAAGATTATGGTTCTAGACTTAGACTAGGGGTTGTTACTACAGATATTCCACTTATAGAAGATGAATATGTTGATTTTGGACTTGAAGATTTTTGCAAAGTATGTAAAAAATGTTCTTTTAATTGCCCTTCTCACTCACTTTCTAATGATATTAAAATTGGTGATGATGGAAAATATAATTGGGTGATTGAACATGAAACATGTTACATTAAATGGAGATATTTAGGCACAGACTGTGGTATGTGTATATCTGCTTGCCCATTTAGCCAAAACCTTGAAACTATAAAAAACACTACTTCTTTTAAAGGCAATAATGAGCTTATTGAGAAAGCTTTGGATGAATATACTTCAAAATTTGGTAAAAGAATATTTGTACCTGGAAATCCATCTTGGTTAAAATAATTTTATATATTTAATAAATAGTCTGTCCCATGATAAATTCTAGGACAGATTATTTATTAAGTATTTTATTTATATGAATATAATATGATAATTTAGCAACATTTTGATTATATAATTAGCTTTATATAGAATATTAAACATAAAAGGAGTGAATATATGAAAAAAATATTAGTAGTTGAAGATGATACTATATTAAATAAAACACTATCGTACAACTTAAATGAAGAGGGATATATGGTTATTTCAAAATTTACAGCTATATCTGCTTTAGAATCTATTGTTAAGCACAAATTTGATTTAATTATTTTAGATGTTAATCTACCAGATAGAAGTGGATTTGATTTGTGCAAGAAAATTAAAGAAAATTATGATATCCCTATAATTTTTTTAACTGCCAATGATATGGAATATGATATGATTAAAGGTTATGAACTTGGAGCTTTGGATTATATAACAAAACCATTTAATATCAATGTGTTTAAACAAAAAGTAAGAGCACTTTTAAATCATATTACAACAAAAACAAAACAAGATTGCTATGATGATGGATATCTCAAGATTAACTTTTCTGAGTTCTGTGCATATATAAATGACAATCAAATTGTATTTACACCATTAGAATATCGTACTTTAAAACTATTTATTGAGAATCCCAAAACCATTCTAACAAGAAAAATACTTTTAGAAAAACTTTGGGATATAGATGCTAATTTTGTAGATGAACATACTTTGACATCTGTTATAAGTAGAATTAGAAGTAAAATTGAAAAAGATAGCTCTCAATACATTAAAACAGTGTATGGTATGGGATACATGTGGATAGGTGAAAAAAATGAATTTTAAAAATTTTTCTTTTAATACTCTTTATTTAATAATTGCTGTTAGTATGGCTCTTACAGCTATTCTATTCAATATAGCAATTTATATAATAACTAATGATTTTAAAATAGTTGTTCTATTATTGATATACACAATAATATTCTCTGGTTTTATATTATTAATCATGCTCTTACTTCATAAAAAAATAACTCTATTTTGCTCTGAGATATGTTTAACCTTAGATAAGATGATGAATAGTAAAGATAATCTGGAAATTACTTTGGAGGAAGAAACACTTCTGTCACGTATTAATCATAGACTGATTAGAATGTATGAAGTCATTCAAGAAAATCGCCACAATATTGCTATGGAAAAAGCTGATTTACAAGAATTAGTTTCTGATATCTCTCATCAAATCAAAACTCCTATTGCAAATTTAAAGATAATTAATAATACTCTACTGAATCAGAATCTTAAAACTGAAATTCAAAATGAGTTTTTGATGGATATGCAAGGTCAATTAGATAAATTAGAATTTTTAATGCAGTCTATGATAAAAACTTCAAGACTAGAAACAGGTATAATTTCACTATCTAAAAAGAAGAATTCGATTTATGAAACAATTGCTACTTCACTTAGTGGAATTTTATTTGATGCTGAAAAAAAGGACATTCAAGTTACAGTTGATTGTGATTCAAACTTATATATATGTCATGACAAAAAATGGACTTCTGAAGCTATTTTCAATATATTAGACAATGCAGTGAAGTACACAAGTCCTAAAGGTAAGATACATATATCTACAGAATGCTGGGTTATGTATGCTAAAATAGATATTACTGATACTGGAAAAGGCATATCAGAAAGTCACCAAGCAGAAATTTTTAAGAGATTCTATCGTGAGGAAGATGTACATGATATAGATGGTATTGGAATTGGTCTATATCTTTCAAGAAAAATTGTATCTCTTCAAGGTGGATATATCAAAGTTACATCAAAAATTGGAGAAGGCTCTACTTTTTCTATATTTTTACCTAATAAATAAATTTTTAAATATTTTATTTGTGATAATTCTGCAACATTTTGATTATATACTGTATTTACAATATATAAAGGAGGTCTTTATAGTGAGTATTTTACAAGTAACAGACTTAAAAAAATATTATGGGAGAAATTCAAACATTACAAAAGCTCTTGATGGTGTGAGCATATCTGTTGAAAAAGGTGAATTTATTTCTATTGTAGGTACATCTGGTAGTGGTAAATCTACATTATTAAATATTATGGGAGGTTTAGATAATCCTACATCTGGAAATGTCATTATAAGAGGAAAGGATTTATCAACTATGAATGATGAACAACTTACAATTTTTCGACGTAGAAATATAGGTTTTATATTTCAAAATTATAATCTTGTTCCTTTACTTAATGTATATGAAAATATCATTTTACCAATTGGATTGGATGGTGAAACACTAGATAAAGACTTTATAAATGAAATTATAAGTTTACTTGCACTAGATGAAAAATTATATGATGTACCAGGTAATCTTTCTGGAGGACAACAGCAACGTGTTGCTATTGCAAGAGCACTTGTGACGAAGCCTGCTATTGTACTTGCTGATGAACCAACAGGTAATCTTGACAGCAAAACTAGTGCAGATGTATTAGGCTTACTTAAGATGACAAGTGAGAAATTTAACCAAACAATTGTAATGATTACCCATAATAATGAAATTGCACAATTAGCAGATAGAATCGTTCGTATTGAAGATGGAAAAATTTATAACTAGGAGGTGAAATATATGTTTAAAAATAATAATGGTGCTTTCATTAGAAAAATAGCATTGAATGATTTAAAAATTAATAAACTTAAATTTTTTCTTTCAGGTATTATTATAATGATTTCCACATGTTTATTATTAACAACTGCTTTAGTTTCATATAATGGCTCTATGGATTTGGTTAATTCATCTCCCTATCATGCGAGATATCAATCTGTAAATGAAAAATCAAAAACATTATTACAGCAAAATAAAAACTTTAGTAGTGTAGGAGTTTATAAGTCACTTGGTAGTGAGATAAAATCAGATTATAGAATGTCAATGATATATGTAGATAACACTGCAATTGAGCTTCTGAATTTTCAACTATTAAAGGGCGGTATGCCAACAAATAAATATGAAATTGCTATTTCAGAAAAATATCTATCTGAACTTGGTTTGAATAAAGACCTTGGAGATAGCATTACATTAAAATATCGCGACAATATTACTAATAAAGAAATACAAAGCGATTTTATTATTGTTGGATTTGTAGAAAATTACTATCAAGATAATGCTAAGCAATACTATACAGTTGTTTCCAATGATTATCTCAAGGATATGGCTTCTACACCTTTACAAATCAAAAGTAATAATTTTAATGAAGCAACTCCAAACACTGTAGATGTATTAGTTAGATTATCAAAAGAAAATACAGAAAAATCCCCTACTTTAATTAAGACTCAATTAAGTGAAATTGGTTCCTCTTTAAATATTAAAAAACATAATATATATTTAAATGATAATTATATTGAATCAAATTTAATTGATGGTGAACAAGTTATTACAGTTTTAATAGTAGGAGTGATTATTCTTTTTTCTAGTTTGTTTGTTATTTATAGTATTTTTTATATTTCAGTTGTTAATTCAGTTCAAATGTATGCAAAGTTGAAAGCACTTGGTATGACTTCTTTTCAGTTGAAGAAGATTATTTACCTACAAGGAAATATTTTATCTATTATTTTTATTCCAATAGGCATTATATCTTCCTGCATAATTACATATATAATTCAGCCTTTAGCATGACTACTGACTTATTTATTATTCTAGTATTATCAATAGTAATATTTTTGACTGTAAGAATTTCTTTAAATAAGCCAGCTAGAATTATTTCAAAAACTTCCGCTATTGAAGCTATGCAATACACAGAAATTAAATTTAGAAATAAAATTAAAACACTTAATTATATAAATATTAAAAATTTAGCACTAAAAAATATTGAGGTAAATAGAAAGAAAAATTTAATAGCATTGATTTCATTGAGTATTAGTGGAATATTATTTATTTCAATTGCTAGTCTTTCTAATTCTATAGATTTTAATAAACAGATGTCTCAGACATTCGTTTATAATGAAAATTATATTATTGGAAATAAAATTGACAATTTGTATGAACGAATTACACAAATTCAGCAAAATAATCCATTTACAAACACTCTTAGAAATGAAATCAAATCAATTTATGGAGTACAAAAAGTAATTGAATCTAAAGGAATAAAATGTGAAGTTATATACCCTTCTATTAAGGATAAAGATGGAAGTAACGTAACAACTTTGATTGAAAGTGTCACACCAGAGCTTGCAAAATCATTCCAAAAGTATATTGTAAATGGTAAAGTTGACTATAAGCAATTGGATTCAAACAGCTTGATTGTAAATAAATATAGGACAAAATCTTATGGAGTTGATTTGAAAATTGGAAATACAATTACATTTAATATATTTAGTGGAAATGACATCATCAAAAAACAAATGAAAATAGTTGGAATAATTGATAATTCAAATACAGGATGCATGTTCTTTACTTCAGACAAGGCTTTAGATAAAATAACACCATATAATACAAATTTACATTTTTCAATTTTATCCGATAAAAAGTATTCAAAAGAAGTTGAAGAAAAACTATTAAATATTATTCAAAATAATTCAAATTTAATCCTTTATTCATATGATAGCGATTATAAAATGCTAACTAGAGCTTTTAAGTATATGATTATAGCTGCATATGTATTTGTTGGTTTAATTTCCTGTTTTGGTATCCTTAATATGACAAATATCCTTGTAAATAGTGTATTAACTAGAAAAAAAGAGTTTGCCTTACTTCAGGCGGTTGGAATGACAAAAAAACAGTTGCGCAAAATGCTCTATCGAGAAGGTTTAAATTTGAGTATTAAAGCTGTATTTGTATCAATTACATTGGGTTATTGTGGTTCAAAATTACTCTGCTTTTTTATAAAAGATGTTGTTAGATTAGACTTCATTAATTTCAATTTCTCTATACTTTCTATTTTAATTTTTTCATTTATATTAATAGGCATGCAAATATTAATAATTGAATTCCTTATAAGAAATCTAGAAAAACAATCAATTACAAAACGTTTACGCTCTCAATAAAAATATATATAAAAATAGCTACTTTTATACTACACTCAACATAGATTTTCAAGATTTGGAGGGTCTGAAAACTTTGATTTTACGACCCTCTGTTTGTTTTTTAACTTCTATTATTTATTTTCTGAATATATCAATCGCATGACTCGTAACTCCTATTAAATCTTCGCGTTCACAAGTAGCAAAGTGATATTTCAAATATAACTCAAATTCTTCATCATCCATAGCATCGACTGCTTCACGCATACATAGGGCTAAACCATCCGATGCGACGTAATGCAGTCTTGTTACAGGAAAAACAGACATCAAATCGTCAATGTTTTCTTTACGGACAAGTTCAAACAAATCCTTAGGACCTGACTTGGTAGCAAATGTCTGTGGGTCAATCAAGCCATTTTCAATATATTCAGCTACATTGATATTTCCTCGGTTGAACCCTTCATCAATAAGGCAGCCATCAGATATAACATATGCAGCAAAAATCACACCACCATGTTTTGTTACACGAATAGCCTCATGTAGAGCTTGTTGTTTATCCTCTTTGCTATAAAGATGATACAACGGACCTAATAACAATGTAATGTCATATTCATTATCTGAGAAAGCAGACAAATCCATAGCATTACCTTGAGTAATAGTTATATTTTCATTTGATTGAATATTTTTACGGAAAACTTCTATGTTATGTTCGACCAATTCGACTGCATCGACGTCATATCCCTGACGTGCCAGCGTGTGAGAATATCGACCAGTTGCAGCACCAATTTCAAGCACATGGTCGCTAGGTTTTATGTACTTTTCAATGTAATGCATAGTGGTTAGGAATTCAACTGTTCCATGCTTTAATGCCAACCGACTATCTTCGTCGTAATTATTGTAAAAATCAATTAAGTATTGGTTTGTTTTCATATTGCACCCCCTTCTGTATTAGTTAGTAAACATCAAATAGATAAATTCCAATCCTTTTTTTCTTGTTTTATAAAAGCTGATAATATATTTTTCAACATTTTTTCGGCACTATTTCTATCTAATGTCAATTTTTTCGTTGCTGTTAAGACAGCTATGCCATGAGTATAAAGAAATAAATCTAAAAATATGACTTTTGCACATTCTAACTCTATTCCAATACTTTCAGAAAAAAGCCTTGCCTTTTTTTCATTATCAATTTCTTTGTAGAAATCATTTGGCTCTTCCATCATCAAATCTAAATCGTTTATAAACAACAACTTAAATAAATGTGTTTCTTCTTGAGCAAATTCAATGTATGAAAGTGGAAGTAATAAATATTGACTGACATTTTCAGAATTATGATAATTAATAACATACTGATTATAGTATTCATATGCAAAAGCAAGAAATTCACCTTTTAATTCATCCATATTTTCATAGCAAGTAAAAATTGGTCGAGTGGAACATTGTAATTTACTTGCGATACTCCTTGCATTTACAGTTTCAAATCCTGTTTCTCTTGTAATATCCAGGACAATATTCAAAATCATTCCTTTCGTTATTTTTGCTTTAGGTGGCATATAAATTCACTTCTCCATTAAATTTTTATAAAATACATACGTTATATAACAATTGTTGCACGTTAAAAAAATTATGTCAAGAAATAGTTTTGCATTTTTTATCATTCCTGAAGCTGACAAATAAAATATGAGTTGCAATTAATCTATTAATAGACGATTGCAACTCATATTTTACTTTAAATACTTTTCTTTTTACATGATATTTCATATACATAATCTTCTGATGAATTAATATTACTTTCTTTTCTTTTTTTAGAATCAATTAAGACAAAATATAGTATAAAACCTACAACAAGTCCCCAGGTTCCACCTTTAGCAGCAATCACGCCACCCATCAGCCCAATTAATCCTCGCTCTACGCCAGTATCACATAGTTCCATTGATAGTTTAGTACATAAGTAACCTTGAACTAAAAGTGTCACTGATAATGCTAATGGTATAAGAGGCGTAGCTATTTGGGCAATTGGATAAAAGCAGATAAAAATAGCTGAAACCCATACTAATGTACCCATACCACTAAAAATAGACTGCATTGCTTCCTTTCCAACCTTATATCTTTGAGCAACACTTCCAGTAAGAGTTGCAGCTAATGGACCACACATAGCTATATATGGAGAAATAACTGCCATAACAATATTTCTTATCCCACTTATAATATTAGACCTATTAGAATTAAAATCAATATACTCATCTGTTCTGTTTTTACTTTCAGAAAGAACTAAATTTTCACCTGTTATAAAATCACCAAATGCAATTATGTATATCATGAAAGCCATTGGCAATCCTTGTATAAATAATATTAGACTTGGAAAACCTATTCCAAAAGGAGATACTGTATCTATTAATTTTTGAAAATCCATTATATAAATAATATTTTCAAAATTAAAGCTAGGAATTCCTATTTCTTTACTAAATATTCCTATAATTAAACTCACTAAAATAGCTGGAACCACTCCATATTGACCTAATCGAAATAAAAACTTATTCTTTACTTTTAGAGCATCGAATTTTTCAGAAAACATTACAAAGCAAGCAACTAAAATCCCAACTGTTATAGATATTGGATAAGATTCAAATCTGCCTTTAGGGCTAAATTCTGCTATTACAGTTGATATACCAACTCCCATAAGTATTCCACCTTTGATGGAATTTGGGATTCTATTTACTAGTTTTCCAGCTATACCTGTTATACCCATTAAAATAAATATAATTCCTAAATCTATTTGTAAAGCTGTTAATGCTTGTATTCTTTCAATACCAATATTGAACTTTAACAAATATGCAGTTGTAAGAGTTATAGAAGCTGTAATCCAGCCAGGAACTACTGGGTCTCCCATAAAAACATGCAGGCAATACAATATTGAGTTAATGATAGCCATACTCCATGCTACTTCATAGGGTAATCCTAATATTTGCGTGCTAAGTCCAATAGTTCCTAAGCTTGTCATACTTGATATTATACCTTGAATAGCTTCCGGTTTCTCAAATCTGTAATGTATAAATGGAATTCGTATCTTAAACATTCCAAATTTTATGTGAGGCTGTTCACTTCTAGTGAGTCTTTCCATAATTTCACTCCACCTTTCAATAACTCTTATTAATTGTTTATAAATTATCAATCTTGTTAAAACTAGTATATAACATATAAATTACATAAACAATAAATTAAAATTGTAAAATTGATAGATTTTGTGCATATATAGAAAGATATATCCATTTTTATTTTTTTATATCGATTGATAAAGGTTCTTTATAAAATTCAATAGTTCTTTTCCATGATTCAAACTGTCCTTTTGCATTACCTTTTACAGTTCCTCCTGAAGAAAATATTCCTCCAGCCATATTCATAGATAAAGTTTCACTTAGAGGTACAATATATGGAATTGGTAAAGGATGTCCCATCTTATCATATGTTAATAGTTCCACATTATATTGGTAGTTATTTCTTTTAAGTTTTTCTATGATTTCTACACAACCATCATAACTATTCCAAATATTATCTTCTTTTCCAGCAATCATAAGAATGTCAGCTTCAGAATTTTCTACTTTTATCCTAGCCTCTTCTTTATTTTCTGCCCTTTCAATACTTTTCTTATAAGTACTGGCAAATCCAAATGGAATTCCTTTTTCTATATCTTTTTTCTGGTCTTCAAAAAATATATTATTGTCTACCTTGATATATGGAAGTGGCTTACCTTTATATGACCATGATGAAGTATCTTTTCCATTCATTTGTCCATCAAGTGCTTGAAAACAATACGCATGAGGCTGTGATACTACTACTTTTTTAATTTGTTTATATCTTGAAGCAAGTAAAAGTGCTAACTCACCACCTTTTGATGTCCCATGTACAAATATTTCTTTAGTATTAGTGATTTCATCTTCACTAATCCATTTAAATATTTTTTCAAAGTATTCTAATGGTACTTCTTCTAACTTACTTGGCAATCCTTCTAGAGCAAAATAAGCAACTGCTAGTACATTGAACCCTCTAGATGCAAGTGGAGCTGCCAGGAGTTCTAAAGCATCTAAATTTCCATCAGAACCCCCTAAAACTAAAATTGTTTTATTACTAGAGTTTTGTTTATAAAATAATTTTCCTATAAATTCATCAGATATATCTTTTGTGATAATATCTTCTGTTTTGAACAATCTCTTCAACTTAACTTCTTTTCTTTCAATATCAGATTCAAATATCATATTCATGATTATTGGTTTATCAATAGATATATTTTCTGCAAAATTTTCACCTTCAGTTTTTGATTTTTTCAGAGAATAAATTAACCCCATGCAGTCAGTAGTTTTATAAGTCCCTTCTACAGGTTCAATTGAATCTAAATCCACTTCTCCTTTTTCATTTGAATAAAATACCCCATAAGATGAGAATTCCTCTCCTTTACACCATGGAAATTCCATTTTCATAGATACTCTTAATTTACTATTTGGAATTAAGCCTGAAACTATAACTTTAATTTTATCATCTACAAGTGATTCTGCATTGTATATATTTACTTTCATAATTGATTCCTCCATGTAATAATTATTGCTCATGATTTATATATTTGAAATAGCTTTCTTCAGCAAGCTATGAATAATCCAAATATAAGACATCATGTTGACTATTTCATTATATCAACTCGAATCATTTTAGTCAATATATTGTCTTTTCTATTTACTTAAAATTATTTTAATAATATGAGCTATTCGTAATTTAAAATTTTGCTTATATTGAGTGATAGAAAAAATAAAACCACTCCTTTAAAGAAATGGTTTTATCTAGAAAATATAAATTATTTTTTAGTAAGCTTAATAAGTATTTTTTATTTAAAATTTTAGTACAAACATGTATTTCTTTATTTACAAATTTCACAAAATTTATGCATTGGCAAAAGTGTATATGGCATTAACCCTTGCTATATATAGATTTTCATCACTACAACCAATATATTTAGCATACTTTTCAATCTTCTCTCTTGCATTTTCAGCATCACTTTCATCGCTCTCTACTAGTTCATTTATATAAAGGTCCATTAAAGAAGCCTTATATTCTTTTATATTATATCCTAAAAATTCAGTTAATCTTTCAATCTCCTTACTAAAATCTCCATCTTCCTTTACCAAAAACTCGTATACATCTTCTCTATATGGATTTAATGTTATTATTTGTTTTACAACCTTACACTCATCTGCTTTTCCAATAAAACCATCTTTGTAATTATTAAACAAGGCATTAGATTTTTTTATAGATTCTTCATCAATATAAGAATGGACTTCATTGACTCTATTTTCTATAAGCGCATCTATTACAGCATAATGAATTTTGAAACAATCATTATACAAATAATTGCTCATTTTTTTTACTGTAGATTCTATTTCTAAAAAATTTGCATGATTATTTTTTTTATTCTTATTTGGTATGATAAAAGTTTTATTTAAGTTATTAAAAAGCCTTTTAAAATCTAAATATTTTTCACAATAAACACTTTTAAAGGTATCAATATCTATAGTTATAATTCCAAAACTCACTATAGTCTCGATTCCTTTCTTAAAAGATTCCTCTATATATTTTTCTCCTAGATTTAGACCTCTATCTGATATTTGTTTTAGATTTTGAAAATTATTTAAACAATCTCTCTCAAAGTTTTTAGAAATTTCTAAAGCATACAATTTAAAAATTTTTCTTATCTTATTATAATTATTTTTTGTATCATCAAACCTGATAATAGCTCCATTTACATCAAATGTAATCATTGAGTTTTAACCTCCCCCATTAGTTTCATCAATAAAATAAATTTAATATAAACTTTATAATCATAATATTAAACTTATTTCTACTATAATTATTAATTTGATGATGAAAGCCATTTTCCTTCTAAATAAAAAATTTGTCTAAAGTTTTTAAAAAAATTAGACAAACTTTAAGTTTTTAATCTCTAAATTACTCCAAATACACCAAATAATATTGGTATAAATATGGCTGGTAATAGATTTGCTACTTTTATATTTGTTAGCTTAAGTACATTTAAACCAAGTCCTATAATTAATAAACTTCCTGCAGCTGTCATTTCTGTAACTACAGGGTCACTTAAAAATCCATTTAAAAATGATGCCCCTAAACATATAATACCTTCATATAAAAATACAGATACAGCAGAAAACATTACACCTATACCTAAAGAAGCTGTAAATATAACAGAAGCTATCCCATCTATTACTGATTTTACAAATAAAGTATCATGGCTTCCTGTAAGTCCACTTTCTAACGAACCAACTACTGCCATAGCCCCTATACAAAATAACAAACTAGATGATATAAAACCTTCAGCAATAGAATCCTTTTTATTGCCTTTAGAAAACCTACTCTGCAAAAATGCACCTAATTTATTTACCCATTTATCAATATCTATTAACTCTCCTATTAAAGCTCCTAAAGCTATAGATATTATTGTCACTAGTGTATTCTTTCCCTCTAGTGCTCCTGATATCCCTATATATAATACACATAGGGCAATTCCATTCATTATAGTATCACTTACTCTTTGAGGTAAGCCACCTTTGATTATAAGACCTACTATACACCCACCTGCGATTGCTAGACTATTTGCTATTACTCCAAACATTTTTTCTCCCCTCGATTAGTTAATTAAATTTTGCTTAAGTTCATTAAAAACTTAAATGTCAATGATTTGTAGTGGATATTCCAAATATTCCAAAAATTTTTCAAATCCTTTTTTTGATATATTTACAGTTTTAGTATTTATATTTGGATGAAAATTTAAATACTCTTCTTTAATTACATCCTCATCTATGTAAAGCTCTACTTTTCTTTCTGTATCATTCACTAATGAAAAAGGATTTACACTTCCAGGAAGAAGTTTAAGTACATTGTATAATCTTTCAGGCGAAGCAAATGATAACCTAGAACTTCCTATTTTTTCTTTAACTGAATTTAAATCAACATGTTTATCCCCTCTAACTACAATTAGATAGTATTTGTTTCCTTTAGCATTTCTTAAAAATAAATTTTTACACTGACATCCTTTTGTTATATCATTTAAAATTACTAACTGCTCTGCTGTATATACAGCTTCATGTTCTACTACCTCATATTTAATATTTAACTTATCTAAAATATTGTATATTTTAGTTTCATTTAAATTTACTTCAGTTGCATCTGATAATTCTGTTATTTTATCTTTTACATCACTCATCATGCTATATTCTCCTTTAATACTTTGTATATTACACTTCTCCTGTTTTATAGTAAATATTATTCTACTATGGCTATTGCTCTTACTGGAGCACCATCAGCGTCATTATACTTAAATGGAGCTGCTATAAATAGAAATCTTTCTGGCACAGCTTCTAAATTTGTAAGATTCTCTATTATTATTTTACCTTTTTCAAATAAAATGTGATGTACCTTAAAAGCTGATGTGTCGTATCTATCTACAGATAACATATCAATTCCTATTCCCTTTAGATTACTATCAGCTATATAGTTTGCAGCCTCTTCTGTTAATGTAGGATAACCTACATAATATTGCTTTTTATCCCAAAACTTTGACCAACCTGATTTAAATATTATAAACTCACTACTTTTTATTTCATCTTCATATTTTTTTAGATATTCTAATTCTATGTTTTTGCTTCCTTGCTCAAGTTCTAATACATAAGCCTTACCGACAAAATTTTCTATATCCAATGTATCTAAGGATTCACCTTTAGTATACATATGTTTTGGTGAATCCATATGAGTTCCATTGTGAGAAAATACACTGATTAATGTTTCTTGATATCCATTTTCTTCAATAATAGCTACTTTTTTTATATCTGGTCTATTAGTCTCTGCATATACAGGCATATCATTATGTGTCACATGAGTTAAATCAAAAACCTTCATTTTTTATACCCCCTATGTTTTATTTTCTATTATATACCTAAATTCACTTTATTTCTATTGGATTTTATCCTATTATTGCCAAATTAGTATATACTTTTTATAAAATTTAATGGATTCATAGAAAAATCTTGAAAAGAATTATCAGTAAATATAACATCTTCTCCTAAAAAACGCTTATATCTTCTTTCTTCTTTTTTTAAAGTAATCCTTTGTTTTTGTGAATGATTATTAAACACCATTGTTTTAAGAGGTGTTTTTCCACCATTTGTTTGTACTCTTTTTAACATATATTTTATATGCATATCAGCCTCTGGAAATGAATACCCACAAAATACCAGAAGGTCAGCCTCTCTCAAAGTTTTTTCTGTCTCATTCCAAACATTACTTAAAAATATATTTGACATATTCTTAAAATATGTTGGTGGAACTATGATTGGTTCTGTCAGTTCTCCACACTCCAAACATTTTGTTTCTGAACTATTTTCAATTAGTTTCATAACACCACCTTCATGTGGTGTAAGAGTTAAACTGTTGCAAATAGGACAGTAAAGCCAGTTCAATGAACCATGTATCTTATAGAGTTTAATTAATGGTTCTTTTGGTTTTCTCCAGTTTAATTCTTCCTTAAAATTAGTAAATTCTACACCATAATCAAGCATAATAGGCAAATCATTTTTATCTCTTAAGCCAGTAACTGTATTGTCTATATGTATATCATAATTTGCACTAATAAAAGTTGTATCAAGGAGTAAATCATTTTGTAAAAGATTTTCAACTAAAAGTTTGTGATATTTATTATCTGTTCTAGGTGTATTATGAATTGCTTCAGCCATCAATAGTATTAAATACTGTCTTAAAAAACGTATACTATCACTTCTATTATTTAAATTTTCAAGTCCAAAATTTCTAAAGGCTTCTCTTCTTTGTTCTGCTAAATCTAAAAGCCCTAAAACTTCTTCAAATGTTGGAAAATTTGCATTATCTAGATTATCTTTTCTTATGTCAATATTAAACATTTGTTTAAAAAAGGCATACAATTCTCTATTCATATCAGTATCATAATTTTTAGGTTTTAATTTCTTAAAGTATTCACTAAATAATTCATTTTGAATGGGTAAATTTTCTGCAGCTGAAGCTCCTGCTCCCAAAAATATAGCTATTTTCATATAATTCCTCCTATATAAACATTACTATTATTTTTTATATCTATTAAATATTTATCTTATTAACTTATTTAATAATACAACAATAAAGCTGTCTTTTACTAGAAAAAATCCTATTACAAGACAGCTTTATATTTATATTTAAATCTTTAATAATTCATAAATAGAAAGAGCATATATTTGAGCAGCTTTTACAATATCCTCTACTATCAAATGTTCATTAGCTTGATGCTCAGTTTCTGGTTTCCCTGGGAAAATAGCTCCAAAGGCAACACAATTGTCTAAAGCTCTTGCATAAGTTGCTCCTCCAGATGAAAGAGGTGTTCCATCAAGACCAGTTTCCTCTTCATATACTTTTCTCAATGTTTTAACAAGAAGTGTATCTTCTGGAACATAAATTGAATCTAAGAAATCATATTCTTTATAATCTAAATTATATTTATCTGTTATTTTCTTTAGTTCTTTTACAAAATCATCTTTTTTATATGTTACAGGAATTCTTACATCAATTCCAGCAAATTCTTTTTTACTATCAATAGTTACTTTACCTATATTTACTGTTAATTTTCCTGATACATCATCCTTGCAATTAGGAACTATATTGTTTCCATTAGCATCTTCACCAATAACTTCTGCTAAAAACTTAATTATATTAGAATCTATTCCTATATTATTAAGAGCTATACAAAGTCTAGCTACTGCATTTATACCAGTATCACTAGCTGCTGAATGAACACTTTTTCCTATTATACATATTTTATTGCCTTCAACAGTGTATTCAAAACCTAATTTATCTAATTCTTTTTTTAACTTATCAGAATATTTTCCAATATAAACTGCTTTTCCTGGAACTGCATTTAAAGCCTTCCCAACTGATAATTCTATATCACTTTTACTCTCACATGTTAAATGAACTTGTAAAAGACCTTTTTCTGCATTTGTTATTGGAAATCTAGAATCAGGAGTAAATCCATAGTCTGGTACTTCTTCATTATTTTCTTTGTATTTATTTATACATCTCCAAAGATTTTCTTCATCAGCTCCAAAAATGAATCTTATTCTCTTATTTAAATCTATATTTAAATCCATAAGAGCTTTTACTGCATAAATTGCTGATATTGTAGGTCCTTTATCATCTTGTGTTCCTCTTCCATATAACTTACCATCTTCTAAAACACCTTCAAATGGTGGATAATTCCAGCTTTCTAAGTCACCTTCTGGAACTACATCAACATGACCAAGTATACCTATCATTTTTTCACCTTGTCCTATTTCTGCATAGCCATAATATCCATCTTTATATACTGTTTTAAACCCTAAAGATTTACATAAGTCTAAAATACCTCTTAAAGCCTTATCTATATTTTCTCCAAATGGGAAATTTTTAGTTGGCTCAGATATAACACTAGGTATTTTTACACTTTCTTGTATTGAAGAAATCATTTCATCTTGTAGAGAACTTACTTTTTCTTTAATTTGTTCTTTCATAATTATCACCCTTCAATTCTCATCATAATATACTAGTAAATATTTTGACCTTTTAAAAGAAAAATATGCTTACTTTTTTAGTTTTTTTATAAATTCAATTGCTTTTAAAGTACCCATTTTAGAGTGGTCAAATGTAAGCCCTCCTTGGAAGTAAACATTATAAGGAGGTCTTATTGGAGCATCTGCACTTAGTTCTATAGAAGAACCTTGTATAAATGCTCCTGCTGCCATTATAACTTCACTTTCATATCCAGGCATATCCCAAGGTACAGGTTTAACATAAGAATCAACTGGAGCAGCTTCTTGTATTCCTTGGCAAAAACTTATGACTTCATCAGCATTATTAAGTCTAATACACTGAATAATATCACTTCTTAAATCATCATGTTTTGGCAATACATCATATCCTAATTTTTCAAAAGCTCTTGAACAAAATATAGCTCCCATCACAGCTTGAGATACTACATAGGGTGCTAGGAAAAATCCTTGAAGAACATTTCTAGTAGTTCCAAAAGTAAGACCACATTCTTTACCTATTCCAGGAGAAGTCATTCTATATGATATAAGCTCAATTAAATCTTTTCTACCAGCTATATACCCACCTGTTAATGCAAGTCCACCTCCAGGATTTTTTATTAGAGAACCAGCCATAACATCTGCTCCAACATCAGTTGGCTCTTTAGTATCTAGAAACTCACCATAACAGTTATCAACCATTACTATAACTTCTGGTTTAACAGATTTTATTACATCAATGGCTTCTTTTATATCACTAATTGAAAGTGATTTTCTCCAAGAATACCCTTTTGACCTTTGTATCATAACAAGTTTAGTTTTATCATTTATTTTTCTTTTAATTCCTTCTAAATCTAAATTTCCATCTTCTAAAAAATCTACATCATCATATGTAACACCATATTCTTTTAAAGAGCCTTTTTCTTCTCTTATACCTATAACACCCTCTAAAGTATCGTATGGTCTTCCAGTAACAGATAGAATTTCATCTCCTGGTCTGACTATTCCTTGTATACATAAAGTGAGTGCGTGTGTTCCATTTACAATTATTGGTCTTACAAGAGCATCTTCTGTATTAAAAACTTTTGAATAAATTTCCTCTATTTTTTCACGTCCAATATCATTATATCCATATCCTGTAGTCCAATTAAAATGCATGTCACTTAATTTAGATTCTTGCATAGCTTTTAAAACTTTATATTGATTGTATTCTCTTATTTCTTTTATTTCCTCAAACTTATATTTTATATCTTCCATTATTTCTTGTGATAATTTAAAAGTATCATCATCTATCCCATAGTAACCTTTCAATAATTCTTTTGTCTCATTAAGCATTTTATCACCTGTCTCTTTGTTATTTTATTTAAACATATCAAAGGAGACTATTTTACTAAAACAAATAAATTGTAGTTTATAAGTTAGCATAAGTCTCCTTTTAATTATCTTAAATTAAATTAGTTATCTATTGTTATTGTTGTTATTATTTTGATTTTGATTAGTTAAATTAATATATTTACCAGGTTGTATAGTCGAAACAGCATGTTTATAAATCATGTTTTGTTGTCTATTGTCCCCTTCTATCAATATTATATAACTGTCAAATCCTTTTACAAGCCCTTTGACTTGAACTCCATTGACTAAATATATAGTAACAGGTATCCTTTCTTTCCTAGCATTATTTAAAAACAAATCTTGTAAATTTAAAACTGTATTTTTCATTAGATTTGTACCCTCCCAAGATTAAATTGAACATCTAAAATATTCCTATCTTATATTCTATATAAGTTATGATAAATTTTCAATATGAAGTTGTATACTTAAAAATTTATATATATTATTTTATAGAATTTTTAATATATATAATTATTTCATTTTTTAATAAATCTATATCTTCATATTTATCCAAATCAAACCATTTTGCTGTTTCATATCTTTTAAACCAAGTTATCTGACGTTTTGCATACCTTCTAGAATCCCTTTTTATTATTTCAATGGCCTCTTCATATGTATATTCTCCATCTAGATACTTCAACATCTCTTTGTATCCTATACCTTGCATTGATATCATATCTTTTTTAAATCCCATATTTAGGAGTTTTTTAACTTCTTCAACTAAACCACTCTCTATCATGATATCGACTCTCATATTTATTCTTTCATACAAATGCTCTCTATCTCTATTCAAAACTATTATTATAGGTTGATAATCGTCATTAAATTTTAAGTCACTTGAAAAATCATTCATTTTATTACCACTTAAACAAACTTCAAGTGCTCTTATAACTCTCTTTGTATTGTTTTTATGAATTCTATCAGCAGCTTCTTCATCAAGTGATTTTAATCTATCATGCATGTAATCTATTCCATTCTCAAGAAGTTGTTTTTGAAGCTCTTTTCTTA
This sequence comes from Clostridioides sp. ES-S-0001-03, assembly GCF_020676075.1. NCBI lineage: Bacteria > Bacillati > Bacillota > Clostridia > Peptostreptococcales > Peptostreptococcaceae > Clostridioides > Clostridioides sp. ES-S-0001-03. The sequence continues at coordinate 368,185 of NZ_JACVWJ010000003.1, read as the reverse complement.
ATTCATTATTAGCATCAGATTTTGCAAAATCCATATTGTATATTAAAGAATTGAGATAAAGACCTGTTCCTCCAGTCACTAAAATACACTTTCCCTTTTGATTTATTTCAGATATATATTTTTTTGCCCTTTGTTGAAATTCTGAAACTGAAAATGGATAGTCAGGTTTAACCTCATCTATAAGATAATGCTTTACTCCTTGCATTTCCTCAGATGTAACTTTTGCACTTCCAATATCCATATATTTATATATTTGCATAGAATCTGCTGAAATTATCTCTGCATCCATATCTTTTGCTAACTTTATTGACAAATCAGTCTTTCCAACAGCAGTTGGACCTGTAAGTATTATAAGTGGTATTTTTTTCATAACATTCCTTTCCATATATTTTAAATATCCAAAATATTTTACATAATTCTTTTAAACATTTTTTCTATTTCGGTCTTAGAAATTTCAACCATTATAGGTCTACCATGAGGACACGTAAATGGATTCTCACAATTTTCTAATTGTTCCAATAAGCTTTTTATCTCAATATCATATATTTTATCATTTGCTTTTATAGCAGACCTACATGCCATAGATGCAAATCTCTCACCTTTTAAATCATAATTACTTGTAATCTCATCTATATTATCAATTATTTGAAGTATAAACTTTTCAGTTTCTGGAATTCCAAATATAGTTGGAACACATCTTATCATTACATGATTGTTGCCAAAAACTTCTAATTCGAAACCAAATTTCATAAATAACTCTAAATTATTTTCAATTTGAAGCATATCTACATTTGATACTTCAAGAATTACTGGGTCTAAAAGTATTTGCATATTGATATCTTGTCTATAGAACTTATCCATATATCTCTCATACAAAACTCTTTCATGTGCAGCATGTTGGTCTAACAAATACATAGAATCATCTTTACTTAGAATTATATAAGTATTAAATACGACTCCAATTACAGAATATCCATATAAAGAAAATCTTTGTTTTGAATTAGTTAAATATTCCTCTTGGCTGTCTTTAATACTTCTTTCTAAATAATTACTATCTTCATTTTTAGAACTATCAATTTGTTTAGGCCTATCAACTTGAAATTCTTCTTGTATATTGTCATTTACAACCTCTTCTTCTAAAGAGCCCGTATTTTTTAATTCATTTTCTATATTTGCATTTAAAACTTCGCTTACAGAAGGAAATTCGTCTATTGGTTTTTCACTTGATAAACTTACAACTTCAATGAATTCATCTTTATCTTTAGTTGTATTATTATTTTTTGAATTAGCTTCAATGAAGTTCTTATTTTTAAATTCATAATCTGTACTTTTTTCTCTACTATTGATAGCAATTCGAGGCTGCGTTTTTTTATCATTATATGTAGCATACTTTCCAATAAGGTTAGAATGTATTAATTTAACTTTTAAAAAATCTCTTAGCTCTATATACACTTCTTGTTCTTTTTCAAATTTAACTTCAAGCTTATTAGGATGTATATTTACATCAATACCTGCTGGGTCTACTTCTATATTTAAAAAACAAACAGCATGCTTACCTATTGGAATTATAGACTTATAACTTTCAGTTATTGCATCTATAATTATTTTACTTTTTACAAATCTTTTATTTATATAGATATGTTGCAAGTTTTTATTGGAACGATAGATGTTATTATTTCCTATATATCCATCAATTTTAAAGTGATTGCATTTAAATTCTATATTTATTAGGTTTTCCGTTATTTCTTTTCCATATATACTCCTAATAGTATTTATGAGCTTTCCATCACCTGGTGTATTTAACATTTGTTTATTATTATTTGTATATTTAAATTGGATATTAGGATTGCCTATTGCAAGCTTATTTATCAAATCACTTATGTTTATGGTTTCAGCATGGGTAGATTTCAAAAATTTCTGTCTTGCTGGTGTATTAAAGAAAATCTCTTTTATAATGATTGTTGTACCATTAGTGGAACCAATTGGCTCCTTTGAAACTATTTTTCCACCTTCTACAAATATTTTAGTTCCAACCATTTCATCTTTGGTTTTAGTAATCATTTCTAATTTTGATATAGCTGAAATAGATGCTAATGCTTCTCCTCTAAATCCAAGAGAGTACAAATCATATAAATCATCAATTTTTTTAATTTTACTAGTAGCATGTCTTAAAAATGATTTCTCAACTTCGCTTGAAGGTATTCCTATTCCATTATCTGTGATTTTAATTAAGGTTTTTCCTCCATCAATGATATCTATAGAAATCTTATTTGCGCCTGCATCAATAGAATTCTCAATTAATTCTTTTAATGCAGAAGACGGTCTTTCTACTACTTCTCCTGCTGCTATTTTATTTATAGTCAAATCATCTAGGATGTTAATTATATTTTTCATTTTTACACCTCTAAGATTTTATTTCTTTTGCTTTTTTTTGAAGATTGTAAAGAGAATTTATAGCATCTAATGGAGTCATATTTAAAATATCTAAGTTTAAAATTTCTTCTGACAATATATCTCTCTTTACACTATCAAAAGATATTTGAGTTAGTGCTAATTCCTTTACAGAATCTTCTTTATCAATTTCTTCTTTACTATCCTTTTTCTTCATTGAAATAACTTCATCGTTTAACGTTTTAAACTTAGAATTTAGTTTATCATAATCCTTTTTCATGTGTTTATAATCTTTTACTATAAGCTCATGCTCTATTTTTAGAGATTCGTATTTATTTTTAAAATTGCTCTGATTTACCTTAAGTAGTTCTTCATCTAAATCATTATTAATCACAATAGTTTTTTCTTTATCTCCATTTATTGCTACACTGTTATAAACATGATTTTTTTCTAAATCCTTAAGTATATATTTTGCTCTATCTATGACTTCATCTGGCAATTTAGCTAATTTAGCAACATAGATTCCATAACTCTTATCTGCACCTTGAGGAATTATTTTTCTTAAAAATATTATTCCCTCTCCATCTTCTTTAACTGCTATTGAATAATTTTTAACCTCTTTAAATTCTTCTTCTAAATCAGTAAGTTCATGATAATGTGTTGCAAATAGTGTCTTACATCTAATATTCTTTTGAATATATTCTACTATTGACCATGCTAAACTTATACCATCATAAGTACTAGTTCCACGTCCTATTTCATCTAAAATAACTAAGCTTCTTTCAGTAGCATTTTTTAATATAAGAGATACCTCATTCATCTCTACCATAAAAGTAGATTGTCCTTGAGATAAATCATCACTAGCCCCTACTCTTGTAAATATTCTATCTAATATCGGTACATTAGCATATTCTGCTGGAACAAAAGAACCTATATGTGCCATAAGTGCTATTATAGCAGTTTGTCTCATATATGTTGACTTACCAGACATATTAGGTCCAGTTATTATGTTAATGATGTTTTCTCCACGATTTAAATATGTATCATTTGGAACAAAATTTTCTTCACCTACTATATTTTCAACAACTGGATGTCTACCATTTCTTATATCGAGTTTATTATTTTCGTTTATCTGTGGTTTTATATAGTTGTTTATGTGAGCAACTGTTGCCAAAGATACAAAAACGTCTATATTAGCTATAATCTTAGCTACTTTTTGTATTCTGTCTATATTTTTATATATAGTATCTCTTATACTTACAAATATCTCATATTCTAGAGATTTAATTTTCTCTTCAGCATGTAGTATCTTTTCTTCTATTTCTTTTAACTCTGGAGTTATATATCTTTCTGCATTACTAAGTGTCTGCTTTCTTATATATGTCTCATCTAGTTTTGCTTGTTTAAAGTTAGCCTTTGTTATTTCTATATAATATCCAAATACTTTATTAAATCCTATTTTTAATGATTTAACTCCCGTCTTTTCTCTTTCTCTATTTTCTATTTCTTTTATAAGAAAAGCACCATTTTTAGAAATATCCCTCAATTCTTTAAGTTCATCACTAAAATCAGACTTAATTATATTCCCATCTTTTATAGTTATTGTAGGTTCTTCCAAAATGGCTTCATCTATTAAACTGTATATATCATCCAACTTGTCCATTTCTGATACATACTCTTTTAATCTATTTGCATTTGATAAGTCTATTGTGTCTTTTAGATTTGGTAATTTTTCTACTGAATTTTTTAAGTGAACTAATTCTTTTGGTGTTACTCTTTCAAATGCTATTTTCCCACATATTCTTTCTATATCATATATATTTTTAAGTATATCATTTAAATCTTCTCTTAGTATAAAATCATCTTTTATTTCTTCTATTACATTTAATCTATTTTCAATTTTAGGTTTATTTATCAGAGGCTCTTCTACATATTTTCTTAGAAGTCTTCCTCCCATCGCAGTAGATGTTTTGTCTAAAACATGTAATAGTGAACCTTTCTTTTTATTTCCTCTTATAGTCTGAGTAAGTTCTAAATTAGTTCTAGTAAACATATCTAAGACCATATACTCTGATGAATTGTATATATTTATATTATTAATATTGGATGTTATCTGCTTTTGAGTGTTATATATATAGTTTAGAAGAATTGATAAACTCGATTTTATAAGACCCTTATCATCAAACTTTAATTTTTGTAGATAAACCTCTGGAAAATACTCTTTTAATATATTTATATCTAAATAGTTTTCGCTAAAACTTTCATTTATGTATATGTTGCTTACAGTAGCTATATCTCTAAGTTTTTCTATAAAATTCAAATCATTTATAATTATTTCTGTAGGATGAATTTTTGCAATTTCTTCTATTACTTTATCTTCATTCAGACAAGTTGCATTAGCTTCTCCTGTACTTATATCTACATAAGTTAAACCTATATTGGCGTCATCTTTATATAAAGATAATAAATAATTATTCTTTTTATTTTCAAGTAAATTTCCATCTAGAACTGTTCCAGGAGTAATAACTCTTATTACCTCTCTCCTAACAATTCCTTTTGCAGTAGATGGGTCTTCCATTTGCTCACCTATTGCTACTTTATATCCATTTTCTACTAACTTTGATATATATGAATTGGCTGAGTGAAATGGTACTCCACACATAGGAGCACGTTCTTCTAAACCACAGGCTTTCCCTGTTAATGCTATTTCAAGAGCTTTTGAAGCTACTAATGCATCTTCAAAAAACATTTCATAAAAATCTCCCAATCTAAAAAACAGTATACAATCTTTATATCTATTTTTTACTTCAAGATACTGTTTCATCATAGGAGTTAATTTATTCATATCTATTTGCATTATTAAACCTCCTTCTTTTCTAATTAAATATTATATCATAGTACTTGATTATTATTAACATAATATATAAAATTTTGACGTATAACTAAAAAACAATCCAAAATGCTGATTGCACTTTGGATTGTTAAGTTTAATAATCACTAAGTAAAAACGTATAGAATTTTATAATAAAGATATTATCTCTTTTTTCAGTTTAATAACATTCTCAAGATTATCTTCATTTATATTTCTATTATCTATGATAAATTCTTTTTTTACTATTGATGGTTTTTTTGAGATAACATAAATTCTATTTGATAACATTATAGCTTCATCAATATCATGAGTTATAAGAAGTATCGTTGAATTTACTTTTTTCTTAACTTCTAAAAGCCATTTTTGCATAGATGTTTTAGTTAATGAATCGAGTGCACCAAAAGGTTCATCTAAAAGCATTATGTCATTAGAATTTATAAAAGTTCTCAAAAAATTAGCTCTTTGTCTCATACCTCCGGAAAGTTCTGCTGGATATTTATACTCATACCCTTCCAAACCAAAAACCTCAAAGTAGTGTTTTACCATAGACCTAGCTTTGCTCTTTTTTTCTTTTTTTAGTACCAATGGAAGAGACACATTATCTATTATAGTTTTATATGGTAAAAGTAAATCTTTTTGATACATGTAGCTATAATTACCGTTTATGTTTACCATACCACTATTATAGTCTGTCAATTGAGTTATAATATTAAAGATAGTACTTTTTCCACATCCGCTTGGTCCCAATATAGAAACAAATTCGCCTTCATAAACATCAATACTTATATCTTTTAAAACATCTACATCTTTATATGTCTTTGATACATTTTCTATAGATATTTTTGCCTTTTTATTGTGGTAAGAATTCATTTGTGTAAGCATCACTTGCCTTCATATCCTTATCTATTAATTTATATTCTTTTAAGAATGATGTATAGTTATTCCATACACTATCTTTCATTTCTCCCCATCTTGGTGCATCATCTTTATATTTACTTGCTAAATATTCTTGACTCTTTATTGCTAGTTTTTCATCTACCTCAGGAGCATGCTTTACTAAAATTTTTGCAGCATCTTCAGGATTTTTTATTGCATACTCATAACCTTTTGTTGTAGCTTTTAAGAATTTCTTAGCAAGTTCTGGATTGTCTTTAAGTACAGTCTCATTAGAAATTATAAGTGGTGTATAATAATCTAATCTTTCATCTAGGTCTTTTACTGGTATAAAGTTTAAATCATAATCAATTAAATTAGCTTTAACTACATCCCAACCTTCAAATATCCATGCAAAATCTACAGTTTTCATAGCTGCAAAGAAATCATCTTGACCAGTATTAACTATCTTTAATTTATTAAAGTCAGCTCCATTTTTATTCATAACTGCTTTAAAAACAGCTTCTTCTGATGGAGAACCCCAACCTCCATAAGTTTTTCCTTCAAAATCTTTTGCTGTAGTTATGTTTTTTTCTTTTGGAGATGCAAATCCAGAAGTATTGTGTTGTATAACAGTAGCTACAGCTTTTATTGGAAGTGGGTCTTCACTAGTTTTTGCGTAAGTAACTTGCTCTTGATAACTTATACCAAAGTCAGCCTTTCCTGTTGCTACTAAAGTCTCAGCTCCACTTTCAGGTGGTTGTACTATTTCAACATCCAAGCCTTCTTCTTTATAATAACCTTTATCAAGCGCCACAAATAATCCAGTATGATTAGTATTTGGTGTCCAATCAAGTACAACAGTCACTTTTTTAGAAGAAGTATCTTTACTATTTTTTTTGTCTTTATCACTATTATTTCCAGAAGAACATCCAGTTATTGTTGCTAATGTAAGAGCACTTACTAAACCTAATATTCCTAATTTTTTGAAATTCATAATATCCTCCCTCAAGTACATTTAATCTTCTAATCTATGTTTTATAACAACTTTTTTTATAGCTTGTACAATTCCTACAAATATTAAGCTAAATATAACTACTAATATAGTAGATGCAAATACTTTATCAAGTGCATATGCACTTTTTGACCTTAGCATATAAACACCAAGACCTTTAGTTCCACCTAACCACTCTGCAACAGTTGCTGCCATTACAGCATAAGTAGCAGATATTTTAAGTCCAGAAAAAAATTTATCCATTGACATAGGAAATTTAAGATGAATAAAAGTATTAATCTTATTTGAATTCATAGTCTTAAACAAATTTAAATAATCTTTATCAATATTCTCAATACCATCTACAAAACTTATTAATATAGGGAAAAAACACGTAAGTGTTACCATCAATATTTTTGGCATTGTTCCAAAGCCAAACCAAATCATAAAAAGTGGAGCTATTATTATTGTAGGTATCATTTGAGTCACTAACATAATAGGATAAAGACATTTTTTTATTATCAATACAAAATCCATTAATATTCCAATTATTAAAGATATTATTATCGCAACTATAAAGCCAAATATTGCTTCTCCTATAGTAACCATGGCATGCATGGATAAATTTTGATAATCTTTAAAAAATACATTAATTATATCTATTGGTGTAGGCAGTATATATTGAGGAACTCTTAAAACTTCTACCACAGATTGCCAAAAAATAAGTATAAACAAAAATGTTGCTATTGGATATATACTATTTTTGACTTTATCTATGATTTCTAAGTTTATCATCTATAGTTAAACCCCCAGCTTTTTCATCTACTCTAGCTACTGTTATAACTCTTTCACATCCAAGATTAAAAGGGATTTTATGTACTTTTTTTAGTAGTTCAAAAACTTCATCAAAATCACCTTCAACAGTAGTACTCATTGCTCCTATTTCACATTTAAGACCACTGTTTTCAATTTCTGCTATACAAGCATCTACTACTTTATACATTTCTTCTTCACCTTTGTAAGGTCTTAGTGGCATTACTGCTATGTCTGCAATTACCATTTAAATCACTCCTTTTAAAATAATTAATACCTACTAGGTATATTTTGTTTTTTATTAAAATATTTTATAGATAAAAACATAGTATATTTAAATAAAATAAAAGTCTTATCCAAAATAGGATAAGACTTATTTTTATCTTTACTGGTCTCCCTACACTGGCATTATCCAAACAGGTTCAAAGGGTCGAGATAAAATCTCCTCTCAGCATATTAGCTCCCCGAAATATATTATATCTTTTCTACTTGATTATACTACACTTATCATATTTTAACAAATTTTTTATTTATATCATATATTTTATTTGTATTAAAATTTACAAAACTATTATAGTAGTTTATGATTTATTGTCTTTATTCTCACTAATTTTGTAAAATTTCAATAACCATCTTTGATTTACTATAGCTTTATTCTGTTAATGCTATTATTTTTGATATAATAGATTTTTATACACATATATTTATTATCTATACTCTTTTTAATATATTGAACACTTCCTGTTGATTAATTTTGTGCTACTTCATCAATATAATTCAAATAAATTAATAATATAACTTTACAGTTCCTTTTACACAACAAGCTTTATTACATAATTTACTTGTATGTTTTATTTTTAAAGGACAAAATAACTTTTATATTTAATTTTTTTAGTTTATATATTGAAAAACAAAACGTTTTCCTGTAATATTATAATCGTAGAATAAAACTAAATAGGCAAAACTAGAGAAATTTAGTGACGCAAAGCTATAGGGACTAACACTTATAAAATAAGTTATGTCAGCCAGTTGCCAAAAAGATATTTTCTTTTTGTTTTTTATGAAAGTTTTTTAGGGGGATAAATAATATATGTTTATGAATAAAATAGATAGATGTACACATATACTAACTGCCTATATATGTAGTTCATATGACTACTGTAATTTTATAGATACGCAGTTAAACGATTTTATACTAGAGTATGGTGAAAATGTTGTGGAATCTTGTTTACATCAAGTGATGGTATTGGTAAGTAAATATAATTAAATGGATTTTATTTTCTAGAAAAACCTTTTTAGTTTTATCTACATTTTAAATGTATTATTGATATAAAATTGATAAAAAAAGATAGCAAATGAAAAAATTCTAATATAACTTTATACAGTTATATGTTCAAAATGACATTGATAAAAAATCAGCAAATAAAAATAAAGTAGAACCACTAGAAAAACTTTTCAATTCATTAGGTAGAAAAGATTGGTAATTAGTTCATATACATTTGATTGAAGGTTTAGCCGTTTTTAAAAGAGAAACTTGAACTAGTTTCTAAAAATTTATTTAACTTATTTAAAAATATCTAGTAAAAAGCCCTTAGAACGTATTTATTTGGATTCTAAGGGCTTTTCTTTTGTTCTAAATATGTAACAACAGTCCATAAAACTAAATTTAACTACTGATTGTTATTTATATACTAATTGAATGTCATATCCTTCACTATTTTTCTTTACTTCAAATTTGTCATTCTTTTTAGGTAGTATCTCTAGTACACCATCTTGATATTTAGATTTATCTACTTTTAAACCTATCCCAAAGTCTTTTCCCTTAAAACAAGCATATGAGGAAACCTTTTTACCATTCATAAATACCATCTTAATTCTATTATCATTTTCTATATCTGCAAGATTTTTCCATTTATAACCAACTATATTGTACATCTTTTCAACACTAATATCATTGCTAAATAAATAAGCTCTGTCCCATTTGAATTTACTTAATGATGACAAATTCACTTCGCTCTTTTTATCATTTAGCTCAGATAAATTTGTTATCAAATCACCAAAATTTTCTAAGCTTTTATCTTCTTCTATCTTAGTTAACTTTGAATATTTATCTTGTACTTTCCAAGTATTATTACCTTTTTCTAATTCAAATGTTATTTTTGATATACAAGAGTTATGACTGCCTGGTTGTGTAACTATCACATTTTCACCTTTATTATTTGTATAATCATGTTGTTCAATTTCCTTATGAGTATGCCCTGCTACTATCGCATCAATTCCATCAACTTCTTTAGCTAGTTCTTGTATTCTATTACCTGGATTTTTAGGCTTTTTGGGTTTTTCTCCACTATGTACTACGGCTAATAGTATATCTGGATTTTCTTTTTCTTTTATTTCCTTCACCCATTTTTTAGCATCATCTATCATATCATTCATATATAAATCCTGGTATGTAGCCATATCTTTTAAATCTCTGGACTTAGCCTTAATTTTATTTTCGTTTTCATCAAAATCCCATCCTTCTCCGACTTCTTTGATTGTAAGACCAAGTATACCAAGCTTAACTTCACCATATTTTGTTTCAATTGTATTTATTGTGTAAGGTTTAACATAACTTGAACTGTTACTATTATATGTATTTGCAGATAAAACTTCTATATTTTCACTATTAAATTCATTTATCATTTTATCTAAATTTTTTTTAGAGCTAGAAACAAACTCATGATTACCAAGCACTACTGCATCATATTTAACTTCACTCATTTGTCTAACTATAGGTACTTCTTTTTTAATTACTTCATCTTTTTCGTAAGCATCTCGAGCCTCACTAAGATATTGCTCCATTGCTCCTAAACCATCCGAATCATAAAAATCTCCTGCATCTACTAATGTTATATTAGAGTCTTTTTTTCTTTCTTCGTTTATTTTTTCAGCTACATTATAGGTAACTTCTCCATGTAAGTCTGTAGTTGCTAATATATTGATTTCAGTGATTTTATCATTTTTAGAATTAGTGCAACCTGTCAATATCATTAGAATTGAGATTAAACATAAACTTAATACTTTGGCTTTACTTTTAAAATTCATTTTATCCCCCTATAAAACTTGATATACATAAAGTATAGCAGTTAAACTAACAAACTAATTTACACCAAAATATATATTAGCGTAATTAATAAGCTAATTTATTCTCAATAAATCTCTAAATGTATTATTTAAAATTTACATTACTCATCTGTATTAACCTGTCCTAAGTATTTAAAATTAGAATTCTTATTTTCAATAGTTAATTGTTTTGGTAATGAATAAATTAATGATTTAGAATCAATTATATCTATTTTAAAATATGTAATCAATGATAATAAACATAAAATTAATGCCATTAAATTTCCTGTTTTATTTTTTTCATTAAACATATTAGATACTCTTTTTTTTATATTTGATTTCTTATGCAGTCCAGCTACAAATTTATTTGAAGAATTTAAATCTTTTTTCATTGCACCTATAATAGTCAAAGCATACTCTTTTTTATCTTCTATACTACGATTTTTTAAAACTCTTTCATCACAATAAAGTTCACAATCTAAATCTATAACTTTATCCATAATGTACATAAAAGGATTAAACCAATATACTATTTTTAAGAATAATACTAAATATTTAATATAAATGTCTTTACTCTTAAAATGCATAAGTTCATGTCTAAATATCCATTCAAGTTCTTTTAATTTATAATCATATGGTGGTAAAAGAACACAGAAATTAAAAAATGACGGAGTTTCAACTTCATGAGAATATTTAATCTTTACATTTTTATTTATATTAAGCTCTTTTAATAAACTATCATAAAGATTGTTTATGTCTTCATCATCAACATCATAGGACAAATCCTCTATCAGATTTTTAAGCTTAATATATTTCCATAAAGTAGAAATCAAATAAAATATCGTAACAGTAATCCAAACAGACACTAAAATAATAGTACACAAAGTAGAAATATTGTTAGAACCTTCTAAATTTACCTTATTAATATTGTGTTGATATTTCAATTCATTAAATGCAAAAGTATAATATGTAAATGGTAATAATAGTTTTATAATAACAATAAACCATATATAATAGTTAAATTTTCTACTGAAAGTTTTAAAAATAGTCATTCTAAAAACTAATAAGAGAACTATAAATAAACTACTTACTAAAACGGTTCTAAAAAAATCGTTTAAAATTGAAATCATAAATTTTCACCCCCTTATTCTAGAGTGAATTGTGGAATATTTAAAAAACAAGCACCAATATAAAAATAGCAACAGGACTATGTCTTTCTTAATACAAAGAATTCCTTCATGACACCAGTTAAAAATTCCAATATCTTTTGACAGTTGACATACTTAAATTTAATTAAATAGGATAATGACTTTTAGGTATAGCTTTTCTTTTATCTCTTTTAAGACATAATCGAGTCATCTTCTATTATCAATAAGCATAGTTGGTTTTAATTTTATTCCATCCGAATCTTTTTTTATAAAAATTTAAATACTTCTTTTGTATAATTTTGATTGTAACATAGAGCATGACATAATACCACAAGAGCTATTATATAAATAAAGAATACTCAAATATTTTTCATAATTACGCTACAATTGTTAAATGATACAAAAATAGTATAAAAGACTATAAGGATTGTTACAAAGATTTATTCTACATTTGACAGAAAGACACCCAAATATTAGAATTAAAGAAACATATGATTTCTTCATTTTTGGCGGATAAAGCCTATACAAAATAAACTATACAGAATCTAAGGAGATTATTTAAATGAATAAAAAATTAATTGGAATTTTGGCTGGGATGGGCCCAAGGTCAACAGCGCCATTTGTTGATTTAATTATTGATGAATGTCAGTCTCAGTATGGAGCGAGATACGATGAAGAGTTTCCTGAAATTATGATATATTCCTTACCTACTCCATTTTATATTGACCGCGCAATAAATCATGAACTTATGAAAAAAACTATCATTAAGGGTCTAAAAAAACTTGAATCAATTGGAACAAACTTTATTGCGATGCCGTGCAATTCAGCTCATATATATTTTGAAGAATTGAAAGAATCAATAGGTATTCCATTATTAAATATTGTAGAAGAAACTATTAAATATTTACCTGCTACGCCACAAAAAGTAACTCTACTTTCAACAAGTTCAACATTTAAATCTACAATTTATCAAAAAGGTATAACAAAAGCTGGTCATGAATTTATATTTAAAGAAGAATGGCAAAAAAAGATAAATGCTCTTATACAAAACATAAAAACAGATAAGAATAATCCACAAAATATCAATATTTGGAATGAACTTCTAGAAAGTATAAAATTTGAATCTATTGAAAATATAGTGATTGCTTGCACTGATTTAAATGTTGTCTTGGAAAATATACAACCATCAATTAACATTATTGATTCGTCAAAATGTTTAGCAGAGTCAGTTATTAAGAAATATTTAGAGTTAGAAAAATAGAATTTACTCTATTTTTAATTTATAAATATTTTAGATAAATTATTCATAAAAAAGTAAAGCAGTAAGATTATCTTACCACTTTACTTTTTTATAAATACTCACTTTTTTATTTTTGATGATGATTCTAAAATAAAATTCACCTTAATGAGATTGTAAAAATAAAAAAATGAATGTCAGTTAAAATAGAAATATATTTTTCAATTAAAGGTCACAAAATTATTTTATAATACTTTAGTTTAAACATTACTAAACTTAAATACTTTAGTATTTGTTAATACTTGTTAATATATATTTATTGATTTATTATATAATAATATAGATATTACTATATCTTGAATTAGATAAATATAATTACGTATATATTGTTATTGTCAAAATTTAATTCTACATTTTTTTAATAATATTATTTTAGGAGGAAAAAATGATAAACAATATTAAAAATAAATTTAAAGATTACAAACCATATATAAACGGTTATGAAAATATGAAAAGAGCATCTGTATTAATTCCAATAGTAGAAATAAATAACATACATCATATATTATTTGAAGTTCGCTCAAAAAATTTAAAGCATCAACCCAATGAAATTTCTTTTCCAGGTGGAAAAATAGAGTCTAACGAAACTCCTTATGAAGCCGTTATTAGAGAAACATGTGAGGAACTTGGAACTTTTAATGACAATATAGAAGTTATAGCAAGTCTTGACTTACTTATAACTCCTGTAAAATTTATAATACATCCCTACTTAGGATATATAAAAAACATCAATAATTTAAATATAAATAAAGATGAAGTTGACCATACTTTTTTGGTACCTATAAAATATCTTTTAGAAAATCCTCCAAATACCTATAATAATACAGTCAAAGTTTTTCCTGATGAAAATCTTCCATATGGTTCAATTCCAAATCAAAAAGATTATAAATTTGAAAGTGGAAGTTACCCTGTTCTATTTTATAAATATAAAGATTATGTAATTTGGGGAATAACAGCAAAAATATTAGAAAATTTTTTAAACTTCTTATCAGAATAATACTTGTAATCAAATATTCAAATTTTTATATAAGAAGTTTTTAAAATTTTCTAACTTTAAAATGTTATAATTCTAAAAAAGATAGTAAATTATGTTTTATAATATTTTTTATGCTTGATTATTGTTCAATTATTGTTACACAATTTTTAATACAATTTCAAGCTAAGCACTATGTATTAACACCACATTATAAATAAATTATAATATGATAATATATCTAATAAGATTAATCTATGAAATAAATGATTTTAATGTATGTTTATGGTAAAATATTAATAATTAAGTAAACTGATAAATCAGAGTATCTGGAGGTGCTTATAATGTTTGCAGTAGGATTCACAGTTATAATTGCAATTGCCTCTTTCATTTTAAGTATATTGTTATTTAATGGAAAAGCAAGTATGCTATTAGCAGGTTATAATACTATGAGTGATAAAGAAAAAGCTCGATATGATGTAAAAAAACTATGTAGAAGTTCTAGCATTGTTACTTTTATCGTATCTATAATGTTATTTATCATGTCATTTTTGGGATATAGAATAGAGAGTGGACAAATGGATGAAAAAAAAATGCTTCCGTTTGCTGTAATATTTATAATAGTTATACTTGCTAGCGTGTTTTTCAATATCTATTACTCTAACAAGAAATGTAAAAAATAAAAATTAGTAAGTTAAGCAGTTAATTATGAAAGATTGACTGCTTTTTTATGTCTATTAGATATTTTAGTATACAATAAATACTAAATATAGTTAAGTAAGCTTTGATAAAATAGAATAAAAAATAGATGTACAATTAATCTACATCCTATATCAAATTTATTTTTATTTATAATAGAAACTGAAATTATCATAATATATATGATATGTTCTTAAAATTAAAAAATTTAATATATTTTGTTTTATAGTACATCTATTTCAATCAGTTTACATAATTTTATTATTTTATACAGTGTTAATCATTTATTAGTACCCCATTCAATGAAAATGTTCTAGGTTCAGTAATTTTAACCATAACTAATTTTCCAATTAAATCATCACTTCCACCTTCAAAATTTACAAGTTTATTTTGTCTAGTTCTACCAGCAAGTTTATTTTTATTATTTTTGCTTCTTCCTTCGACCAAAACTTCAACTACTCTATTTTTATATTCATTATTTATCTCTGCTGAGATTCTATTTACTGCTTCTAATACTCTATTAAATCTTTCATGTTTTATTTCTTCTGGTATTTGATTTTCCATTTTAGCAGCAGGAGTTCCCTGTCTTTTAGAATAAATAAATGTAAATGCTGAATCATATCTAACTTTTTCAACCACATCTAGAGTATCTTCTAAATCTTCTTCTGTTTCTCCTGGAAAACCTATCATTAAGTCCGTTGAAAAAGCAATATCTGGCACTTCTTTTTTAGCTTTCTCTATTATGTCTAGATAATATTCCTTTGTATAATGTCTATTCATTTTTTTCAGAAGACTACTACTTCCACATTGTATTGGTAAATGTAAAAATTCACACACCTTATCACAATCTCTAATTGCATATATCACCTCATCAGATATATCTTTAGGATGAGATGTCATAAATCTAACTCTTTCAATTCCTTCTATATCATTAACTTTTCTTAAAAGTTCTGAGAATGCAACTGGATTTTCAAGTGTTTTGCCATACGAATCTACATTTTGTCCAAGCAAAGTTATTTCTTTTGTTCCATTTGAAACAAGCTCTTTTATCTCATTAATTATATCTTCAGGTGTTCTACTTCTTTCTCTTCCTCTTGTATATGGAACTATACAATATGTACAGAAATTATTGCATCCATACATTATATTTACAAATGCTTTTAATTCAAATTTTCTATTACTTCTAAGGCCTTCTATTACTTCTCCATCTACATCCCATACATCTACTAACATTTTATCAGAATTTATTGATTCTGTAAGTAATTGTGGAAATTTATATAGATTATGTGTTCCAAATACAAGGTCTACATGTTTGTATTTTTTTCTTAGTTCTTCTACAACATGTGGTTGTTGCATCATACATCCACACACAGCTATTTTCATGTTTGGATTTTTTCCTTTTAGATGCTTTAACTGACCTAAATTTCCATACACCTTTAGTTCTGCATTTTCTCTTACTGCACATGTATTATATATTATTAGGTCACTTTCTTCAACTATCATTGACATTTGGTATCCCATTTCTTCTAACATTGAACAAAGTTTTTCTGAATCATGTTCATTCATTTGGCATCCAAAGGTTTGAGTAAACACGAGTTTTCTCTTTCCAGTTCTGTTGAAGTACTCTTCATTTTGTCTGTGTATTTGTTCTATATATTTATCTTGTTCTTGTATTTTCTCTATAGGTATTGTTACTTGTTTTCTTTTGCTCACTTCTATTCCTCCTAGTTAATTTCTTATATTACACATAACCTTAATTATATCAAATAAGAAAAATCTTTTAAAGGTATTATTAAAGTTTTAACTATAATAAAAGACAGCCAAATCGCTGTCCTTTATTATATTATACTTTTATATAAAAATAGATTTTAAATCAATCCATTTACAATTCTACAAAATATATTTCTATTGATATCTAATAATTTACTAAGTTTATACTATACAAGTACATTAAATTAATCTTATTTAAGAAAATAAAATAATCATAATATCTTTATAAAATAAACTTTTTATTATATCAAGTATATCTCAAATTAAATATTATAAGCCATATATCTAATCAAATTTTAACTTTGGTAACTAACCCTTCTTATTGATAAATTAACAATTTTGAATAAAAATATTCCTGCAACTAAATTTATTAAAACAGCTGGTAATACTACTGTTAAGAATAATGCTGTAAAAGAAGCTCCTGGAAGACCAACTATAGCTTGAGCAGCTAACAAAAATATTGTTCCACTTACAAGTGTTCCTATTGGCATTATAATTGCAACTACTATAGTATCCTGTGTTTTTTTAGATAAGTTTTTTATAAAAGGCATTTTATAGCT
Organism: Clostridioides sp. ES-S-0001-03; assembly: GCF_020676075.1. Lineage (NCBI taxonomy): Bacteria > Bacillati > Bacillota > Clostridia > Peptostreptococcales > Peptostreptococcaceae > Clostridioides > Clostridioides sp. ES-S-0001-03. The sequence goes on along the minus strand of NZ_JACVWJ010000003.1, from coordinate 350,690 downwards.
AACATATATTAATAAAAATACTATATTGGCTGTAAGAGTTTTATCTATTATATTAGGAACTTGACCTCCTGGGAAGCTTGATGTAAGTGCTGTAAATATACCTGTCACTATTCCTGCTATTAAGCAAGTTTTATAGTCATCTCTATTTAAAACTAATATCACAAACAGCATTGCTAGTGGTACATCTGGTTTCATTGGTAATCCTATAGCAGGTGTAATTTGATGTATTAATAATCCCATTGCTAAAAGTATTGCATTTAAAGTTAGTTTTTTTGTATTTGTTTTCATTTTTGTATTTCCTCCTAATTTTTTTAATTTTCAATTTATTTTTTTGCCAGTTTTCTAAATCATCATCTTTAGCTTTAGAAATTCATAACATCTATTTCACCACCTTCTACATATCGAATTTTTCGTAAAATAAAAAACTCCGTCCTAAATTAATAGGACGGAGATTATCCGCGTTGCCACCTAAATTATATAAAAACTTAATATAAAACTCAATTTTTATATATCTCATTATCAGGTACTTACATACCCTATTCGCTATAACGTACGACTAACGATAAAGTCTACTCTCAAAAATATGATTTCGATTTACTCCTCTAAGGCCCATTCATCAAATTTTTTCTTACCAAGATTCCACCATCCTTGGCTCTCTATATTGAACCTAAATTTAACTACTCTTCCTTGTCATAGGATTTAATTTATTATATATTGTTTTGCCATTGAAATAATCATATTACTTTTTCTAAAAAATGTCAATATATTTTTATAGCTTTTTAAATATACTTCTTTTAAAACTATTTTTTTAAAATAATACTAATAAAAATCAATACTAATTTCTTTCTTAAAATTTTATACCTAATTCAAACTTTTTAAATTTTATTTTCAATAATTTAATTTATTTTCTTATTATTTATCTAGCTATTTTATGTAATTTTTGAATTAGTCTTAATAAGGCTTTAATAATTCTATTTTTATATTCTAATAAAATCTTTTCTTATTTCTTTTAATTAATATTACTATTACTATAGCTATAATGATAAATATCACTATTACTAACAATATCAACTTTGATATTATACTGTGTTTTTTTATACTTCTGTTACTATGTCTATTTATAATTCCATTTCTATACCTTTTATTACTTGTACTTCGTTTTTTTAGTTTTATTTTACTTTTATTTGACCTACTACCTCTATGTCTTTTTCTAGATTTAATAGTCTTAAACTTAGCATTAGTAGATGTATAGTTCGTTTGTGTTGAGTAAACAGATGTACTAAAATCGTTAATAATTTCAGCTTCTACTTGTAGCGGATTTACAATACTGATTACTAGCAAAAAACATATAATTATCCTAATCAATTTTTTCTTTTTTTTCATTTACTTTCCCCTCATAAAAAATTTATATCTATTTTATTATAATATATACTCACTCAAAAACTACAAATTTTTTCAAATTTCTAATTTTTTTATATTAGATATTTTTTATAATATCAGAAGAATATTAAAATTTGACTATATTTTTTCGTCCTTATTCTTAATCTAACTGGAACAATAGGAATTACACAAATAGAATTAAGCAATGCATTCCTTTTTTATATTTATCAATCAACAGTGGAATGTTCAACAATACTATAATGTCATTAACTTTAAATTAAAAACTAAAATTTTACAATTTAGATATCTCTTCAACAATCTCTTTGACAGATTTATTAGAAACATTAATTTTCGTTGTTGCTAATATTTCATACATGGGTAAATAGTTAACACTTCTTTCTATTACATCAGTAAAACGCAAACCTTCCTCTACATCGGTCTTCAACCTTTTTCTCAATACAGTTTCATCACAAATTAAGGAAATATTTATTACTCTACAATCAGATATATCTAGGCAAGATATAATAGTATCAATAATACTTTGTTCATGCATTACCCAACAAAAAATAATATTTTCAAAAGTACTACACTTTATAAAGTTATTCAACAATGAACAAATATTTGAAAGAACCATTTTTTTCGTTTCAACAGTAATTTGAAATGGATGCATATCCCAACACCAATCACCATCAAGAAAAACACTATTTTTCAAGATTAATTTTAGAGATTGGCATACTGTTGTTTTGCCTACTCCCATTGTCCCACCAATAATATAAATATTTTTCATTCATTTTTCCTTTCAAAGTTCAATTTATTTGTTAGTCATATTTTATCACATCAACATATAAAAATCATACTTTAACATCTATCATATTATTCATACCATATACAATTGCTTTGTTATCTTTAGGTCTCTTATATTCCTTCCTAAATGGATTAAGTAGAAAATTAAACTTATAAATCAGTTTTTATTACTTAAATTTTTGAAATAATTAATTTAAACTTTATACATTTATTAATTTGTAACATAATCTATATTCATACTTTCTTTCATTAAAATTCCATGATACAATAATACTGCTAGATAATAGTAGTAGTTTAATATAAAACTAATATATATATAATTATGTAATAATAAATATTACAAAGGAGAGTGAATTATAATGTTATCAAAACCAGCAACAATGCTTTTAGGTCTAATAAATGAAAAGCCTCTTAATGCCTATGAAATTATAAAAGTGCTAGAATACATGAATGTAAAGTACTGGTTTAATATCGCAGACTCAACCGTATATACTACAATTAAGACTTTAGAAAAAAGAGGATTGATTTTAGGTACTGTTAAAAAGGATGGTAATATGCCAGACAAAACGGTTTACACAATCACAGAAAAAGGAAGTATAGAATTTCACGATACTTTGAGAAGTTCTATTTTAAAATTCGATTATGACACTAATATTTTTTCTATTACAGCATTCTTTATTGAATGCCTAGGAAAAGAAGAAAGAAAGAAGCTTTTAGAAAAACGATTAGAAGTTTTAAATCAATATCTAACAGGGATTAATCAAAAAGATGATGATTGGGAAAAAGAAGTTAGTGAATTTCATGTTGCTAATGTAAAACGTATGATAGATATAGTATTAGCAGAAATTTCTGGAACAAAAAAATTATTAACTGTTTGTAAGGGTTAAGCAAAAACTGTAGATAATGGCTTTCCACATATAATTCATAGTTTACTGTTTTGTATTTATTTTATTTACTCTTCTTTCATAGATATAGAAAGGGCACCTCATATGAAGTGCCTATCTATATTATATTCATTTTTAGTTATTACCTTTAACTATTGTATAAAACTTTTTTCTCAATATATTTTCATATACCCTTATGAATGACATCTTGCATTTATTAGGATTCTTTTTTATAAAGTTTATTATATATGATTATGTCAAAGTCGAATATTCTTCTACATACTGACTATATACATATCCAGAATATCTTTTCCCATTTTTGTGAATATTGATTCTTGTCCATTTTCCAACACTATAACAGACTTCAACTTTAAAACCATCAGGAATTGTAGTTATTATTTTTGAATCTGTTGTTCTGTCATTTCTTAATTCTAGATTTAAACCATTAGTTTTTATATTTCCTATGTAATTTCTTTTTCTGTTTTCTAGAATATTATTACTTTTAGCATTGCTCAATTTCTCTAAATATTTATATAGTAACCAACCTTTGTCATAATTACTTTCAACTTCTGCCCATTTTCCATCTACACAATTTAACTTAACCATTTTTCCTTCTGGTATGCTTTTTAATTTCATACTGTTTATATCTGGTTTCTCTCTTAAATTCAATTTAATCTTAGTCTTAAAATTGATGTTAGATTCATCAAAGTTTTTTAACATTAATTCAGATATCATTTAAAATCCTCCTCTTGCCAAATTTTAAGTTATTAAAAATACCTAACTCTTAAAAATTAAATTTAACAAAAAGAATTATTATCTTTTTGGCAACTGGCTGACATGACCTTTATTATATAAAGATTTTAGTCCCTATAGCTTTGCGTCATTAGATTTATCTAATATTGCCTATATCTGAATAATAACACAAATTAAATATTTACAAAATAATATTCCCTCAAATTTTATATTAATTAAATATAAATTCAATTTTTAATTAATAATAAATAAAAAATATCTTTATATTACTAAATAAAGTATTATTCTCTATGAATCATCTATAAAATAGTAATTTACCTAACATATAATTTTTTATAACAAACTTTTTTCTATATTAAGAATATGAAGATATAAAGACAAATTCATAATTTCTTATATCTTTAATACAGGAACTTTTATAAATATATATTAACAAAAAAGTTTGTGTGTATTCATACAGGTTCTTATACCTTATATCTCTTTTTTGATTATTGAACACTATTTAGGTATCATAATTTTTTAAAGCTTACTTGACAAAAAAGGTATATCACTGTATCATTAATATAAACCGACGGTCAGTCTACAGAATAGATATAAGTATAAAATCTACATATATTTGTATGATTATGAAAGTACATAAATACTAACTAATAAAAATTTTAATGAAAATAGTGGTAACTATTGTTATCTCTTATCAATATATAACATTAATAAAAAAATCACTTATGATACACTTTCTTGAGTTTTTTTATATTCAACTCAGTTCACTTACTTTAGTTATTTACATTGCTATACTTATGCTATTTTTAATTTTTTAAAATTTTTAAGAAACGAGGATGAAATATGTTAAAAAGAATATTACAAAAAGATTTAGCAAGAAATAAAGTAGTAACAGCCACATTATTCATATTTATTTTCCTGACAGCTATGTTGGTATCTAGTGCTACAAATATCATTATAGAACTTACTAGTTCTATGTCTTCCTTGTTTAGACAATCTCATGCACCTCACTATGTTCAAATGTATTCTGGAGAATTAAACCAAAAATTAATCAATGAATTTACATCTTCAACTCCGTCTGTAAAAGAACAACAAACGGTTGAACTTCTAAATATCAATGGAAGAAATATTTTTCTAGGAAATGAGAAAAAAAGCCAATCTGACAGTGTTTTAGAAAATAGTTTTGTGAGGCAAAATAGTAAGTTCGATTTTTTGTTAGACATGAATAATGCTATATTAAAAGTAGAAAATGGAGAAATAGGGGTTCCTGTCTATTACATGAAACAAAATAATTTAAATATTGGAGATAAGATACAAATAGCCAATGGTGATTTCTTCATGGAATTTACAATAAAAGACTTTGTGCGTGATGTACAAATGAACCCTTCCCTTGTTACTTCAAAGCGTTTCTTAATCAGTAATGATGATTGGAATACTTTACATGCTAACTTAGGTGAAAGTGAGTACCTTATTGAATTTCTATTAAATGATATAAATAAAATTAGTGAATTTGAAACGTTATATCAATCAACTAATCTTCCACAAACAGGAACATCAATAACTTATTCTCTTTATCAAGTACTAAATGCATTATCTGATGGAATTTTAGTTGCAATTATTATATTAATTAGTATTCTACTTATTATAATTTCTACTTTATGCTTACGATTTACACTAATTACAACTATTGAAGAAGATTATCGTGAAATTGGTGTTATGAAAGCAATTGGTATCCAAAGTGTTAATATCCGAAAGTTGTATCTTGCAAAATATCTATTGATTGCATCTTTAGCAAGTTTTTTTGGTTATATAACCTCATTATTTATTGGAACTTTTTTTACAGAGAATATCAATCTTTATATGGGTACAGTAGAAAAAAATACTTTTAGTGTCTTTATCCCATTAATTGGTGCAGTTATTGTATTTATAGCAGTTATATTCTTTTGTAATCTAATACTCAAAAGATTTAATAAAATATCAGCAGTAAAAGCATTAAAAACAGGTACTTCAATGACCACTAAACAAAACAGATATAATATAAAACTGTACAAAAGCAAAATAACAAATGTTAATCTCTTTTTAGGATTAAATGAAGTAACTGGAAGATTTACCATTTATAGCTTACTCTGCTTTGTTTATGCTGTCTGCACCTTCCTCATGATTATACCACTTAATTTTCTAAATACTATTCAGTCTCCAGAATTTATTACTTATATGGGAGCTGGTCAAAGCGATATTCGCATTGATTTGCAACAGACAAATGAAACTCAAAACCATCTTAATTCTATATTGAAGGTGATTGAAAGTGATGATGATGTTGAAAAATATGCTTCCTTTATAACGAGTTCTTATAAGGTAGTGAACCAGGATGGAGCGATAGAAAACATGAAAATAGAAAATGGAGATTTTTCAACTTTTCCACTTGAATATGTAAATGGTTCTGCACCAACAAATGAAAATGAGATTGCTCTATCTGTTATAAATGCTGATGAACTAGGGAAAAGTGTTGGAGATAATTTATCCATTTTTTCAGAAGAAGATAATGAACTAATTCTCACTGTTAGTGGCATTTATCAAGATGTTACATATGGTGGTAAGACTGCAAAAGCGATGCTACCTTACAAAAAAGATACAATTTTATGGTATATCATAAATTTAAATATGAAACCTGGAGTTAATTTAACAGATAAATTAGATCAGTATAGAATGGATTGTTATCCTGCAAAAGTTACAAATATGGATGATTATGTAAGTCAGACATTAGGCTCTGTTATTAACCAACTAAGACTTGTTATAAAGTTAGCTATTATTCTATCTGTTTCGATTTCTGGATTTATTACAGCAATGTTTTTCAAAATGCTGATTGCTAAAGATACATCACAAATTGCAATTATGCTTAGTTTAGGATTTTCTACTAAAAATATACGAACTCAATATACTGCAAGAGCATTATTAGTGCTTACAATTGGAATTATTTTAGGAATTATTGCATCAAATACAATTGGTCAGAAAATAGCAGGGCTACTTCTTTCTGGTATATCCAATTTACAATTTATAACAAATCCACTAATTGTATATATAGTTTGTCCAATAACTTTAATTATAACTGTATCTGTTACTATTACAGCAATTAGTATGACAATCAAAAAAATAAAAATTATGTCTATCATAGAATAAGAGGTATATTATGAATAATATTATAGAAGCTAGAAAAATTAGTAAAGAATATGTCATCAGCAAAGAGAATATACATCAAGTTTTAAAAGGAATTGATTTAACCATTCAACATGGAGAGTTTGTATCTGTTATGGGAGCTTCTGGCTCAGGAAAAACAACTCTACTTTATAACTTAAGTGGTATGGATAAACTCACATCTGGAAATATTACATTCTGCGGAGAAATGATTTCTAGTATGTCTGAGGAAGAATTATCGAAGATACGATTAGAAAAAATGGGATTTATCTTTCAACAAAGCAATTTACTAAAAAATTTAAATATTTTTGATAATATAGTCCTTTCCGCCTATTTGAGAAAGGAAGAAAGCCGCCAAATAATTAATGAACGAGCAAAAACACTTATGGAGAAAACAAATATTTCAGAAATCAAAGATAAAGATATTACTCAGGTTTCTGGTGGTCAACTTCAAAGAGCAGCTATATGTCGTGCATTAATTAATACTCCAGAAATCTTATTTGGAGATGAACCAACAGGTGCACTTAATTCTAAAGTAACAAATGAAGTGATGGACATTCTTTTAGATATCAACAACTCTGGTACAACCATTATGCTTGTAACTCATGATGCCAAAGTTGCAGCAAAAACAGAACGAGTAGTATTTATGTCTGATGGTGTAATCATTGGAGAAATTATATTAGGAAAGTTTAATGAATATAATAACAATTTAAAGGAAAGAGAAAATAAACTTACAAACTGGTTATTAGAATTAGGTTTCTAGAAATATTAGTATAAATAAAACAGATATTACTAGTACTATAAAATCAAAATAGTTACAAGTAAAGAAATGAGGAAATCTATAAAGTAATATAAGTACAACTTCTTAAAGCATTAATTATTTATAAGAAATTTTTCATATATCTAAATTAAGATATACAACATTTTATTAAACTATCTACTTCACATATATATTAAAGCTGATGACTTATCTAATGTTTGATGATAAAATAAAATTAATAAATATTTAATTATAGAGGATTATATTATGAACATTATTAAAAGAGTACCATTAATATTAATAGTATTAATTGCAATATTACTAACAGGATGTTCTCCAAGAGAAAGTGCTAGTGAAGTAGCAAAAAAGTACAGTGATAGAGTAAATTCTGGAGATTATGAAACAGCATATGATTTACTAAGCAAAGACACCAAGAAAAAAGTTAGCCTTGAAAGGTTTAAAGAGTATCAGGATGTATTAATAGAAACTAAAAAAGTAATCGGCTATAAATTAGGAAAAGAAGAAAATATAGAAAAGAAGAAATATGATAGAAAAGAATATAAGAATCTTATTAAACTAGAAGAAACTTATGATATAAAAGATATGTTTTCTAGAAAAAGGAAAGCTTTAAAAGTTGATAGATATTTTGTAGTTGAAAACAATCGATATAAGTTATTATGGCATGAAAATTTTAAAAGTAACCTTAGTTCTAGATACCTTGATTTTGTATATCTAAAACTAGAAAATTTTTCAGAAGAATCTTTTAAGGAAATTGCTATATTGCTAAAAAAAGCAACTGATGCTGATTCTAGCAATTCAGATCTTTACTATATAGAGGCATCTAACTATATGTATTTAGATGACTATGATAATGCTCTACTCCCAATTAATAACTGCTTAAAATATTTAGATAAAAAAAGTTCTGACTACAAAAAGAAAGCAAGTGATGCATACAATTTAAAGGGAGTTATATTAATGTGTAATAAAAAATATGATGAGGCAAAAAAATTTTTAAATAAGTCATTAGATATTAATCAAAATAATGCTGATGCAAAATATAACTTAGATACAATAAAAAATGATTTAGAGTAAGTATTTAATTTATACAAAATAAATTCATTTTTATTTATTATGTATTTAATAATATTCCCTATTGAATCAAAATATTTATAAGTCAATTACAAACTTAAATTATAAAAAAGAACTTATTACTATATGAAAGTTAATATATGAGCAATAAGTTCTTTATATTTGTACGTAAAACATTAATCAATTAAATTTAAAATACATAACAAGATAATACTAAAAATATATAATTATGTTAGATAATAAAATCTAAAGCAATATGTATTTATAAATATTTATAATTTTAAAATTTGTATATGACAGTAGTTAAATATTACATAATAAATCCAAATAAATATATAGATATCACACCTGTAACAATAGAAATTCCAATAGATTTAAATTTATATGCAACAAGAAGCACAATTAGAAAAGATATAATTTTAGGATTTACTACAGACAAATATAAATTATCTCCATTAAAAAATACATCTTTCGCTGTTAAAGAAGTAAGTATTGCTACAGGTATAAATTTCATTATTTTTTTCAAAGACTCAGGCATATCCTTTTTCGAAAAAATTAACATTGGAAGAACTCTTGGAAGGTATGTAACAATGTACATTCCTATTATAATAAAAAATATATAATTACTATTATTCATAAGATTCCTCCTTTTTAGAATGTACCTCTTCTGCAAAGAACCCAATTAAAGAGGCTAAAATTGATGCAACTATAATTACTAAATTACTCTTAAACAATACATATAAAATAATTGAAATAATAATTGACGATATAAATACTAAAACATAAATCTTGTTTTTTATTTGAGAAACTATTAATGCTATAAACATAGAGGTCAGTATAAATCCAGAAATAGAACTATCTATAGATATTGTTTCTCCTAAAAATGAGCCAATAAAGTTAGCTAAGACTGATGAAACTAGGCAAAAAAAATTGAGATAGATTGCATTTTTATCAGTCCAATTTCCAGTAGTAAATTTTTCATAATTAACTGCAAAAGTTTCATCAGTTATGGTATGGCAAAATGGCAATATAAACTTTGGACTTTTATTTTTTATATACATATTTAAATTGGAACTCATTAAAAAATGTCTCAAATTAACAATAAATGTGGTTAATACAATAGACGTTACACTTGCACCAGCTGAAATCATTGAAGCTGCAATAAATTGAGAACTTCCTCCAAATACCAAAGTTACCATTAATGCTATTTGGAAAGGTGAAAGACCAGATTTCTGCAATAGTATTCCTCCTACTATTCCTATTGGTATATAGCCCAAAAATATGGGTATAGAAGCAATAAAACTTTCTCTTAGTTGCTGAGTTCTTTCCATGATAAATCACTCCTTTTAACCTTTAATACACTGAGTATTATTAAAATATAAAATAGATTAATCATATAATTGCAATTATACTTAAACATAGATTTGAATTAACTATATAAGCTTTACTATATAAATAAAAATAAATTAATTTTGAAATACTATTAATTTATAATTACTTTTTGTTGTGAGGCAATAATATATGTCAATTCTTATAAATCAATTATCTATCATATTTTCATTGTAACAGCAAAAAAAATTACACACAATTAAAATATTGTGTGCAATACAATTATCTTTTTTCTTTTAGTAATCGTTTTAATACACTTAAACCAGATTTAAGTTCTTCTATATTTTCTGTAGCACATACAGCTATTCTTATTGCAGAAATAGGTTTTTCTTTTCCAACTGCAAAGCGCTCAGATGCATAAACCTGTACACCTTCTTTGAGTGCTTGTAACTCAAGTTTTTCAGCCATTATATCATCAGGTAGTATTAACCATCTAAATATACATTCATTATTTCCTAAAATATTATACTCAGATAAATATTGATTGACAATCTCATTTCTCTTTCTAGCAGACTTACGGCGTGCCTCAATTAATTTATCTGCTTCTCCTGATGCAATCATACGATAAGCTATTTCTGTTAAAAAATATGATTGAGAGAGATTAATATTATACAAAGCACTTGATAAGGCTTCTCTATACTTTTTAGGTGTAGCAATGTATGCAAGACGTAAGCTAGGTGCAAGAATTTTTGATAAACTTGTAATATAAATTGTCTGATTAGGTATATAATTAGCAACTGGATTCAAATGTATTTCATTAAGTAAACCATGAATAGCATCCTCAATAACAATTAGGTTATATTTGGATGCAATATGTGCAATCATTTTTCGTCCATCCTCTGACATTATATGTGTAGTGGGATTTTGATAATCTGGTATTATATATATTCCCTTGATATTTTCATTCTTGCATGCATATAATAAACCTTCTTCACTAATCTCCCCATTTTCTTGTTTAATTGGAATTAATTGTATTCCAAGCATTTTGGCTGCTGTCTTTATTCCAGGGTAAGTTAATGGGTCTACACCTATTCTATCTCCATGTTGAAATAGCCCTGCCAAAATGGCTACAATTGCATTTTGTCCTCCACTTGCAGGAAGTAAGCTATCAGCTGAGGTTTTAAATCCAGTTTGGGAAATCAATTTAGCTATAGCTTCTTTTTGCCAATCAGCGCCATCTCTCTGTCCATATTGAAATATAGTTTTAAAATCCAATTCTTTAGTTATTTGTTTAAATAAAGTACTCATTTCTTCTAATGCAAAATCAGGATTCATTGTACCCATTTCAATGAATGTAATTTTATTACTTGACATCAAAAATAAATTTGACCGTATATCATAAGCTACAAAAGTTCCACTTCCTGTCACCCCACTTATTAATCCTTTCTTTTCACAAATTTTAAAGGCTCTAGAAATAGTACTTACATTTACATCTAGGAAGTCTGCCAATTCACGTTGTGGTGGCAATTTGGTACCAGGCAACAAAGTTCCATTATCAATATCTTGTTCTAATTGTTCTGCAATAGCTTTATATAATATTTGTCCTCTTAATGGCCGTTTTGGTTTCCAATTCATAGGATAATTTTCAAAAGAATTAATTGGCATAAAGTTTCACCTCACATTACTAATTTGACTATTTTGTTTATTTAGAACAATAAATTCATTAGGAAAGTGATTATACAAATCCCTAACCTAAACAAATGAATCAATAGCTGTATTTCATAATTACATTTAAATTTATTTTAATATATACACCATATATTTAAAGCGCTTTCTTGTCAACATAAAAGTAATGCAATCATAATTAAATGAATACTAGAATATTTAATTATTTTTATACAATAAAAAAGAAGGTATAAAGAGCTACCCTCAAGCTCAATATACCTTATAAATATCTACACTTCGTTTTTGACTAATTTCTCTATGTCTTTGATAATATGTTCTTTAGATTTTTTTCCAGCTATTGCATCAAAAATTGCAACAGCTTTTTTCTCTCCAAACTTCTCTGCTACATCATTAAACTCTAGAAATCTAACACTTTCCTTTTGTTTGCCAAACATACAACACCTCTCATACATTTTTATATATTTATTATAACTTCTATATGTTTATTTTTCACCAATAAACGTTAGACAAATTAGTTCCTTTATTTTTTTGACTTTATTTTACCTTCAAAATACTTAACAAAACTAGTTTATTCTACCCTATAAATAAAAATATGCAATTTAATTTGTAAAAAACTCTGTAATAAAATCAGTACTTCTCTTTCTAAAAGTTTTACAGTAAAAATAACAAAAATCATTTATTGTGTAGCAGATTTAATGTATAAGTAAGATTCCTTAACTATTTTATTTCTAAAAGTAAATAAAAGGTAAAATATTTAATAACAGAAAAGTTTCAAACTTATATGCTATTAGTAGAATTTTTCTAAAAAAACATATCAAATATTTGATTTTCCTGTAAAATACAGTATCTAGTATAATGGCAGATGATTACACAGCTCGAAATAAATAGCCTGTATGCCTTTGATATATAATATCTCAAAAACTTTTATGTTACTATATAGACTTATTTAATTTCACAAAGAACTAAGTGTAATAGGAGATATTTAAACTGATTAAATTAAGGTTATAAATAATTATAATGCCTAATTATTGACTTTGACACCGTGTCGTAGTTTATACTGAAACTGTAAGGAGGAAGTATAATGAAGACAATCACTATAAGCCAAGTATCTAAAAATATGGGGATATCCACTAGAATGCTACGCTATTATGAACAAATTGGATTAATTAAAAGTTTTCGTCGTGAAGGTTATGCTTACAGAGTTTATGATGATGAAGCAATTTCTAGAATTGAGCAGATTATGCTTTTGCGTAAATTGCGAATTCCTTTACGTCAAATTCAAACAATTCTAGAAAATAAAAATGCAGTTACTGCTATTAACATCTTTCGTCAAAATATAAATGAATTGGACGAGGAAATTACTGCTCTTTCAACAATCAAGGATATTCTCTTTTGTTTTATCAAAGAATTAATTAAAGTTACAGAACTACCATTCAAAAATATTATTTCTGAAAATGACACATTGTTATCAGCTATTGAATCACTCAATATTGTTAGTATTAATTTTAAGGAGGAGCAAGGTATGAATAAGTTAAATAAAGCAGATGAAAGACTATCAAAAATCAATGATATACGTATAGTATACCTACCACCAACTACTATTGCTTCCGCTCATTATATTGGTGATGACCCAGAACTTCATGCAAATACAATGCTTGATGAATTCGTGCGTAAAAACAATTTGAATAAAATTAAACCAGATTTAAGACGTTATGGTTTCAATCATCCTAATCCAATAGATGAAACAGGCTATCATGGTTATGAGGCATGGGTGACAATTCCAGATAATATGGAGATTTCGGCACCACTTAAAAGAAAGCAATTTGCAGGAGGGTTATATGGTGTACATATGATTGCTTTTGGCAATTTTGCTGAATGGGATGCACTTCTTGAATGGGTGAATAACAGTGAGAAATATGAATTTGCAGGTGATTTACAAGACCAAGAACATATGTGTGGTCTTTTAGAAGAACATTTAAACTACTTTAGCCATATAGAAAAGACAGACCTTGAGGTAAAAGATATACAACTTGATTTACTAATACCTATTAAGGAAAAATAAGAAAAAATATCAGCATAATAATACTAGTTTGTCAAAAAGATTATATGACTGTGAGATAGCAATTATGATAGAGGAAGATTATTTTTGAAAAGAAGAAATATATCTTTCTATTTAACATTCTAACTATTGACAATTAAACAAAATTATAATAAAAAATAGATAAACTATATAGTTTATCTATTTTTTATTATAACTTTAAGCAATCAATATATTTAAATCTAATAAAATTTATCTAAAGTCTTAAAGTTGAAAAAGATAAATGAAGTACCAAGAACCACTTCCTTTTTTTAATCGTCAATCTTATCTCATACATCCTCTGATATACTTGATTTTCTAAGAGGTTTTATTATATCAGTATTAAAAAAACTGTCTTAGAATATATCTTAGATATTAAATATTAATTACAAAAACAAATCTATAATTATATATTAAGTTCTTCTAAGATTTTTATTGCAAATCTTGCATTTGGATATGTAATAGAGCCACCACCAATTACACCTATTTTTATTGCTTCTATAATTTCAGCCTTACTTGCTTCAGAGTTTACACACCCCTCTATATGATAGCAAATGCATTCATCACAACGACTTAAAATAGAAATTGCTAATCCCATCAACTCTTTATTTTTTTTACTTATAGCTCCCTCAGAATAAGTCTTATCATCAAGACTTCCAAAGGCTCTAAAAAATTCATCTGTTTCACTTAGTTTATTATTATATAATTTTCTATATTCTTTCATTTCTTCAAGATTCATGTCTACCTCCTGTGTTCATAAATAATTTTTATAGAGTATGATATAACATCATACTTATATTTTCAATATTAAATATGAATTTTCAATTTATAATGCATATCCTGATTGGTAAATAACCTTAGAATATATAGTTACTGATGACTTCTTACTTTTAATGTTAATTAATTTCAGAGCTAAGATAAATATCTTAATAAGTTTTTAATTGTCTGTTTTAGCTCTGAAATATATAAGATTTAGCTAAGTTTTATAAAAATATATAACTATCCTAGTTATTTTTAGCTGAACTTTTATATATAAAATAAGAATAAATAAATGGTATCACTACAATCATAATTATTACAAAAGTATTATAAAAAGGAATATTAATAAATGCATTAATAATTAACAATATTCCACCAATAATCCAAATCCATCCAGCTAAATGATGTGTTTTATTCCAATTTTCTTCATCATTAAGAGTCCATGGTAATTTTATTCCTAATGTATAGTTTTGTTTACATTTAGGAATATAGTTTCCAATAAAGAAAATCAATATTCCTGAAAATAATCCTATATAAAAATTTGTCTCTAAAGTAATTCCTATTGAATACACAGTCATCATTACTTGCAAAATAACTGAAAGTATAGCAACTCCCCATTTTGAAAAACCTTGAAGTATTTTTGAAAATCCTATTTTCTTTGGTTCATTTTCAATTCTAAACCATGTATATAAATGAACACATAGCATTAATAATGGTACACCAAAAGCCGCTATAACTTTTGGAGCATAATTATCTGGATTTCCATAATTGTCAAAATGAATTGCAACCTGATCTGGCAATCTATTATAAAAATAAACTGATACAATAAATGGTATAAAACATACTAAAGTTGATAAAACAAATTGTTTATTTATCATTTTTTTCATTATCTTTTTCTCCCTTCTCCATAAATTGTGAAAACCAAAGCATAACTTCCTCAAAAACTGAAGTATTTATTTCATAGAAAATGAAGTTTTTATACTTGGTTTCAAATATGAGCCCTGCCTTTTTTAATTGAGATAGATGATAAGAGATTGTGGCATTTGTCATATTAAATTTTTCACTAATTTCTCCTGCTGACATCTTGTTATTCTTTAGCATAAGTAAGATTTCTCTTCTTACAGGGTCAGAAAGAGCTTTAAACGTTTCTGGAAAACCCAACAATATCACCTCTCTATTTAGAATTTCATCTAAATACAATATAGCATAATTAATTATTCATTTCAATAACTATTTAGATTTTTTTCTAAATAGTTATTGAAAATTATTATATAAATTTCTAAAACTAGCTTTAAATAAAACAATCTCAATCATAGATTGTTTTATTTAAATACTTTACTTTCAAAAAAATAAAGGACTTAGAAATAAAACTCTAAGTCCTTTTATTTTATAAACTTTCTTATATTTAAAATATAATGCGCACTATTTATGCAACATATTCATACTTTTCTCTGTATTCTCTTACGGCATCATTCCAAGCTTCTTGTACTGTTACACCTCTTTTATTAGCAATTCTCTGTGCCAGTTCAATTATTTTCATAGCTCTTCTTGATATGTTCATATATATTCCTCCTACAAATTATTATATATTTCATATACATAGATTAAAGTTATATTTTTATACTATATAACTTTTCTATTATAATATTACAATTTCCATATGTATTATATATGAACTGTATTAGAAGATAATTAGAATTTTTGTAAAATTTGTATATATTCATATTTATACAACATTAACCTCATGAAAATCTTAAAATAACATGAAATATATGTTCTCATATATACTATAATGAGCATTTAGAAACTACAAAACACTTGAAGTTTTTAATTATCAGTATCCTATAAAAAAGCCATAACTAATATAACTACAATGGTTGTAGATTTTTATATAATATATAAATAATTATAGGAATTAAAAATATCTAATTAAAACAATGTCTGGTACATTAGCTTTGTGACCATAAACAATGCCATTACTAAAAATATTGGTTTTATCATTTTTGAACCATTTTTTATTGCAACTTTAGCACCCACATAGGCCCCTATTATCATCACTAATGCAAACAATACAGCAATTTTATAATATACTTGACCATTTATCATAAATAATAATAACGAAGTTACATTGCTTGTCAAGTTTAATATTTTTGTATTTGCTGAAGCATGCAAGAAATCATATCCATATATTTTTATAAATCCGAAAGTTAGAAATGTTCCTGTTCCAGGTCCAAAAAAACCATCATAAAATCCCATTATAAATGCCATAAGCATTCCTAATCTCAAATTTTTCTTATTAATACCTTCAAATCTATCTTCTTGACCTAAATTTTTAGAAACAAAAGTATAAATTGCCACTATTAAAATCATTAATACAACTAAAACATTTAGTATATTTTCATTTATTGATAATACACATTTTACTCCTAAAATACTACCTATAATAGTAAAAGGAACTAGCTTTTTTAAAAGTTCATTATTAGTTTTGCCAGATTTTGCATATCTATAAGCACTACTTATACAACCTGCTGATGCTGCAAATTTATTTGTACCAATAGCAAGATGTATTGGTACTCCAATAGCCATAAGAACAGGCATACTGATAAGCCCACCTCCACCTGCTATAGAATCTACAAAAGCAGCTATAAAACCCCCGATACATAAAAAAGTAATTACAAACATAAAATTCCTCCATACATTCTATTTCAATCTCCTTTATAATATATACTCTATACAATTTCTTTTTAATTTTTATTGTCCAATATATTTTTTCTATATTCATTTGGAGTACTATTATTAAATTTTTTAAATATTTGTGAAAAATAACTGCTATTATTAAATCCTACTTTCTTACAAATATCTGCTATACTCATATTTCCATTTTTTAAATATTTTTTAGATTCTTCTATTCTAAGAATATTTATATACTCAGTTATTGAAATTTTATTCTTTTCATTAAAAATAGAACTTAAATAATTTGGACTTATAAAAAATACATCAGATATGCTATTTAAATTTATATTTTCTTTATAATGTTTTTGTATATATTCGTTTATCTTTTCAATTAAATTTACTTTATCTTTTCTCCAAAAGTCTCTATTAATATCAATACATTCTTTAGAAAATTCAAGTAATATATTCCATAAGTCTTCATCACTACTTACAAGTGATATTTTTTTAGTATATTTATTTTTTACATAATAAATAAGATTTAAATCTTCTAAATCTCTAAGTACTGTTCTAGATAATATGAGCGTCATCTCTTGAACAATACTCTTAATATTATTATGTATTTTCTTATTTACCTCTATTAATTTACAAATACCTTCTAAATTCATATTTTTAATTTCTTTCTCAAGAGAAAATTCTAATTCATAAGGATACTCTCCACCAGCAGTATTAAGTATACTAATTTCTATAGGGCTTATAATACATTTTTCTTCTAACAACCTAGTATTAGCCTTTTTAAGTGCATCTTCAAGCCTTATATTGTCTTTTCTATTTTTTAATATTTCCTCATCCTTTATGCTAAGTTGGTTTTCAAAGAATTTTCTTTTCGCTATTTCCTGAATAAAATCAGTTACCATTAGTAAATTTTCTTTTAATACATATAATCTACTTTTAGGATTTAATGGAATTTCACTGTAAATTTTATTTATATATTTTGTATCTATATTTGAGTTATTTGATAATATAGACAACTTTTTATTTATATCAATAGATTTATATATTATAAAATTTCCACATTCTATATATCCAATTATATTTTCTTCTAATACTATAGGTATCTCTAGACTAGAAACATCATAATCACAATTATATATTTTAGTAAAATTGTCGTTATTTATATTTTTATTAAGTTTTCTATTACAGGTTCTTATATTTTTGCAAGTAACACAAAATTTAACTTCTCCATTAGTTTCAAATATTTTTTCGTGTTTTGAATCATAAATAGATATTTTAAGCTTCAATATATTAGATATTTGATTTGCAATATTTTCAAGTATATTTATATTAACTAATTCTTGTATATTATTCTCAGAAAACATGATTGGTAATTGTTTTAAGCTCGAAAATTTATAGGGAACATAGGCGATTAATATTATCAAATCATTTTTACCAGTATTTATAATTTCATGTTCTGAATATGGTGGGCAATAGATTATTGATGATTTCTTTATATTAATCTTTCTACCATCAATTATTTGTATTCCTTCTCCTTGAATCACGTATAAAAGTTGTTCTTCACTTAAATGAAAATGTTTTTCTTGACAATTTCCTGGAAAAAATTTTACAACTCCAGCACTAAGTCTATTAGATTGTGTTTTTGATGGCTCATGTATCCATGTAACTTCTCCCCAATTAAATTTTTGCACTTCATATTTACTCGACTCACTAAAATACTCCATAAGCTCACCTCTTAGTTTTTGTCTAAATATTTTTTTATTCTTTCAAATGTCTCATTACTTATCACATGCTCTATTCTACATGCATCTTTTTCAGCTATATTGAATGAAACTC
The DNA here is from genome assembly GCF_020676075.1 of Clostridioides sp. ES-S-0001-03. Lineage (NCBI taxonomy): Bacteria > Bacillati > Bacillota > Clostridia > Peptostreptococcales > Peptostreptococcaceae > Clostridioides > Clostridioides sp. ES-S-0001-03. The sequence continues at coordinate 331,456 of NZ_JACVWJ010000003.1, read as the reverse complement.
CCAATGTATTTATTAGAAATCTAGTAATTAAAATATGTTTTTCATAAATTTCTTCTGCTTTTTTTCTACCATTCTCAGTTAAAATAATTTCACCATCAAGCATCATTATAATAAGACCACTTTCTTTTAAAATCCCTACAGCTCTACTTACACTTGCTTTACTATAATTTAATTCTTTTGCTATATCAATAGACTTTACAACTCCATTTTTCTTCTCCAAAATCAATATTGTCTCTAAATAATTTTCTCTTGATTCATACATTTCTACTTCCCCCAAGCAATAATAATTCAATTCTAATATTTTTATCATACTAATTAAAAAAGTATAACTGTATGTTTTAACATCATAATCTAGATTGTTCATATATAATAAAAAAATACTCACTTTTATACTCATAAGTATTTTTATCACTTACATTAATATATCTTATCATAATTTTCTTTTTTATTACATAGAGAAATATCATATAAAATAAAACCCATTTTAGATTTTGATATATAGTGTAAAAATCATTAAAAACGAGACTTTACATAAATAAATAGACAACATAGTTGAAAAACCTTCATAAAATCAGGTATAAATGACAGGAATACTAATTCATTTTCTACACACTATTTTAATTATTATCAACCCATTAATTCTAAGAAGTTAATATCAAAAACTAGTATCCTTTTTCTATATTTACTTATCCTCAATAGAAATAGTTATAAAAAGAGCACAAAAAATTATTTCTTAACTGCCTTTTTTTCATTTAGATAAGCTACTTTTTCATCTATTTGCTCCATACAATGTTCCAACACATGTATTTTATTTTGAATATTCTGTTTATATTGCTCAAATAGGCAAATTCTTTTATCTATTGTGCCATATCGCAGAAATGAAAACATTCATATATATTCTTTATAGATAAACCTGCCTTTTTAAGTTCTGTAATAAATATCAAGTGTTCTACATCCTTTTCTGAAAAGTAACGAACACCGCTTGGTTTTCTATTGGTGGGAAGTAGTAAACCTTTTTCTTCATAAAAACGGATTGCTGATGGAGAAATTTCAGTTATTTTTGATACCTCAGTCATGGAATATTGCATGTTCTTTACCCCCCTAAACTTTTAAATGAATAATAACATTATAAAAATTCCTTTCATAATAGTCAATCAGTATTCAATAAAAAATATTGACTTCAAGTTAGGTTGAAGTTGTATAGTTTGAAGTGTAAAAATCAATTTGTAAAAGAAAGGATGATATAAATGGAAAAATATGCAACTATGATTAAAGAAAATTTAAATGCAGGAAAAGTACTTTGTGGGATTGCAGTTTCACTGTCTGATTCAGCTGTAAGTGAATTAGTAGAATTATCTGGATATGATTTTGTATGGATTGAGGGAGAACATGGAGCTTTAGACCGTAAATACATTCAGCAACATATGATAGCAGCACATGCTGGTGGTGCTGCTTCTTTGGTTAGATTGGGAAATAGTGACCCTACTCTTGTTAGATCTATAATGAATATGGGAACAGATATTATAGGCTTTCCATTTATTAATACAGTACAAGACGCACAAAAAGCAGTATCAGTTTGTACCTATCCACCAAAAGGCATAAGAGGATGCAACCCTCAACGTGCTTCGTATTATGGACGTATGAATTATTTAAACTATATTAAAAATGCAGATAAAGAAACATTGAAAATGATGTTAATTGAACAAAAATCAGGCTATGACAATCTTGAAGAGATAGTACAGGTTGATGGTTATATTTCTTTTACAATAAATGGAGCACATTTAGTCTAATAATTTCACCATTACTCCTTTTCCTTACATTTTTCTACAACACTTATTAAAACTTTCATAAGATTAAATAGCTCAGATTATTCAGTTTATACTTAATAAACATACTGCCAGATAACAAATAAAAAATCGTTATCTGGCAGTACTGAATATATATTGAAGTCAAAATATTAAATATTTTATCTTTTATAAAATATTCATTACATATATCATGCTATTAATATTTTTTAGTGTTATGTATACTAATATTATCATTAGTTTTTAAAAATTAGCTTTTCATAGCATACAAATTTATTCAGCCAACATTTTACCTAATTCAATACAATTAGCCTCTGCCTCTCCATCTGGATCTTCCATTGCTGTGATTCCTTCACCACCTATAATTGTAGCACCAGCATTTTGCATACGTTCTTCCCAATCTCTCATCCATTCACAATTTCCCCAACCATATGAACCAAATAATCCAATCTGTTTACCTGATACCATTGCTTCTAATTCTGATACAAATGGTTCCATATAACCTTCTTCCAATTGTTCTGCTCCCATAGATGGGCAACCTAGTGCAAATTTATTTTCTCCTTTTAAATCGCTTGGTTTCAATAAACTTACATCTAAAACCTCTGCTATTTTACCTTTTGACTTTACACCTTCAGCTACAAAATTTGCCATTTTTTCAGTATTTCCTGTTCCACTCCAATAAACAATATATATTTTATTCATTTTTACCTCCTACGATATTTTTAATCATTCTTCTAGTTAGCTATAGCTAACTAGAATTTAAAAAATAAAAGATTTCTTTATTTGAAATCTCTTTATTTTTTCTAAATATATAATATCATGCACAGTTTTAAAAATCAATACTTATTGATAATTTTTCTCATTGAATAATTTTTATCATTTATTTCGTAAATATATAGTCATTATCTTTCATTAGCAAACAAAGATTATCTTTTAGTATTTCCCTTGTATTTATAAAGGTTTAAATATAAGTAACCATTTCCTTGTTCTGTTCTAGGCAAACCAAGTGCTCTTGTACACTTTATCAACTGTGCATACAACTCAGCTTCATCAAAATTTCGTTCAAACTCTTCTCTTGCCCACTCTTTAATCAATGCCATTGAACCTGTTACATAGGGTGCACTCATACTAGTACCACTCATAATAGCAAGTTTATTATCCATATAAGTGGATAAAATATTTCTTCCTGGTGCAACTAAATCTATTGTACTATTTGAATTGCTAAATTTCTCAACTAAATAATTTTCATTTATTGCACCTACTTCTATTACTTCAGGATAACTTGCTGGATAACTATATTCACTTGTACTAGAATCCCCATCTCCATTATTACCAGCTGCACACACTACAGGAATATTATTTTTTACTGCTTGTAAAACAGCATTTTTTAGATTTTTATCATCTTTATTCCCTCCTAGAGACATAGATATAATATCTACCTTGCTACTTACAGCAAAGTTGATAGCATTAATTATACTCTGATATGTCCCAATACCATCTTTATTTAATGCTTTTGCTATTAATAATTTACAATCTGGTGCTACTCCCATAACTTCATTATTATAATTAGATGCTGCTATAATGCCTGCTACATGTGTTCCATGTCCATTAAAATCCTCATATATATTTTTATTTCCATTACTATCATCACTGAAATTTGCACCTCCAATGATTTTTCCTTTTAATAGAGGGTGAGATGTATCGCAACCTGTATCTATTATACCAACTACAACATTTTTACCAGTGTAACCCTCTTCCCACATTCCTTTAGCATTCATTTGTTTTATACCATATGGAAATTTATTCTTTGTTCCTCTTAGATTTTCATTTATCTCATATGGAATTAACTTCATTTTTTTATTCATAATGTATCCCCCTAAAAATTTTATTGCATATAAAAAATTATAAACAAGTTAAAGTGATAAACTATAAATTAAATTATTAATTTATAGTTACATGCTTATACTCATCTATTTATATTTATGATATGTTTTTTATTTTTAGGAGTCATATTTTATTGTCTACAAAATAAAATTTATATGTTATATCAAAATAAAGATTTGCTTACATATACAGATTTACTTTTATAGATAATTTACTTTTTTGTAGGATATAAAATATTTTATACATTTAAAACAATAAAATAGGATATCTTATTTATGGTAAAAACTTTTTAAGATATCCTGTTAGTATTTAATATTCTCTACTTTTTTAATATATTTACTATTTCAAAACTGCCCCTGTATTTGCTGATGTAACCAGCTTAGCATATCTACTTAAATATCCATGCTTTATTTTTGGTTCTAAAGGCTTAAATTTTGATTTTCTATTTTCTATTTCTACTTCACTTACTTTTAGTTCTAATTTTTTATCTGGTATATTTATAGAAATTATATCTCCTTCTTCAACTATTCCTATTAAACCACCTTCCATAGCTTCTGGAGAAATATGCCCTATAGATGCCCCTCTGGTAGCTCCTGAAAAACGCCCATCAGTAAGAAGTGCTACATGCTTATCAAGCCCCATTCCCGCAACTGCTGATGTAGGAGATAACATTTCTTTCATTCCTGGCCCTCCTTTTGGACCTTCATATCTTATAACTATAACATCACCTTTGTTTATTTTTTTGTCAAATATAGCACTAACAGCTTCTTCTTCTGAATTAAAAACTCTTGCTGGACCTTCATGAATCAACATTTCCTCTGCTACTGCTGATTTTTTTACAACTGCTCCATTTACAGCAAGATTACCTCTTAAAATTGATAGGCCACCTTGACTGCTATATGTATTTTCTAATGTATGTATTACTTCTTCATTCTTTATCTCACAATTTTTTATGTTTTCTCCTATAGACTCGCCTGTTACTGTTTTACAATCTAAATTTATTCCTTTTATCTTTGAAAGTTCATTCATTATAGCTGGTATTCCTCCTGCCATATGTAAATCTTCGATATGATGCTTACCACTTGGACTTAATTTTGTTAAACAAGGAGTTTTTTCACTTATTTCATCAAATAAATCTAAATTAAGTTCTATTCCTGCTTCATAGGCTATTGCAGGTAAATGAAGCACTGTATTTGTAGAACCAGCCATTGCCATATCTACAGTTATTGCATTTTTAAAAGCGTCTATTGTCAAAATATCTCTAGGCTTTATATTATTCTTAAGAAGTTCCATAACATACATACCTGCATATTTTGCTATTCTTTTTCTTTCTCCTGAATGTGAAGCAGCAGTACCATTATATGGAATACCCATACCTAGTGCCTCTGTTAAACAATTCATACTATTAGCTGTAAAAAGCCCAGAACATGAACCACAGCCAGGACAAGAATTCACTGCCAACACTTCTAGTTCTTCTTCACTCATTGTCCCATCCTTACAAGCGCCAACACCTTCCATTGCAGAGTTAAAGTCATATACTTTTCCATTTGCTTTTCCTGGAAGCATAGGACCTCCACTTACAACAACACTTGGTATATTAAGTCTTGCAGCCGCCATTAACATTCCTGGGACTATTTTATCACAATTAGGTATAAGTACTAAAGCATCAAAACCATGTGCCATTGCCATTGCCTCTATAGAATCGGCTATTAATTCTCTTGAAGCAAGTGAATAATTCATTCCAACATGCCCCATAGCTATACCATCACAAACTCCTATAGCCGGAAATTCTAATGGTAATCCACCACTCATTCTCACTCCATTTTTTGCTGCTTCTGCTATTTCATCAAGATGAAGATGACCAGGAATCACTTCATTTTGTGCATTTACTATACCTATTAATGGTCTTTCAATTTCTTCTCTAGTAAGACCCATTCCATACATTAATGCTCTCTTTGGAGCTCCCTCTATTCCTTTTTTTATATCGCTTCTCATGGTATTACCTCTTTCTTATATTTTTAAAATTTTCATAATATTATTATAATATATTTTTATATCAATTAATTACAAAAAACCCAAAAAATATTAAAAGATATTAATATAAAAATATTACTATTTTATATTAATATCTTACACAAATAAATTAAATAGTTATTCTCTCTTAGATATACTAGTTGGAGAAATCTTTTTTGCCAATATTAAAGATGTTATTATTAATAAAAACAACAACACTATAGAAATTATAAAAGAAGGATTAGTGATATCAATAGCTTTATCTCCTATATTTAAGAACACTAATGTTCCTGGTAAAATACCAATAAGTGTTGCAAACATATAGCTACTAAATCTTATATTAGTAAGCCCTGCTCCATAGTTTATAAGATTATATGGAGTAATTGGTATCAATCTTAATACAAATATAATAAAAAATCCTCTCTTCTCATCTGCCTCCATAAAAAGTTTCCATAAAGATGGTGATAATTTATTTTTTAAAAACTTAGTTATGGCATCCTTAGCTAATACCTTTGCCATCATAAACATAATTGCACTATTAACACCTGCACCTATTATCGTATAAAGTGTCCCTTTCCACAATCCAAATGCTAATCCTCCAGCCAATGCTAATACTGGAACTGGAAAAAAAGTAATTGGCAAAATTGAGAAAATCAATATATATACAAAGGGTGCATAGTTTCCATATGATTGCACATATTGACGTATTTGCTCTGCTGTAATACCCCTAAAAAATGCATAATAAATGAGTATAAAAATAACAATGATAAGTGCTGTAACAATTCCTTTCAAATTCCTTTTTATAATAAATATCATCCTTTCTATGTGTATTTACTGTATATCTCTATTATTTATCTTCTTTTTTAAGTTTCAATAAATAACCCTTTATTTATATTCCATCTAAATAACTTCTTCATGACTTTTTAAAATTTCATCAAAGTTAATAATCCTACATCAAAAATTAAAATAAGATTTTTAATATTAATTAATTCAGATTCTATATGATTTAGACTTCTTAGATGAAAGTTAATAGTAATCACTTCTTATGATATTATCTCTTTATCAGATTTTCAAGTTTCAATAATATCATTATAATACATTTTTATATTAACTAATTACAAAAAATCTAAAAAATATCAATAAATTACACAATTAAACTAAATAATTATTTTTTATTGTATTCCTTAGAAAATTTTTTTAATAAGATGTAATATAGTATTATTTATAGAAAATATGAGCTTTATTATTTCATGCATTAATAAATATTGATTTTTTAATAAATAAAAAACATTCCCATTAAGAGAATGTTTTTAGGTATATAAGTATATTAGAAATACACTGCTATTTGTATTCTATCAACAATATTTTTTGGAGAATATAAGTCTAAAATATCTTCATATATTCATATATAAATCCATAAACCTTCATAAAATAATTATTTTCTAAAATCCCATATTTTTAACTGCATATCACATAATAGCATAGTTTTGTAAAGTTGAACCATTATACATATCTTATCTAATAAAGCACGCTCCAAAAATACTCATAACCTTAATTGTAATAATTTTCTCGCAACCTCATCTACTTCTGAAATATTTTCCCATTTTGTTGGCTTTTCTGCAATTCTCTTTATAAAAAGTATAATTGGTTCAAGTTTTTTATCTGTGAACATTGGTAATAGACATACGATTATCCAATATTTCCAATCATCATCTTATTCCTCTGGGGTAAGAATATTTATTATCAGTGGAGTAATAATTTCTTGATGTAATACCAATACAGGCAATATATCTTTTGCAACAGGCCAATTGTAATTTTGTATCCATTCTAAAAGCTTAAGGCAAATAGGTTTTATCTCTTCATCAGATAATAATTTTAATTTTTCAATATTATAGTTATCAAACTTATCTTTTGGAAGTAGTTCTTCGACATTTTTCATAATCTATTTCTCCAGTCTAACACACAATAGTTGTCTTATCTTCAAGATAGACAAAAATCGTTTATGTTTAGATTCTAATATCTACATTTACAAATGTAAAACAAATTATAACTTAATATACTTGTATATAAGTACTAATTTTAAGTTAATCAAATATAATATTTGAAACTTTATCCCAGTTAATCGCTCTCGAATTATATTCAGGGTGTGATAATTTTACTACATGAGTTGAATTATTATAATTATAATAAATTGTAGTAGTACCATCAATTTGATTCCTCTTATATCCTTGATAGCTAGCATTATTTGGCACTTTTTTTTCAATAAAACTATATGCAGATGAAGCATCAAGTATTTTTACTTTATTAGGAAACATCAACATAAAAAAAGTTATAAGAGCAAAAATACATATACATGTAATACTATACCATTTAATCCATTTCATACAATTCCTCCTATTTTACCAATATATACCATTATTATTTCCATATATTTATAATATTTATACATATGATAAAATTTTTAAATACTTACATATTAAGTGTAGAAGATTCAATTTTCTAAGTCTTATAAGGATATATAGTTTATTTTTATAAGTTAATAAATTTTTAAGGTTTTATTAAAGAAAAGTTTATTTTTAAAGATTACAATAAAGATAGTATTTATAAGGTCAAAAATATAAATTTTGGAGGGAGATAAATTAAAATTATGTGTACACTTTATCCGTTATTTTGTGCAATATTACCTTGTTTAATATACCAAATAATTGTTATAAGAAGAGTAAATTTAAAAGAAAAAAGGAATTTAGTAACACATCTAATATGGGTCTATGTTTTTTTGTTTTATATTTACTTAGCACTTAGCAAAGCAGGTATTGGAAGTATATGGGATATAGGTAGATATGGTGAAATTATTAGACTAGATGAAATAAATTTAATTCCATTTAGTTCAAGTGGTGCTTTAACCTACATTCTAAATATCATCATGTTTATGCCTTTAGGATTTTTACTTCCTTTGATTTGGAAAAGATTTAGAAATTTTATTAGCATATTATGTACTGGACTAAGCTTTTCATTGGCAATTGAGATTTGTCAATTATTTAATCATAGAACCACAGATATTGATGATTTGATGATGAATACTCTAGGTGCTATTTTGGGATACTTCATATGGATATGTATAGATAATTTATTTAATTATATAAGTAAAAAGACTATCTTTGCACATCGATATGAACAGATTCTTCAAGATGAAATTGCTGTTGAAGCTGATGATGATACAAATAGAAAAACTATTAACCTCCCTAAAAATGAAGCTATTATGTACTTAATATTAGCTGTTTTAGGAGAATTTCTATTGTATAATTTTTATATCACTTATTAGATAATTTAATGTATCTATTAGCTTTACATTTTATCTTAATATTTATGTACAAATAAAATACCCATTCTTACTACCTTAAGAACAGGGTATTTTATTCTTTAATATATTTAACAATAACTTTTTATCTTATTGATAATACCTATTTTCACTTTTCTGCTTGATTATAGCAAAAACAATATTTAAAATAAATTTTAATTATAATCACTTTCAACAAAATTATTAGAATAATTTTCAAATCTGAATAGCCTAATATAATAACCTTACTTAATTGGCATTTGAAATATTCGATTTACATTACATCTAACTTTATTAGCAGTTATATAATCATATTCAGTGCCATTCTCAATAAAATTTTGTATCTTATCTAATACTTGTATTGCTCTCTCTTTACTTTCATAACATCCTATCTTCCTAGTATTATACATATCTTCAAATGTTACATATATTTGATTATCATTTATTTCAATTTTACTAACTTTCATTAAATTAGTTTTATCCTGGCTTCTAATTATTATCATTTCAAATTCTCCAATATATTTAATTTATTTTTAAGTCATTTCCTTGTTATATACTATTTTGACATAATTAAAACTTTTACCATTACATATTTATATACCATCTTTCTCTTTTGAGAGTTTCTTTAATCCTAAAAGCCTTGCTAATTAGTTCTCTTTTTTATTTCCATAATAAATCATTTGTTGATTATTCCAACATCATTATATAATCTATTTCACTTAGTAAAACTTATCCTTACCACCCTTTCTATGTCGATTTATACATTTGGTAATTGTATTAATAAAAATTTTTATTCAAATCATTTGTATATTAAATCATCTATATCAAAACACAATATTTTACAACATATATATCTCTTTTCTATAAACTTATTTTTATATTTTCTTCAAATAAATGTATTATAGGATTTATTTTTAATATTTTCATTATTTTTTTATAGCATCATTTTTAATTTTGATTTGTTTCCATTCAACATATCACCTCTCCATAAATTACCATTTGTATAATTTATATTATATATATACAAACGGTAATTATCAATCTTTTTTCTTATCTTTTTTCTTTTTTTATATATTTTTGGTAATTTTATTTTACTTTTCAGCAAAATAACTTATAATTTCGGTAAGGAGTGATGTACATATGGAAAGTTTAGGAGATAGAATAGCAAAGCTAAGAAAAGAGTTGAATATAAATCAAAAGGAACTTGCTACTAAAGTTGGTATAACTGAAGCTAGTTTATCACGTTATGAAAATAATCTGCGAGAACCTAAAAGTGAAATAATAGTAAGATTAGCAAAATCACTGAAGACATCTACAGATTATTTATTAGGTATAAATGAAAATACAAAAATAAATAGAGAAGACAAATTAATAATAGAAAGTTTATCAGTTAGTGAAAAAACAAAGCAACTTTTAGAAAAGATATATTCACTTGAAGAAGAAGATAGAGAGGCTATAGAAAAAATGATTGATAATGCTTATATAAAGAGATTTTTAAAAGAAGAGAATTAGTTCTCTTCTTTTACTTTTTCCAATATTTCTAATAACAGTTCATAAAAATCAATATCTACACTCAATAAAAAATCTAATTTAATTCCTGTGTCTTTAATTTTTTCCTTTCTTATAATAGTAGTATTTGATTTTTCCACATACACCATCCCCCAGCGAACCTATGTTCTTAATTTTATTCAAAGATTCCCAACAAATTTTTAATAAAAATTATGTAATTATGATTTTTTCATTTCATAAAATATTTTTCTCTTATCCAAAATTTTCTTGGATAATTATCTTAACTATATAATAATACTTTTATTCTACAGATGCAATAAAAAACTCGTAATTATAACAAAAAAATCTATTATTGTAGAATTTTGTATATTTTTTATGTTTTTATATATTTTTTAAGATAATTCTTATTATAAAATTTTGTATAAATATATAAATTTTTATGTTTATTTAATCTACTTTTTAGTACTTGATAAAGTATAAAAAATACTGATAATTATAGTTTACTAACTATCATTATCAGTATTTTTTTACCATTTATAAACGTAATTAAAATCCACTTTCTAAAGAGGCTAGATTTACCTGACTACACTTCAAATTTTTCTCACAGAATACTATTTATCTTTTATTTATGTTATTCACTTTATATTTGTGTAGTAAAATTTATTTAGCTTTAAACTATTTTCATTATAAGTATTATCTTTTCAATATGTACTTACTATATAATTCTATTATTTATTTTCACTTTCCAGTTTTAATAAATAATCCTTTGTTTTTATTCCGCCCAAATAACCTCTTAAACTTCCATTAGAACCAATAAGCCTATGGCAAGGTATAAAAATAGAAATAGGATTTTTACTATTGGCTAACCCCACTGCTCTATATGATTTAGGTCTATTGATTGTATTCGCTAATTCTAGATAAGTTCTTGTTTCTCCATATGGAATTTTACAAAGTTCACTCCACACTTGTTTACTAAACTCACTTCCTGATGGATGTAATGGTAAATCAAATTTTTTTCTATCACCATTTAGATATTCACTTAGTTGTTTATTTGCATCTTTTATAATTTTAGTCTCTTTAACTGTATATTTTTCACAAGATAATTCTTGTATCCCAAAGAATAAATCTGTAATGTAATTATTTTCTTCTGATATTCCTATTTTCCCAATTTTAGTTTCATAGTAAAATATATTTTTCATTGAGCACTATATCCTTCCATATTTATTTTTATCTTCAGTTATGATTAATAGTTTTACTTATTTATATCATATATTTTATCAACTTTTACTAAAAAAACCTTACTATGTTTAAAAATATTTGTTTTATATAAAATCAATTAATACCCTATATTATATAAATAATAAAACTAATTATATTTTCCTTATTAAAACCATAAATATATAAATTAATTAACATTAATGAACAAGAAAGTCAGTAGAGCGTGATGTATCAAACCATACATTTTGCTCTACTGACTTTTATTACTTAACTAAAACTTCAATATTTTCATCTTGCCCATCTATAACTATAGTACATCCATTATATATATCTCCAGCAATAAGTTTTCTTGCAATTATAGTTTCTAATGTATTTCCTATATATCTCTTAAGAGGTCTTGCACCATACACAGGGTCATAACCTTCTCTCACCATTACATCTTTAGCTGAATCTGTAACCTCAATAGAAATATCTTTTTCTTTTAATCTATTTTTTAAATCTTCCATAAATATGTCTATAATTTTCTTGATATTATCTTGGTCTAAAGGTTTAAACATTATAATATCATCTACTCTATTTAGAAATTCAGGTTTAAATCTATGCTTCATCTCATTCATTACAAGACTGTTAGTAGTATCTGTTATATTTCCACCTGCTTCTAATAAATAATTACTTCCTATATTAGAGGTCATTATTATAAGAGTATTTTTGAAGTCTACAGTCTTACCTTTATTATCAGTAAGTCTACCATCATCTAATATTTGTAAAAACATATTAAATACATCTTCATGTGCTTTTTCTATCTCATCAAATAATATTACAGAATAAGGTGCACGTCTAACTGCTTCTGTAAGTTGTCCGCCCTCTTCATATCCTACATATCCTGGAGGAGGTCCTACTAATCTTGATACAGCATGTTTTTCCATATATTCAGACATGTCAATTCTAATTATATTGTCTTCACTATCAAATAAATTTCTAGCAAGAGTTTTTGCAAGTTCAGTTTTTCCAACTCCTGTAGGCCCTAAGAATATAAATGAACCAATTGGTTTTCTTTCATCTTTTAGGCCAGCTCTTGCACGTATTACTGCATTTGAAACTGCTGTAACAGCTTCATTCTGTCCAATAACTCTCTCATGAAGTTCATCTTCTAGCTTAAGTAGCTTTTCTCTTTCACCTTCGACTAATTTAGTTACTGGTATACCTGTCCACTTTGATACAATATTAGATATTTCTTCTTCTGTAACTTCTTCTTTTAAAAGTGAGTTTTCAGAACCATCATTCATACTTTCTTCATATTTCTTTATTTGCTCTTCTAATTTAGGTATTTCACCATATTTAACCTCTGCTGCTTTGTTAAAATCATATTCTCTTTCGTACTTTTCAGCTTTTCCTTTAGCTTCATCTAATTGAGATTTTAAATTTTTGATATCTAGTATTTGACTCTTCTCTTTTTCATATTTAGCAGTCATTTCATCATTTTTAGATTTTAACTCTGCTATTTCCTTTTGAATATCTTCTAATCTTGTCTTACTCTTATCATCATTTTCTTTAAGCAAAGCTTCTCTCTCAGTTTCTAGTGTAAATAATTTTCTTCTAACCACATCTAATTCTGTTGGCAATGAATCTATTTCACTACGAATCATAGCTCCAGCTTCATCTATTAAATCTATTGCTTTATCTGGTAAAAATCTATCTTGTATATATCTATGAGAAAGTTTTGCTGCTGCTACAATAGCATTATCATGAATTCTTACTCCATGATGTATCTCAAATCTTTCTTTAAGTCCTCTAAGTATAGATATTGTATCTTCAACAGTAGGTTCTTCTGCAATTACAGGTTGGAAACGTCTTTCAAGTGCTTTATCTTTTTCTATATATTTTCTGTACTCATCAAAAGTAGTTGCACCAATACAATTTAACTCTCCTCTTGCAAGCATAGGCTTAATCAGGTTACCTGCATCCATTGAGCCTTCTGTTTTACCAGCACCAACTATAGTATGAATCTCATCTATAAATAGAATGATTTTTCCATCAGAACTTTGAACTTCTTTTAAGACAGCCTTTAATCTTTCTTCAAATTCTCCTCTATATTTTGCACCAGCAATCAATGCACCCATATCAAGAGAAAATACTATTTTATCTTTTAATCCTTCTGGTACATCTCCTCTTACTATTCTTTCTGCTAAGCCTTCAACTATCGCAGTTTTACCTACACCTGGTTCACCAATTAATACAGGGTTATTTTTTGTTCTTCTTGATAAAATTCTTATAATTCTTCTTATTTCTTCATCTCTTCCAATTACAGGGTCTAATTTATTTTTTTTAGCTAAATCTACTAAATTTGTTCCATATCTAGCAAGTGCATCATATGTTCCTTCTGGGTCTTGCGTTTCTACCCTTTGACTACCTCTAACTTGTGATAAAACATTTAAAAAATCATTTTTATTTATATTATATTGTTTCAATATTTTACCAACAACTGATTTTGATTCTGTTTCCATCATTGCAAGCATAACATGTTCAACACTTATATATGAATCTTTAAATTCTTTAGAAATACTTTCTGCTTTTATAAGTACTTCATTTATTTTTCTAGTAGCTGACACTCCTTGTGAATCTGCTCCTTCTCCATATACTTTTGGAAGTTTATCCATTTCAAAGTTTACAGTATTTCTTAAAGAATCTATTGATATATTCATCTTTTCTACTATATTTGGTATTAATCCATCTTCTTGATTAATAAGTGCTGAAAAAAGATGAATTACATCTACTTGTTGGTTATGATTTTTTACTGCTTCATTATAAGCCTCATTTAAACTTTTTTGAACTCTTAAAGTCATTTTTTCTACGTCCATATAAATCCCTCCATTTTAATATTATATCCAAATAAATTAAATTCTCTCATTTATGATTATTGATTTTCTAAGCTCTAAAAGACTATCAAGCAAACTTTCATTTTTTTGTATGTCAAAACTTAATGTCAGATTAAAGGTTCCATCTGAATTAAAAAAATCAAACACTTCTTTTGATTTTGCTCTTAGATATAAATCTTCATCTATAAGTCTTTTTTCACCTATTAACAAATATTGGCACTTATCTATAAAACTCTTTCTAAAATCAATAGTATATAGATTTTCTAAAAGATTATATTGGTAAATTGCAATATTATTAAACACTTTTAATAAATTTGAATTTACAAAATTGTAAATTTGATTATCGTTATACAGTGATATTTGTTCATATATATACTCTCTAAATAAAGGATGAATGTTTTGTTTAAGTTTCAAAGTAACTTCAGCTGGTATTTCAAAATACAACTTCCAGTATTCAGAATTATTTTTTTCTAATATAAATGCTACTCTGTTTAAACTAGTGGGGCTAATCTCTTTTAATGTACATTCAAAATTATAATATCTCAAACTAGTTTCTTCATTTTCAAATACATAATCAAACCACTGTAGAACATTTCTATCAAGTTTTAAACTCATATAAAAACCTTCTTCCTTATTTACTAACCTTATTAGGTCTTTTTATCTGATTATATTCTTCTAGTAAACTTTCTTTATCAGCTTTATTTCCTTTATATGCTATATGTGGATTTATCATATACTCACCATTTTTTACTTTCTGTAAAAAATCTAATTTTTTTAGTTCTGTAAACAATGAAGACAAGGAAGTCTTTGGATATTCAAATTCGCAAGATAATTCATGTAGTGTTTTCCTAATCTTATTATTTTTATCCATAGAATTTATCAATTTTATTGGAATTAAATCTCTTTTAGTATACATTCCTTCTGCCACTTTGATATAATTTTTAAAGCAAACATTCATATATTTACTTTTGTTCATAACCAAATTTCTACTTTCTGTGTATTCTTGATTTAAATCTTTTTTTAATGCCTTATCTAAATTAAATATCTCTTCTCACTCTCCTTATCTCTAATTGATAATATAAATATATTACAAAAAAATATGTATGTCAAAAACAAAAATAGCAAAAGTTTATCTATAAGCTAAACTTTTATTTATCTATAAGCTAAACTTTATTGTTTTTTAAAATCAGTATTTTCAATTTATTGGTAAGATTTTTGAATAATATTTGTAAATTTTTTTTAAAAATTTTAATATGCTCAGTAAAATAATCTTTTCTACAGAGTAAAACCACTAAACACATAATATTTCCAATTATTTTTTTGTAAGTTTACTTGACATAGTATATATATATTTATATAATGTATATATACTATATATACAATTTAAGGAGGTGTTTAATTGAATATAGTTATTAGTAATTCAAGTGGCAAGCCAATATACGAACAAATTACTACACAAATTAAAAGTATGATTATAAGTGGAGAGTTGCCAGAAGGTACTGCTCTTCCAAGTATGAGATTATTAGCAAAAGAACTTAGAATAAGTGTAATTACTACAAAACGAGCATATAGTGATTTAGAACATGATGGATTTATTGAAACAGTTACTGGTAAAGGTAGTTTCGTATCTGGCAAAAATATGGATTTTGTTAAAGAAGAACAACTTCGTTTAATCGAAGAATATCTACAAAAAGCAGTTGATACAGCTCAAAGTAGTGGCATTACATATAATGAGTTACAAGATATTTTACTTTTATTATATAAGGGAGAATGATAATTATGGACGCAATAACTATAAAAAACCTAAACAAAGTTTACAAAAATTTTGCATTACAAGATGTATCTTTTTCAGTACCAAAAGGCTCTATAATGGGATTTGTAGGTGAAAATGGTGCAGGAAAAACTACTACACTAAAATCAATTTTAAATTTAATATCTTATGATAGTGGAAATATTGAAATCTTTGGCCTTGATAACATAAAAAATGAAAAAGAAATCAAAGAACAAATTGGTGTCGTATTTGAAGGAAGCAACTTTCATGAGAATTTAAATACAAATAATATCTCAAAAATTATGAGCCATATCTATAAAAACTGGGATGATAGACTATTTAAAGAATATTTAAAACAACTAAGAGTTCCAAATAATAAACTAATTAAAGAATTTTCAAAAGGTAATAAAATGAAACTTAGTATTGCTGTAGCTTTATCTCATAAACCAAAGTTATTAATATTAGATGAAGCAACTAGTTCACTTGACCCTATTGTAAGAGAAGAAATATTGGATATATTCTTAGATTTTATACAAGATGAAGAACATTCTATTATTTTATCTTCACATATTACAAGTGATTTGGACAAAATAGCAGATTATATTACATTTATACATAAGGGGAAAATTGTATTTAGCGAAAGCAAAGATGAATTAATCGATACTATGGGTATCTTAAAATGTAATTCTAATGATTTTGCTAAACTTACAAATGAAGATTATTCATATTATCGTAAAAGCCAGTTTGGATATGAAGTACTACTTAAAGATAAGTATAAATTTATTACAAAACATCCAAACCTTATAGTTGATAATACATCAATTGAAGAAATTATGTTATTTTATGTGAGAGGTGATAAATAATGAAGGGACTAATTTTAAAGGACTTACTTAATTTAAAAAGCAATATAAAATTTCTAATTTTATTTATGATTGTATTTGGATATATCTCTTCTGTTGGAGATGGAAATAACAGTAGTTTTATAGGTGTTATTATAGTTTTATGTACAACAATGATTGTTTCAACATTTTCATATGATGATTTAAATAAATGGGATAGCTATGTACTTACAATGCCTATCAAACGTGACACTATTGTATTAAGTAAATATTTAACTATGTTAATATTTAGCTTTATAGGTGTATTTTTTTCACTTATTATTCGCATTGTTAATGGATATTTTAAAAATACACTTGTTTTAGATGATACTTTAGTTATTACAGGATTAATTTTATCAATTTCAGTATGTTTTGCTAGCCTTATTTTACCACTTATTTATAAATTTGGTACAGAAAAAGCTAGTTTATTAATGATTGCATGCTTTTTACTTCCTACTGCTGCAATATTAGGATTTAAAAGTCTTTTGGAAAGATTTAATTCAAGTATTTCTATTGAAATTATACTTAATACTTTAGTTTATTCTCTTCCATTTATTGCGATTTTATTATTTGTAATTTCATATTTTATTTCTACAAAAATTTATTGTAAAAAAGAAGTGTAAAATATATTAACACTAGTTTTATATTTAAGTGATTTTATAAAAGATTTTATAAAAATACTATCAGGGTAAAATTTGATAGTATTTTTGTTTTTTATGAATTCATTTCTACTCGGATTTTTATTTTTTTATTATTTATTTATTCAGTAACATCCTATTATTTTCTAAATATACTGATATAATATAATTATCTGATAAATTTAGTTGACAATTATATTTTTAGGAGGGTACCCATGTTAGGACAAAGATGTATGGATTATTTACAAACATTAGGAAAAATAAGTTCAACAACAGGTCTTACAAGACTTATATTAACTGATGAGCATAAAAAATCGATTGAATTAATAAGTTCTTGGATGAAAAATTTGAATCTTGATATTGAAATTGACGATATTGGAAATATTATAGGTACATATAAATCTAATTTCTTAAACGCACCTACATTAGTAGTTGCATCTCATCAAGATAGTGTAAAATGTGGAGGTATATTTGATGGAATGCTAGGAATAATTGTTCCTCTAATTGGACTTGAAGAAGCTATAAATAATAATAAGTCTTATCCATTTAATATTAAATTAGTTGCATTTGCTGAGGAAGAAGGAACAAGATTTGAAACATCTCTAATGGGAAGTAAAGTTTTTGCTGGTACTTTTAAAGAGGAACTACTCAAATCTGTTGATGAAAATGGAATTACGCTTGAAGAAGCTGTGACAAAATTTGGATTTGATACTAAAAATTTAATAAATTTACACCCTAGAAAAGATATTGATGCTTATTTAGAATTCCATATCGAACAGGGACCTGTCTTAGAAAACAATGCTCTTCCTGCTGGTATTGTTTCAAGTATTACAGGATTTAAGAGTTTTAAAATATCAGTAAATGGCAAATCTGGCCATGCTGGAACACTCCCAATGGATATGCGATTTGATGCTGGATGTTGTGCTTGTGAATGTGTATTATCAATTGAAAATATAGCTAAGATAACGCCTGATTTAATTGCTACAGTTGGAAAGATGAATTTCTATCCATCATCATCAAATGTAGTTCCTGAAAGGGTTGATTTTACTCTTGACATCCGCTCATGTTCACAAGAAACTCTTGATACTTCAGTAATAAAAATATTTGATGAAATAACTCGCATATGTCAAAATAGAAAACTTAATTATACAAGTGAACTCTCTTTTGAAAATGTTCCTGTACCATGTTCTGATAAAATGACAAAAGTTATAGAAAAAAGTTTTGTGGATTTAAATCTCAACCCATTTTATATTTATAGTGGCGCTGGTCATGATGCTCAAGAAATGGATAATATAACTGATATAGGCATGGTATTTATAAGATGTACTGAAGGCATAAGTCATAATCCTAATGAAAATGTTACTGTGAATGATTTAGATATTGCAGTAAAAATATTTTTAAAAATACTAGATAATCTTAATCTAAAATAATTTTACGATAATACTCTTCATTCTGATGTATAAAAAAAGAAAATAAACATGAAAAAGGTAGCAACTAACTCTAATTGCTACCTTCTAATTCTATTTATATAAAAGTTGATTTCTCATCAATAATATCACATCTATCATTTCCATTAGATATATGTCTTACTTATAATTATACATTCTATTCGTAATTATCTCATTTTAAATAATATATATTATACAGTAAATATTTTTCTAATAATGACAATAAATATTCAAATTATTTTTAATATCTCCATTGATTTTTATCTATTTACCTTAAAAATATAAAGGATACCAAAGCTGATATCCCTTATAAATGTTATATATTCATTTTTTATTATAGTTCCAATTTAATATTCAACTTAACTCATAGAGTTAGAAAATTCCTCTCCTGCTGTAACAAGATTAGATAATAATACATCAGCCAGTGCATCATTAGCTGAACTTATTATCCATTTATTATCTTTCTTAGTACATTCAAACTCTACAGTTTTTGTTACAAAAGTTTCTTCAACACTTTTTTGCTTTTCTTTCATAATTGACACTAACATTTCAGTTGTTTTCTCATCTGTTAAATCTTGACCTGAAAAACTCATGCCAAGCATCTTTGTAAATGCTTCAGCCACTATTTCTTTAAGTAATGGTGTTGAATCTACAAACTTACACTCTACTTGAATTTTTGCATTATTATCTTTAATCTCACTGTCTTTTATTGTGTATGTTATTTTAGATGCATTATGTTTTAGATAATCTAAAACATACTGTGTACTTGGGTCTTCTGTTTCTAATTCTTTTAGTATATCCTTATATTTTTCATCATTATTTTCCATAACTTTGTTCATACCTTCAAAGTCAAATTTCTTTGCACTACTAAAAAAATTATTGATTGTATCTTCTGGTTTTGCACTTGAACATGCTGTCAAAGATATTGCTAATAAAAAAGTTGTTAAAAGTAATATGATTTTTTTCATATCTCAAATCCTCCCTCTTAATTTGTTAATACATAAATTATTTTAACATATAATGAGGATTTTTAATAATATATTTAGAATATTTATGACTTTTATCAAAACATAAATCTAGATTAAAAAATATTTATATTAAATTATTATTCATATTTACATCAGTCATAGTAGAAACCATAACAGCCTTTATAGTATGCATTCTATTTTCTGCCTCTTCAAATACTTTTGAATACTTGGAATTAAATACCTCGT
This sequence comes from Clostridioides sp. ES-S-0001-03, assembly GCF_020676075.1. Classification (NCBI taxonomy): domain Bacteria; kingdom Bacillati; phylum Bacillota; class Clostridia; order Peptostreptococcales; family Peptostreptococcaceae; genus Clostridioides; species Clostridioides sp. ES-S-0001-03. The sequence goes on along the minus strand of NZ_JACVWJ010000003.1, from coordinate 310,865 downwards.
CAGTAACCTCTAATTCTGATAATCCAAACTTTTCATAAATTTCTTGACCAACTTTAGTTTCTAAATCATGAAAAGCTGGAAGACAATGTAAAAATATAACATTTTCATTTTCAGTTTTCTTTATCATATCCATATTCACTTGATAATCTTTAAGTTGATTTATTCTCGCTTCATATTGTTCTTCTTCTCCCATAGAAACCCATACATCTGTATATATAACATCAGCACCCTTTACATCATCAATATTTTCAGTTAACAATATATCTCCTTTAGACTTTTTAGCTATTTCTTTCATATCTTCAACTAACTTTTCATTTGGCCAAAGTTCTTTAGGAGCAAGCGCTACAAAATGAATTCCCATTTTAGCACATCCTATCATCAATGAGTTACCCATATTATTTCTAGCATCCCCAACATAAACAAATTTAACTTTATTTAAATCTTTATCTACATTTTCAATTACTGTTAGAAAATCTGCAAGTATTTGAGTTGGGTGATATTCATCTGTAAGGCCATTCCAAACAGGTACTCCAGAGTATTTTGCTAAACTTTCAACTGTTTCCTGTTTAAATCCTCTAAATTCTATACCATCATAAAATCTTCCTAAAACTTTTGCTGTATCGGATACAGATTCTTTTTTACCCATATGGCAGTCATTGGGTCCTAGATAAGTTACATGAGCACCTTCATCATGAGCAGCCACCTCAAACGAACATCTAGTTCTTGTTGATGTCTTCTCAAACAATAATGCTATATTTTTACCTTGCAATAAATCTCCTTTTATACCAACCTTCTTCTTAGTTTTTAAATAACTAGATAAAGTTAATAAATATCTAATTTCCTCTTTTGTAAAATCCTTTAATGTTAAAAAACTCTTTCCTTTTAAACTTATATTATTCATATTGATTTTCCCCTTTTTGTAAATTTATTTAAATGCTATAAAATTTTTAGTTTCATATATTTTTATCTACTCTAATTCTCACCCTAACAATGAATCTTTTAATAACTTAATTATCTTCTAGTAATATATCTTTTAAAATTTCAAGAGCTTCATTTATCTCCTTGTAGCTAATAGTTAAAGGTGGTAAAAATCTAAGTACATTCTTTCCAGCAGTCAAAATAAGTAATCCTTTTTTTCTAGCTTTTTCTTCTATAGTGCTAGATTCAATAGTAGTTTCGATTCCTATCATCAAGCCCATACCTTTTGTCTTTACTACGATTGTACTATTAAAATTTTCAATAGATTTTCTTATATAATCTCCTTTTTCTAACACATCTTCATAAAATCCTTCTTTAGATATTTCATCTAACACAACAGAAGTTGCCACCATAGCTAATAAATTCCCTCCAAATGTTGTACCTTGGTCTCCTTTTCCTAAAACTTTTGAAAATTTTTCATTTACTAATACTCCTCCTATTGGTATCCCTGCGCCTAAACCTTTTGCAATTGTAACAATATCTGGTTTTACATCAAAATATTCATATCCAAAAAGTTTCCCCGTTCTTGCTATGCCACATTGAACTTCATCAAATATTACTGCTATGTCTTTTTCTTTACATATTTTTACAAGTTCTAAAATATAATCTTTTTCAAGAACATTAACTCCACCTTCACCTTGAACTGCTTCAAGAATTACTGCACAAACAGTTGAATCAATATTATTTTTAAAATCTTCAATATCGTTTTTTTCTACATATTTAAATCCTTCGGGAAGTGGATAAAAATATTTATGGTACTTATCCATACCAGTTGCCATCAAAGACATCATTGTTCTACCATGAAAAGAATCCTTTAAACTTATGATTGTCCCTCTTCCTTCACCATATTTATCACTACTGTACTTTCTTGCTATTTTAAAAGCAGTTTCATTTGCTTCTGTTCCAGAGTTACAAAAATATACTTTATCCAATCCACTTATATTAATTATTTTTTCTCCTACAGACAATACTGGACCATTGAAATATAAGTTTGATGTATGTAATAATTTGTCCACTTGCTCCTTTAAAGCAGTTTTTAAATTATTATTACTATATCCAAGAGAAGACACTCCGTATCCGCTTGTAAAATCTATATATTTATTGCCTTTAGTATCAAAAAAGCAACTACCTTCGCCATAATCTATAATAAAATCAGGTTGGCTATATGTATTTATGAAATATTCCTCCCATTTTGAAACTATATTATTGTTATTTATCTTCATTTTTATCATCCTCACTTAAGTTTATAATCTTTTTTATATTTAACTTATTTTCTTATTCATTTTCTTTTCTTATTAATGTGCCTATTCCACTATCAGTAAATAACTCTGTTATTATAGAATGAGGAACTCTTCCATCTAAAATATGAACTCTATTTACCCCATTATTCAAAGCGTCTACACATCCATGTATCTTAGGTATCATGCCACCAGTAATTATACCTTCATCAAATAGCTTATCAACATCATCTAGTATAACTTCTGTTATCAATGACTTTTCTTCATCTGGATCTCTTAAAAGACCTGGCACATCAGTAAGAAGTATCAGCTTATCTGCATTTAATTCTTTAGCTATAGCTGATGCTGCTGTATCTCCATTTATATTATAGGTCTCACCATCTTCTCCTACTCCAATAGTTGCAATTACTGAAATATAGCCTGATTTCAAGCAAGATTCTATAAGTTCAACATTTACTTTCTTTATTTCTCCAACAAATCCTAGTTCATAATTTTTATATGGGTCACATAAAATCATATTATTATCTATCCCACAAAGCCCTACTGCTCTTCCGCCTTTTGTATGTATCTTGTTTACTAAGTCTTTATTTACCTTTCCAGCTAAGACCATTTTTACAATTTCCATAGTTTCTTCATCTGTATATCTAAGCCCATTTACAAATTTACTTTCTATATCTACTTTAGCAAGCATTTTATTGATTTCTGCTCCTCCACCATGTACTAAAACTATATTTATTCCAACATAACTCATAAGTACAAGGTCTTCCATAACAGACTCTTTTAAACCATCTTTTTTCATTGCACTTCCACCATACTTAACTACAATAGTTTTGCCTTGATGCTTTTCTATATATGGTAAAGCTTCTATCAGTGTATTTGCTTTTTCTATATCAATCATTAAGCATTTCCTCCTAGTTTCTATAACTTCCATTTATTCTTACATAATCATAACTTAAATCACATCCCCATGCATTTCCTCTAGCATTTCCCATGTTCAAATCTACTAATATACTTATTTCATCATCTTCAAGAATTTTTTTCGCTTTTTCTTCATTAAAATCCAACCCATTTCCCTGTTTACATACTTCTATATATCCTTTCATGCTTTCAAAAATAATATCTACTTTTTCCATATCTATTTCTTCACCCGCATATCCTAAAGCACACAATATTCTTCCCCAATTTGCATCAGCTCCAAATACAGCTGTCTTTACCAAGGAAGAAGATATAACTGTTTTTGCTAACTTTACTGCATGTTCTTCACTTAGTGCTCCATTTATATAGCATTCAATTAATTTTGTACATCCTTCTCCATCTTTAGCAACAAGTTTAGCAAGTTCTATACAAACATATGTAAGCGCACTTAAAAATACTTGATAATGTTCATCTTTTTCATCCATTCTCTCATTTTTCGCTTTTCCATTTGCCAAAATCATTACCATATCATTAGTACTTGTATCTCCATCTACACTAACTCTATTAAAACTTTTATCAACTGCACTTTTTAGAGCTTCTTTTAAGAGAACGCTATCGATATTTGCATCTGTCGTTATAAATCCCAATGTTGTTGCCATATTAGGATGTATCATTCCTGAACCTTTTGCCATACCTCCAATAGTTATTTTTTTATCTCCATACATTATTGCTACTGCTATTTCTTTCTTTATAATGTCAGTTGTCATAATCGCTTCTCTTGCTCCAATATGACCTTGTTTACTGAGATTACTTACTAACTCATCCATATTTTTTTCTATTAAATCTATATTTAGTGGTTTTCCTATAACACCAGTAGATGCAACCAAAACATCATCTTCTTTAATATTTAATTTTTCACTAGTAAATTTAGCCATTTTATATGCGTTTATAAGACCTTCTTTTCCATTAAATGTGTTAGCATTAGCACTATTGACTATAATCGCTTGTGCTTTTCCATTTTTAATATGCTCCTGTGTTACATAAACTGGATTTCCTTTAACTTTATTTTGAGTAACTACTGCTGCTGCATCACATAAAATATCTGAATAAACTAAAGCTAAGTCCCTCTTTTCTTTATTTTTTCTTAAGCCACAGTGAATTCCTGAAGCAACAAACCCTTCTGGAACTGTAACTCCACCTTTTATAATCTCCATTTTTATCCTCCTAATTATATGAGTTTAGTATTTTTCTATTCCTAAAATGCTGGTGCAATATGCTTTAAGCCTGTAGTCTCCTCAATTCCAAACATTATATTCATATTTTGTACGGCTTGCCCTGCTGCCCCTTTAATCATGTTGTCTATAGTTGAACAGATTATTAATGTATCTTTATTTTCATGTACTGATATTACACATTTATTTGAATATACAACATTTTTTAAAGAGGTTATCTTATCTAATGGGAGTATTTCTACAAATTCTTTATATTCATAATAATCAGTTAATTTTTTATGTATATCACCTATAGATACATTATCTTCTTTTATGCAGTATATAGTTGATAGTATCCCTCTATTTACTGGAATTAGATTTGGTGTAAAAACTACATCTACATCTTCTTTATACGCTTCACTTAGATTTTGTTCTATTTCTGGAGTATGTCTATGTTTTCCTATTTTATATGCAGTTATATTCTCATTAACTTCTGTAAAATGACTACTTGTTGATAACTCTCTACCAGCTCCTGTAAGACCTGATTTAGAATCAATTATTATATTATTATTTTTTATTAATTTAGAACTTAATAATGGCATCAATGGTAAAGAAATACTAGTAGGATAACATCCTGGATTTGCAACTATATCAGCACTTTTTATATCTTCTTGATATATCTCACTTAATCCATATACAGCTTTTTTGTGCAAAATTGTATCTATAAAAGATACTCCATACCATTTACTATATATTTTTTCATCTTTTATTCTGAAATCAGCACCTAAATCTATGACTTTCTTTTTAGATTCAATTGCTTTTATTGCAAACTTTTCACTTACACCATGTGGAAGAGCAGTAAATACAACATCACACATATCAATTACTTTTTCGTTTTCTATACATGTCATACTGTTTTCATAACCTATACTTGGGTATATATCAACTATGTTTTTGCCAATGTATGAATTTGAACCTATAGCTGTAACTTCTACTCCTTCATGATTTATTAGTAATCTTAGTAATTCTACACCAACATATCCAGTTGCTCCAATAATTCCAGCTTTTATTTTGCTCATTTTATTTCCTCCGTTTTATAATTATTTTAAGAATATTTCGAATTATTTTTTTAAATTAATATTATTATTTAATAATCATTTGATAATATATAAGTTTAAAACTATCTAACTAACAATAAAAAGCCCCTTAGCATTATAATGCTAAGAGGCGAATTTCCGCGGTACCACTCTTATTGGTAAAATTACAATTATAATAATTCTTATGAATTAAAAAGTATTTGCAAATGTATATTTAAAATTAAAAAAGCCTCTTGGTCAAAGACCAAGAGACGAATATACACCCGCGTTACCACTCTAATTGATAAGATAATCTTACCCACTCTAATCTCTTAAGGCGAGACTCACCAATTACCATACTACTAATTCTGGTAACTTCCTCCAAAGCTCTATTCACAATAAAATTCATTACTAGGCTTCCACCATCCCTAGCTCTCTATCAAATCCTTTTATGCTACTTTCTTTTTCATAGGATTTCAATTTCTTTTCTTGTTGTTTTATATAATAATTTATTTTTAGTAGTTTGTCAATATTATTTATAAATTTTTGGAAATTTTTTCTAGGTTGTTAATTTCCACCATTTTGTATCCGAGTTACGATATAACTTAAAACCACATCTTAATAAAACATTTTGTGAATCTGTATTGTAAGCATCAGTTTCAGCTATCACAGAAGAAACATTTAGTTGACTTAATCCCCAGCTACATATCTTTTTAATAGCTTCTGTCATATATCCTTGTTTTTTATAATCCTCACCTAATCCATAACCAATCTCAATTTCACCATAAGAATTTGGCACATCTTTAAAATCGGCTAATCCTATAATTGTACGGTTTTCATTTAACATAATAAACCAAAATGTATAAAACAATATATTTTTTTCATCTTTTTTAGCAATATTTAATTGTCCTTTTACAATATCATAAAAAAAACCAGTCATTGGTTCTGCACAATAAATGCATTCTAATTCCTTTTCTAATTCTGAATTATTGGAAGTCCAAAGTTCAAGTTGACGAAGTGATAGTGGAATTAGAGTTAATCTTTCTGTTTTTAATATCATTTTTTCTCCTTTTAAGAGAAAGACTAAAATTGTTATCAAAGAATTCTTAATCATACACAACAATAGTCTTTCTTCTGATTTTCTTTTTAATCTGATAAAAGCTCATCTATCACATGAAATTTCATTTATTAGTTCTATATTTTCTAACAGGCTATAAAGTATATTAGTATCATAAATTTTACTACTCAATATCTTTTTTTATTTCTACAACATCCTCAATTTTACAATTGTAATTATTGAAAATAAAATTGATGGAAATTAACTGATAAAAGTATCATTATTAATTCAACACAGTTGAACAACAAGTGAGAATACATATAGATTTGTGTAAATATATATACATTCTAGCTTGATACTATATATGTGATAATTAGTTGCATAATATCGAGAATGATCTATATTTTTATAAGTTTAAGAATTATTTTTTAGAGAGTGTATTCCATTTATTAATACTTTAGAATCTATTTTTAAATATCTAGAATACATCCAAACAATTGGACTACGAAGCCTACCTCTAGAGCAAACAATTATTATCTTTTTACTATTATTATCGCTAATAGATAGAAGCCTATCTTTTATTTTTTTACGATTTTTTATTAAACCATATAAGACAACAATTCCTGCGATGGGTTTATTCCTGTGCAGGAAGTCATATTCTTTTTCATTAATAACAGAGATATTATGTTCTAATTTGGCTATACTACCATATTCTATCGATGTACGTACATCAACAGTTACTTCATCAACGATTTCACTATGTTTTATTAGATATTGTGGACATAATTTTTTCATGTATACATCTAAAGTCTGCATAAGTATCTCTCCTTAACTCTTTGCATAATATATTAATTTATTATACTATAAGCAAGTTCACCTTTACAGTTGTTTATTAATATAAATTTATAATTATTATAAAAATATCTTAAATATATCATAGGATTTATATGAAGCTTTTACAATTTAGAGTGGAAATCACACTCATTTAGGTTGAATGGATAGCACAAATAGTATATAAAAAACATTGATACATACACATATAATGTTAATATAAGTATATGGAGAATAAATATAGAAGAACTCAAACAACAGCAAAGGATACTACTATTAATGAAAAGCTTACAATAGATTTAAAATTACTTCCTTTCTTTTGAAATTTTTAAATAAATGAAATTATTCCTTCCCATGTAAGAAAGTGACAAAACTAATTATTAAAAGTTAATTACAGTCAAACATATCTAAAAACAATACACAACCATCTTGTTGCAATGTTTAGTTATTCTGTAAAATATTATAATTTGACTAGTGAATAAATATACTAACAATAGCAGAACATTTATGACATGAAAAAATTGAAACAACATGGAATGTATATTCTCATTTATGTCCAAACAAACACCTAAAAATTGCACAAAAACTAGAAGATTTAAATTTATATCTTATTTTAATTAAGTTTTAAAAACCTTTACTATCTAAAAATTTTTCAATTTTTTTCTCAGAAAGTATCTCATTAGTTATAAATTCTCCATTGAAAAAAAGACTATATGTAGTAAATGGTGCAGGAGCATTTTGTGCTTCTTTTGCTGTTTCAAATTTTATAAGATTTACTTCAACACCTCTAGCATTCGCAATTTTTTTTAAAATAGGAGCATATTTTGCAGTATGTGGACACTGATTACTGTAATATAAAACTATCCCATTCTCCTTTGATTTACTTTGTTTTACACAATCTTTAAAGCATGGAATAGGTGCATTATCAGTAAATGGAAAATACAATAACTCATAACTTGGTTCTGATGTATCTGCCATATAAAATCCTTTATATTTTAAATACTTAGAATCAGATAAAAATGGTAGCTTTTTTTCAGATGAAAGTACAACTAACCCATATTTTCCTTTTGACTTTGCATCATCAATGCATTTTTGTAGTAATAAATTAGAGTATCCTTGTCCTTTAAATTTTCCAGATACCCAGAAACAATTAATATACATATAATTATCTGCAGTAATAGGACACCATGCATTTTCTGCTGGTATATATTCTATAAAAACTTTACCTCTTTCATCTAATCTTTTAAATACAAGACCTTTGTCAAAATTACTTTTCATCCAATATTTTTTAGAAGAAACACAGTTTTCTCCCTTTTTTTCAGTAATTGCACAACATACATGTTCATTATCAATATTGTTTGAATTTATATCTATAATCTGCATATTACCTCTCCTTCTCTCTTTACAAAATAGTTTTCATATATATACTATATCTTTAATTGTACTATTATATATATGACACTTATATGTCATATATATTTTCATTTTATATTAAATTATTTTAAATTTATCATTATTATTAAATTATATGTAAAATTAAATAAATTTTTATGTTCTAACTATATTATATATGGATTGTTTTATTAATCACCTTTAAATTCAAATTTAATAAAACAATTTATATTGAAATAAATATATTTAAGGTATATAATTATAAGAAAAATTTTTAATAATAGAGGTGTTGTTTATAATGTGTGAAAAGTACCTAATAAGAGAATTAAAAGAACCTGATATTAGAAGTGCATTAAATTTAATTTGGAATGTATTTGAAGAATTTGAGTCTCCAGATTATTGTGTTGAAGGAATTAAGTCATTCCATGAATTTATAGAATATAACTCTATTATTGAAAAAGTCAAAGAAAAATCTATTTTCTTTTGGGGCTGTTTTGATTGTGAAAAGTTAATTGGGGTTTTAGCTATCAGAGACCTAAATCATATATGTATGTTATTTGTAGATAAAAATTATCACAAATGTGGTGTTGCAAAAAAATTAATGGATATAGGTGTAAAGTATTGTACTGAAAACATAGATGATTTAACTGAAGTAACTGTAAATTCATCCCCTTATGCTGTTGAAGTTTACCATAAATTAGGATTTAAAAATACTAATGCTGAACAGATTGTCAATGGTATACGTTTTACTCCAATGAAACTATCAATATCAAATTAATTTAACAAAGAAATATATCAAAAGCAAATCCACTTAAAGTTTTTAAAGTTGATTTGCTTTTAGATTAAATTTTTAAAGTACACTATTTTTCTTTAAGTTTTAAGTAATATACTTTGAAAGAATCTTCTAGCAAAGACATTAATATTTATTTTTTTACTTCTTATTTTCTAATCCAATCTATTAATTAAATCAACTATATTATAATTTATTGATATATATGTAATGTTGATTATTAATTCTATCATTTACATTAATATTTAGCGATATATTTAGTCATACTTTTTATGAATACCTAATAGTACAGTATCAACAGTGTCAGATAAACTTTTTATGGCTTCTTCTGAATCTAAAAGAGCTTTTCCAAGTTGCAAAGTTGAATATCCATGAATCACACTCATCAACAAATTTAATACTTCATCTATATTCTTTGTTCTTAAATTACAAGAAAGAATAAGTTTTCCTAATAGCGATTTATATTCTTCAAATATCTCTGATGTTTCTTTGTTCCCATGCCAAATAGCCCATTGAATTGTTTCATAAACCCCAGGATGAGCAATTATAAAATTAAAATATGCAATACTTACAGACTTTATAGCTGTATCTCCAGAATCACCAATAGCAACTTTCTCCATCTGTTTATTCATTTTCCTCATACCATTATGAGCAACCTCTCTCAACAAATCATCTAAGCTTTCTATATGATTATATAAAGAAGGTGTACGTATACTTAGTTTTTCTGCAACAACTTTTAAAGAAAGCTTGTTAAGCCCATCTTTATCAGCTATATCAGATGCTACCTGTATTACTATATCTCTACTAACACGCATGATTATACCTCTCTCAACTAAAATTAATTACTTTATTAGTTTAACTAATCTAATTAGCTTCGTCAACAATTAAGACTTATAAAAAACTTTATATTGAGTGCAATGTTGACAATTTAATTTTAGTTTAATATAATACTAACTATATTAGTATTATAACTAATTAAATTAGAATATTACAGTATAATTTTATAGTTTAATAGATATATCAATAGATACTATATATTAAACTGAAGGGAGATTTTTATGGAAAAGAAATATTTTCAAATTCATGGAATTCCTTCAATTCTTTGGGGAAATCCTTCAAACAAATTGTATATTTATATACACGGACAATGCGGTTATAAAGAAGAAGCCGAAAGTTTTGCTAATATCGCTGTTAATCATGGATGGCAGGTTTTAAGCATTGATTTACCTAAACATGGAGAACGTAAAGAAGAAAACATTTCGTTTGACCCATGGAATGTTGTTCCAGAGTTATTAGCTATAATGAAATATGCAAAATCTAATTGGAATCAAATTGCATTATATGCAAATAGTATTGGTGCATGGTTTAGTATGTTAAGTTTTGAAAATGAGAATCTGGAAGAGTGTGTTTTTGTATCTCCAATTCTCGATATGCAACAGCTTATTTCTAATATGATGCTTTGGGAAAATGTATCAGAAGAACAACTTAAACATGAACTAATTATTCCAACTTCATTTGGTCATACACTTTCATGGGAATATCTGCAATATGTCAAAAAACATCCTATTACTAAATGGAACACTACAACAAGAATACTATATGGTAAACATGACGAACTTACAGAACTAAGTGTGGTAGATAAATTTACACGCCATTTTAATTGTAATTTAACAGTTATAGAAAACGGGGAGCATTGGTTTAATACACAAGAGCAATTAAAAGTATTAAATAAATGGACAAATACTTTATTTGAATGAAGATAATTTCATTATTACTATTTATCTATAAATTAGAATAATTATTCTATCAATTCACTTTATTTTAGTATCATTAAAATAAGCGATAATAAAGCTAAAATTATTCCAACTAGCATAATATTATTTAATATTTTAGAACTTATATTCTTTTTCATATAAACTTACCACCTTAATATTTTTATTTATATATACAATAATATTTTTATATTTTAATCAATATTTTTTTATTGAAAAACAATAAATTATATATTATAATCAATAATATAACCTATATTAAGGAGATGGTATTTATGAGTACAAAATTTTTTAGAAATATTCTAACAGTGTTTTTGTACATTATGTTAGTAAGTATGGCTGCAACAGGTATAATATTCTTATGTATGATACCCATATCTTTGTATAATTTTAGCTTTGAAAAATTGATTATTACAATTGTTAGAATTGTTTATTTTTCTGACTATTATATAGTTATTTTATTCCTAACTTTTATAATTAATAGCACTAAATACTCACCTTTTATACTTGAAAATGTTAAGAGATTTAAAATAATGGGATATTGCTTATTGATAAATACTATAATTGAATGTATCAATGGTTATAGTGTAAATGCTGGTCCTATAAAAATATTTGGAACTGATAATGGAGGAATTTCACCACTTATGGTCATCTCTTTTATCTTTTCACTAATGTGTTTTGTAATTGCTGAAACATTTAATAAAGCTATAAAAATAAAAGAAGATAACGATTTAACGATATAGAGGTGATATTATGGCAATTATAGTTAATCTAGATGTAATGATGGCAAAAAGAAAAATATCACTTAAAGATTTGGCTGAAAAAATAGATATTACAAATGCTAATTTATCAATTTTAAAGACTGGTAAAGCAAAAGCTGTTAGATTCACCACTCTAAATGAAATTTGTAAAGCTTTAGACTGCCAACCAGGTGATATACTTGAATATGTAGAAGATGATTAAGAAAAGAGTGTCTAAAACACTCTTTTTGATTATCACCTATAGCTTTTATTATTTTAGTGGAACATTTAGACATGTTGCCAAATCTTTTTCAGGTGTACTAATAGGTATTAAATTAAATGTATCAACTAAGTATTGTAGTACATTTGGACTTATAAAGGCTGGTAAACTTGGCCCTAAATAAATATTTTTTATATCTAGTGATAATAATGCTAATAAATCTGCCACAGCTTTTTGCTCATACCATGATAATATTATTGAGAGAGGAAGACTATTCACATCTGTATCAAATGCATCAGCTAAAGCTAAGGCTATTCTTACTGCTGAATAAGCATCATTACATTGACCAACATCTAACAACCTAGGAAACCCCGCTACTTCACCAAAGTTTAATTTATTAAATCTATACTTTCCACATGCAAGTGTAAGAATTATACAATCTTTAGGAACTTGTTTAGCAAACTCAGTATAATAGTTTCTTCCAGGTCTTGCACCATCGCATCCTCCAATAAGGAAGAAATGTCTTATATTTCCAGATTTAACTGCATCTACTATTGCTGGTGCATTACTTAATGTAGCATTATGTCCAAATCCTACTAATATTTCATATGGTTCTTCACTTTCTTCAAACCCACCAAGTTCTAGTGCTTTATTTATTATTTCACTAAAATCTTTTTCTCCATTTTCACTTTTACCTATATATTTTACACCATCCCATCCGACGACACTAGTTGTAAAAATTCTATCTTTATAAGAATCTCTTGGTTTCATTAAGCAATTTGTTGTCATCAGTATACATCCTGGTATAGAATCAAATTCCTTCTGTTGATCTTGCCATGCTCCTCCAAAGTTCCCTACTAAATGAGTATATTTATTTAATTCTGGATATCCATGACAAGGAATCATTTCTCCATGAGTATATATATTTATCCCTTTTCCTTCTGTTTGTTTAAGTAACATTTCCAAATCTTTTAAATCATGTCCTGAAACTATTATAAAAGGTCCTTTTTTTATTTTTACATTTACCTTATGAGGTTCTGGATTTTTATAAATGGTAGTATTAGCTTCATCTAGTTTTTGCATTACAGCAACACTCATATCACCCGTCTTAAGAGTTAATGTTATTAAGTTTTCTAAAGAAATATCATCATCTGTAATTGCTGATAATGCTCTAAAATAAAATTCATCTACCTGATTATTATAATATCCAAGCTCTCTAGCCTGATGCCCATAAGCACTTATTCCTTTTAATCCATAAAGTATTGTCATTCTTAGTGAACGTATATCAGGGTTTAAACTTTCATCAAACATTATTCCAGCTCTTTTAGCATCTTCTATCATTTGACTTCTTGTTTCACTTAAATTATATTCAGCATACTCATTGTTTACAATAGGTTCTTTAATTTTTTCTCTTAATCTCTGCTTTATTTCTTGTGATTTTCTTAGCATATTTTCATGTACATCACCATCAAAATTTACATTTGTTAAAGTCGTAAATAAACTATTTTCTACAAAAGAAACTATATCTTTATCTATTTTTTCTCCATTATCTAACAAAACTTTAGCATAACAACTTATACCTTTTAATTGATAGATTAATAAGTCTTGAAGTGCTGCTATTTCTGGCGTTTTACCACAAACCCCTATTTTTGTACATCCTTTTCCACCAACAGTTTGCTCGCATTGATAACAGAACATTGAATTTTCCATATATTTATACCTCCTCTTTACCTTGTTACATAGTTTACCCATATATGTTATATATTATAAAAATAGTAAATTAAAATTGCATCTTCAAATGTACATACTATGATAAGTATTCTCTATAATGAAAGTAAGTAAATTTAAAGGTACTCCTAAATTATTTTAGATATGATTTAAAAATTTAAGTAAACTATTTTTAAATTTATTTGATTTTAAAACAAGAATGTTGAATAATAACTCATTCTAATGTATTATTGTAGTTGTAGAATAAAACTAAATCGGCAAAACTAGAGAAATTTAGTGACGCAAAGCTATAGGGACTAAGACTTATAAATTAAATTATGAGTTATGTCAGACAGTCTTAAAAATATATTTTTAAGACTAATAATAACCAAAAATGTTAACTAAAAAATATAATTGAATAGACATTCCTATTAATCTATGATATAATAGTATTTGTGGTAATACACAATTAAATCAAGTATATCTTGATATAGGTTAATAGGAGTATTTTTAATGAATAATGGAATAGTGAAATGGTTTAATAATGAAAAAGGATTTGGGTTTATATCAATAGAAGGTGGAGATGATGTATTTGCTCATTTCTCAGCTATACAAACTTCAGGATTTAAATCATTAGAAGAAGGTCAACAAGTAAGCTTTGATATAGTTAAAGGCGCTAGAGGTCCTCAAGCAGAAAATATAACTATATTATAATATATAGATTTTTCGGGAAAGACTCTTTTGAGAGTCTTTTTTTATTGATAATTTAAGCAAAATTTTATTTAAATAAAAAAACTGACTGTCAGTTAAATGTCAGTCAGTTTTTTATAGTATTTTTACTCAAAAACTGATGGATTTGAGATTTTTAATAATTAATCATACTTATTAATATATAAACTTTACTCGTATACAGAATATCTCTTCCAGATTTGCTCTAAGTCATCGAAGTGCTGTTTAATATCTTCTTTTTCTTTCATACCAACAGAGATTGCAAGAGCATTTGAAATACTAAGTGCTGGAACTAGTGAATCTACAAATGAAGCCATATTACTCTTAACCAAAAGAGTATTGTCTGCAAGTGCTGCTACTGGTGCAAATAAACTATCTGTTAATGAAATTACATGTGCTCCTTTTTCCTTAGCATAATTGACAATTTGATAAGATTTTTTTGAATAACGTGGGAAACTAATTGCAACTATAACATCTTCTTCGTTTATTCTTACAATCTGTTCAAATGCATCTCCCATATCCATTCTAATTATATGGACATTATCAAGTATTATATCTAAGTAAAAACCTAGGTATTGAGCTACTACAAAAGAACTTCTCATACCAAGTATATATATTTTTCTTGCCTTTAAAAGTTTATTAGAAGCTTCCTTAAATGCTTTTTCATCAATTTCTTCTAATGTTGATCTTATATTATCTATATCACTCTTTAAAACTTTGTTCAATATTGCAAAATCATCAGAATAATCATGTGCCATTTCAACTCTTTGTACTGTAGTTAATTTATTTTTTATGAGTTCTTGAAGTGCAGCTTGTAATTTTGGATACCCACTATAGCCTAGAGCATTTGCAAACCTTACAACAGTAGATTCACTCACTCCTACAGTTTCACCTAATTTGCATGCAGTCATGAATGCAACTTTATCATAATTATTCAAAATATATTGTGCTATAAGTTTTTGCCCCTTACTTAACCTCGTGTATTGAGATTGTATATTTGATATCAAATGTTTACTATCTTTCATTTCATTTGTTTCTTCCATTTTTTTCTCCTTTTAGTTATATAAACTATTTTCTTTTTATCACTACTAATATTTTTTCTAAAAATTTTATTATTTTAGTTTTTATCTCAGCTTCTTAAACTCATAAAATTCTAACTTTTCTGTACCTTATACTTCACATAGTATTTTCGATTAAATTTATTATACCATCTTTCCTTGCATTTTTTAAGATTTATTCAATATTTCTTTTAAAATTTTCAATTTTTACTCATTTAAAAGTTAAATATTTTATTTTGCATATTTAAGTACATTACTTACTTTAAAAGTAAATTATCATATACTTATTATTTAAAGTGTTTTTAAAAGGTTACAATATATATATTAACTCTTAATAGAATCTTGTCAAGTTTTTTTTAGTGTTTATTGTGATTTTTTCTTTTCAATTAAAATCAATTGTGGTGGGTTATTGACTTGATTTAAAAATTTAGATTCTAAAACATTAAATTCATCTTGATTTAAATTATTTACAAAATTATATATACTATCTTTTTCTTCTTGCCCTCCATCATGTCCTGTATATATAGCAATACTTATTATTCCATTTTCTTTTAATATTTCTAAGCTAGACTTTATAGCTTTTAAAGTTGTATCTGGTTTAGTTATAATTAGATGTTTTGCTCTTGGAAGATATCCTAAATTAAATAAAACACATGAAACTTCTTCTTTTACATATTTATCGATATTTTCATGACCATCAAGTATTAATTTTACTCTATCTATATATCCTTCTTTTTCTAATTTTTTTCTTGTAGATTTTAGAGCTTCTTCTTGTATATCAAAAGCATATACAAAGCCTTTTTCTCCAACCTTTTCAGCCAAATACTTTGTATCATAACCATTTCCCATGGTAGCATCTATTGTTACATCACCTTTATTAATAATATTTTCTAAATAAAATTTATTTATATCTGTAATTTTAGTTAAATGTTTTGCATATGCCATAATATTATTTCTCCCTACTATTAACTTCATTTCATTTTCATGTTATTTTATTGATTTTAAATATTTTATTTCATCTTCTGTTAAGTATCTATATTCACCAACTTTTATATCTTTTAATACTATTTTCCCTACAGAAATTCTTCTTAAGTTTAAAACTGGATGATTTATAGCCTTACACATTTTTCTTACTTGTCTATTTCTTCCTTCATGTATAGTTATTTCGCATACTGAATAATTCTTTTCTTTATTTTCCTTAGTTACTCTGATTTTAGCAGGTGCTGTTGTATAATCTTCTATTTTTAGTCCTTTTTCAAAATTTTTTATTTCATCCTTATTTATAATTCCTTTTACACTTGCCACATAAGTTTTATTAATTTCATGTTTTGGATGAGTAAGTTTATATGTTAAATCTCCATCATTAGTAAGTATCAAAAGCCCACTTGTTTCATAATCTAACCTCCCTATTGGATATACTCTTTCCTTTACATCTTTTAATATATCTATTACACTTGCTCTATTAAACTGATCTTTTACAGTAGTTATATAACCTTCTGGCTTATTCAATACTATATAGACATAATTTTCGCTTGGCTTTACTGCTTTATTATCAAATTCTACTATATCTTTTTCTTCATCAATATTAAAAGATAGCTCTTTTACTATATTTCCATTTACCTTTATTCTTCCTTCAAGAATGATTTCTTCTGCTTTTCTTCTAGATGCAATTCCACAAGAAGCTATATATTTATTAATTCTCATACATAATCCTTTCTTATCTTAAATTATATGTTATTTAATATTTTTATCAACATTAATTTTGTTACATTATTATACTATACTAGACCTTAATTAAAAACAAGCCAAAAAATTATTTAATTTTCCTAAATAATTGTAATTTCTTTTCACATACTATTAATATGTAATAGCTGATTAAACACTATTTTAAGGAAGTGATTATTATTTCAAAAGAAAATGTAAAATATTATTTAATGGTCGTGTTTATTGGAATTTTATTTTTTAAGTTTATTAATACTCCAGCAGATTTTATATCTAGCATTGAAGGATTATTAAGTTTTTTTAGTCCATTTTTACTAGCTATTTTACTCGCTTTGCTTTTAAATCCTCTTGTAATGCTTTTTGAAATAAAATTTAAAACACATAGGCTTTTATCCATTTTTTTATCTTATATATTGATAGGTATTATTTTAGCTTTTGGTATTAGATTACTAATTCCTTCAATAGCCAATACATTAAATAGATTAATAAATGAAATGCCTATCTACAGTGATTATATAGATAATTTTATAGAAAAAAATATGTCAAACATAGATTTTTTAAAAGCTCTAATTCCTCATATACAACACAGCTTAGATAATGCATTAAAAGAAGCTAGTAATTTTATTAGTAGAATTCCTAAAAACTTTTTAATCTATACACTTAGCATATCATCTATGCTATTTAGTATGGTAATGGGCTTTATATTATCTATATATATTATATATGATAAGGAAAAAATTGCATTAGGATTTAAAAGATTGCTATATTCTTCTACTGCTAGAAACAAAGCTGATGACATTATAGAATTTTTTAGAACTACTCATGATATTTTTTATGATTATTTAATTGGTAGAATTTTAGACTCTCTCATTATTGGTATAATTGCATTTATAGGATTTCAATTTATCATTCGAATAGAAAATGCTTTATTTTTAGCTTCAATAATATTTTTAGCAAATATAATACCTTATCTAGGGCCATTTATTGGAGCTATACCTCCAGTAGCTATGACAATTTTATACAGCCCACAAAAAACCATATGGGTTATCGTATTTATATTTATATTACAACAACTAGATGGAAATTTCATAGAGCCAAAGGTTATGGGCAATCAAGTTGGAATAGGAGCTATATGGATAATTTCTGCGATTTTAATAGGACAGTCTCTTTTTGGATTTATAGGTGTTTTTCTTTCAGTACCTGTAGCTGCTGTTGTAAAAACTTCTATTGACAAATATATTGACAAGAGATTGCAATAAGCTTTATCTTTTATAATTTTAAAAATTAATTATTATCTATTACATTACTATAAAAAAATGAAATTAACTCTTGGCAAAGAATATATGCTAAAAGTTAATTTCATTTTCTGATACAAAGTCTTAATTTTTTATATGTAATACTTTACATTTACTGATTATTTGAGTTCTGAGAATTTCCACTACTATCTGACCCTCCACTATTTTCTGATGAAGGTGGAGTTGGTGTCGGTGTTGGATTGCTCGTATTTGGTTTTTCTTGATTTTGAGAAGAATCATTGTTAGTTACATCTTTGTTATTGTTTGAAGTTGTATTTTTGTTTTTGGAATTAGATTTATTATTTTTACTCTTTTCACTATAGGAAGATTTCTTTGCTTCTGATTCCACTCTATACCTATCTTCTCCAGCTGTGTCTTTTGCCTTTTTCTTTCGTTCTTCCTCTGCTTCATTCTGTTCTTTTTCTAATTTAGTCAATTCCTCTTTCTTTTTAGATGCTTCATTTTTAATAACAGATGAGCCGTTTTTAATTTTCTCTATAAGCTTAAGCTCTTTAATTGCATCCGTATAATTTGTAGCTTTTTCAAATTCATCCACATTTAGCATTCTCATAGATTGCATATACATAGCTCTTGCATTTTCATTAGCGCTATCTTCTTCTAATGCAGAGGATAATGCTTCCATAGCTTTTTTATAGTCATGTTTCTCTAAATATATTTTTCCTTGCTCAGTTGAACTTATTTCATCTTTTTTATTAAATGAACATCCTACAAGAAATATAGATAATATCGATATCAATAAAATTACTCTTCCTCTCATTAAATCCCTCCTTGTCATATACTTTAAATTTTATCATAATCAGGAAGTTTTTAAAATATTTTATATTTATTACAGGAAAATTGTTAATAAAACAGAAAATAAGTAGATATGACTTGAATAACTATAACAAACTAAAAATTAGTTTAAATCTATAGATATATCGTCTAATCTACTTATTTTAAAATTTAATATTTAATTCTTCTTCTATACTTCTAAAGATAATAAGTCTTCATAACTTTGTCTTTTACAAATTATCTTGTCATCTCCATCAAATACTGACACTACTGCTGCTCTTGGTATTTTATTATAATTTGAAGACATTGAATATCCATATGCACCTGTTGATGTTGTTATAAGTACATCTCCACTTTTTATATCCATTATATCTATATCTCCAATTAATATATCTCCACTTTCACAACATTTACCAGCTATTGTTACATGGTTCATGGTCTCATGGTTAATCTTATTTACAATACTGCATTCATAATTAGCTTGATATAGTGAAGGTCTTACATTGTCTGTCATACCTCCATCTACACTTACATAAACTCTAACATCTTTTATATCTTTTATTGAACCTACTGTATACAATGTACTTCCTGCATTTGCAACTATTGATCTTCCTGGTTCTATTACCAATGTAGGTACTTCTATTCCAAGTTCTTTACAAGAATTTTCTGCTTTAGTGATTATAGTTTCACAGAATTCTCTTATAGTTTTAGGTTTATCACCTTTACTATAATAAACACCTACACCTCCGCCTAAGTCAATTTCTGTCAGCTGTATATTAAATTTTTCTTTTATTTCTTTTACTAAGTTCATCATTATATCTACTGTATCTATGTATGGTTCTACATCAAATATTTGTGAACCGATATGAGCATGAAGACCTACCAATTTAATATTTGTATAATCATTCAATTTTTCTATTGCTCTAAACAAATCTCCATTTACTAAAGCAAAACCAAATTTAGAATCTATTTGACCTGTTTTTATATAATCGTGTGTGTGAGCTTCTATACCAGGTGTTATTCTAAAATATATTTCTTGAGTTTTCTCCTTCTCTTCACATAATTTTTCAATTAAATCTAACTCATAGAAATTATCTACTACAAACTTACCTACTCCCAAATCTAATCCCATATTTATTTCTTCTTCAGTTTTATTGTTTCCATGAAAGAAAACTTTTTCCATAGGAAAATTTGATTTATAAGCTGTATATAGTTCCCCTCCTGAAACTACATCCAAACACATCTCTTCTTCATTTATAAGATTACACATATAAAGAGGTAAAAATGCCTTACCTGCATAAGCAACTTTATTTTTTCCATCTTTAGCCTTAAAATATTTTATATATTCTCTACAGTTTTGTCTTACTAAGTCTTCGTCAAATACATATAATGGAGTTTGATATTTTTTACTAAGCTCTAGACAGCTTACACCTCCAATATATAATTCATTGTCTTTTACAGTCATAGTTCCATGAAGTTTCATAATATCCTCCCTAAGTTTTATATATTAAATACTTCTGCTATTTTCTCAATAGCTACTTGTTTATCATCAGAATTTATGGCACAAGTTATACGAATTTCTGATGTAGTTATAAGTTTTACCATTATACCATTTTCATTAAATATCTTAAATACTTTAGCAGCAACTCCAGAAGTATTTTTCATACCAAGACCTACTAAAGAGAATTTAGTGATGTTATTATCAATTACTACATGTTCTTCATTTGTATATTTAGACACTATCTTTTTGCACTCTCCTAATTCTTCTTTTGGAACTGTAAATGACACACTTATTTTATCTAAAATAGGTGCAGTTTGACTTATCATATCCACACTTATTCCCATAGTTGCTATATCTTCAAATAAACTAGATATATTTTCTACTTTAAAATCTTTTATTGTTATAGAACTATCATCATCACTAGTAGCTAATCCTGTTATTACTTTATCCTCTAATTTCATGTCTTTTCCCCCTCTTATATATGTTCCTTTTACTGTACCACATGTACGTCCAACATAAATTTCAACACCATATTTTTGTGCAAGTTCTATACTTCTTGAATGCATTACTTGTGCTCCTAAACTTGCTAATTCAAGCATCTCTTCATATTCAATCTCATCAAGTTTACTTGCCTTTGCATATTTTCTTGGGTCTGTAAAATAAATTCCATCAACATCTGTATATATCTCACATTTACCATTTAATTTAACTGCAAGAGCTACAGCAGATGTGTCTGAACCACCTCTTCCAAGAGTAGTTACATCACCATCTTCATTGATTCCTTGAAATCCAGTTACTATTACAACATTCCCTTCATCTAAACTATTCTTTATTCTATTTACATTTATATCGTCAATTTGAGATTTTCCATGAAGTCCGCTTGTTTTTATATTTAATTGATAAGCATTATAGCTTATGGCTTTACAACCAAGTGCATTTAATGCTATTGATAATAAAGATGCCGAAATCATTTCTCCAGTAGACATTAAAGCATCTAGCTCTCTTTTACTAGGTTCATTACTCAATTCTTTTGCCAAGTTTATATATTCATCTGTTGATTTTCCCATAGCAGATACAACTATTACCATTTGTGGATTTTCTTTTCTTCTTTCTATTATATTTTCTGCAATTGACTTTATTTTGTCAGTATCTGCAACTGAACTTCCTCCATATTTTTGGACAATTATACTCATGCTCTTTCCCCCTCAAGCTAAATTTTGATAAATAAAAACGCCCAAAGGTATACTTTGGACGTGTGAACTTCATAGACCAAGTAACCTTGTAGCTCACCACTTTAAAAGTGACAGCCTTATGCATATTCTGCATAAGTCCAGAAAATCTGTTTGTCAACAACTTTTCTTCGGCTATAGACCCTTTCATCAATCATCAACACTTACCAGCTACTATTGATTACTCTTGAATATAGCTACCTCTACCCTAGGCTCATTATTATTAATTAATTTATTAATATAGTTTTATCATATTCTATATAATATTGCAACAATTTTTTTACAAAATGTGGCAAATCAAAAACTTTATTTTCTAAAATATCTTATATACAATTAAATAGTTTATTTAATCCTAAATCTATAAAATTTATACTATATTCATTATCTTCTTTCTCTAAGTCATTTAATTCAGATAAATTATCTGGTGTAACCACCAAAATATTTGGTACTCTAAAAAATGGAATTGTAGATTTATCTATTTTTCTAGAGAGATTCTCATATTTAGAAACATCTATTTCATTATTTAAATCAACATCTACTAAAACCTGCTTTATATTGCCAAATTGATCTGTATATTCAATAAATAAATCATATTTAACATCATCTACACTAACATTTCGATAAAATCTTTTTACATCACAACCTGCAGTATTAATTCTAACAACTAGTTCTGACCCTACTAGAGCCTTTATTAAATCATCTCCCTTAAAAAGCTTACTACCATTCAAATAGTAAACATATGAGAGGTCCTTATAGTTACGATAATCCACATCACATGGATATTTTTTTAGTGTATACTCACTACACATTTTTCTCAATGTTTTTTTGAAATTTTTTTTATTGTATCTTTTTTGGTCTCCATAAATCTTTCTAAATTGAGCTTCTGTAACACATCTAACCCTGCTAATTAAAAGCAATATCTCTTTTTCCATATTCGTCATAGTACATTCTCCTTGAAGTATTATTTGCAAAGTTGTACTAATATTATATTAAATTTATGACATTAAATTTACAAAGAATTAAAATAAAATA
This sequence comes from Clostridioides sp. ES-S-0001-03, assembly GCF_020676075.1. Taxonomy (NCBI): domain Bacteria; kingdom Bacillati; phylum Bacillota; class Clostridia; order Peptostreptococcales; family Peptostreptococcaceae; genus Clostridioides; species Clostridioides sp. ES-S-0001-03. Next base: position 287,580 of record NZ_JACVWJ010000003.1, on the reverse strand, counting down.
GCTAGTTTTTATAGAATTTATCTCTATAAAAACTAGCTATTAATGCACTAAACACTATCTACAGTTTTTTTACTAAGTTACACATTGCTTTGACTTTCAGAATCTTGTGAATTTGTATCTTCATTAGTTCCTGTCTCTTGTTTTGCTTTTTTATCATCAAAATTTGCAATATTTAAGTTATCAAATTCTGACATTTCAATTACACCAGACTCTTCTTTTGAATATGATATTTTAACTTTATCTCCAACTTGAGTCAATGGTAATTCGCTAGATACTTTTGAGGTAGCTTTAAATATTATCTCTTTATTAGAATCTAAAGTTACATAGTAATTAGTATTTCCTCCTCGCACATCAGGACTTATTCTAGTTACTACACCTTCTATAACTTCATCTTTCATATCATTATCAAGCTTTAAGTCATTGCCTTTAGATTCTAATGAATCTTTATAATTTCTTAAAGCTTCATTTTTATCTTCCCCTAGACCAAGTACATTATAATCTTCAACAGATACAAAAGCTACTCTCTTTACAAGACCAGCTTTATCTTTTAAAGATGATACATATGTTGGCTGACCTAATATATTGTACATAACAGGGAATGTAGCTTCATAATTCTTTTCTTGAACATTACCTTCAGCTGATTTCATCGCAGCTGTCTCAGTTGCTCCTGGCTGCTTATACAGTTTAGCTTCTTTAGTCCTAGAGTCAACAAGCATAAATCCAATTGTAGATTCATCTCCACCAGACGATGTTATACCTGTATACCAATATGACCTATTGTCATTTCCATAGACTAGCGATGTCCCTTCTGTTGGCACTAGTACTCCCTTTTCTGATATAACAGAATTTAAAAATCCATTGACATAAACACCCCAGTCTTGAATTTGGTCTGTTACAAATTTTTGTGGTTGTATTCTATCTACCCATTTAGGTGTATTTTTAACATTATAGACATTTATTTTTCCAGTTTCTGCATCAACGGTAGCTATGCCTGTGGCATTTGCTCCTCCATAACCAATTTTATGTTCATATAAACTTACAACCCAATAAGGTCTTCCTTCATCATTTATTTCAAGAGTAAAATCTGTCATACCAACATTTACAATACCATGTATGTATAAATGTCTTTGTAAATCTTGATGTAAATAAGCTTCTGGTTGATATACTATCTTTATTGGTTTTCCATCTATTTCTTGAACTAGTTGAACATCTTGAGGATTACTTGCTGATACCTTTACATATCCACTTGTACCACTTAAAGATGTAACCCATTTAATTATATCTCTATGCACAAGAGGTGCTACCCAGTACAACTCTCCATCTACATTTTGTATATGAAACTTTCCTAATTTTGATACACTACCTATAGCTGGAACTTCTCCAAGTTTTTTATCACCTAATTTCATTGCCATGTCTTCATCTACAAGACGAATGTCATTTACACTGACAGGACTCATATCATCAGTAAATTTACTCTCAGTCACCTTTCCTAATAAGTCTTTATAGGCTTTTGCATGAAGTACAGGTGTAGAGGCTATAAAAGGTACAACTACAACATATACAAGTAAAGCTATTGCTATTGAGAAATTATATTTAGCAAGTTTAGATGTTCTTTCATTTCTATCTAGCATCATATCTAATATTCCTGCTACAACAAAAAATATTATTCCTACTGAAAATAAAGATGTGAAGTCCAGTCTAAGTACAGGTAATTTAATAAATGCATAAATTGCTACAATTATGAGTGAAACTCCATATGTTTTAAGATATCGTTTCATTTAATACTCCTCTCTATAAAATATTATTATTACTATTATATCCATATATTTACAAAAAATAAATATTTATCATATTTATTATGTATTAAGATATCTTTATACTTTTGTACCACTATTTATTTATATTTGATGTATATCTCAAAAAAATATTATAATCATGTAAATAACTACAGAAAATCAAAAACTGAAGAAAGTGTTCTAACTAAGATTTACGAATTCTTAATCCTCTCGAAGTTAAACTACCATCTTCAGCCTAATTATTTAGCAATATTTTTATATGATAAATTTTAAAATAAATTTTTTATATGTTTGCCATTTTGGATACATAAGAATGCTGTTTAGAATTATATTCTGACAATAAACCTTCATACTCTAAAGTTAAACCATTTAAATTATAGAAATCATTTGGTGTTACTTCAAATGCTTCTTTATTCAAAATATCTATTTCACTTTTTTCTAACATATCAGCAACAAAGTTTGAACATACGTATTTATATTCAACTTTTCTGTGAATATTCATAGATAAATATATCAATGCCATTATATCATAATAGTAATCTTCTCTATAATCACTAATTAATTTTATATTTTTAAATAGATTTTCATATTGTGAATTACATACTTCTAATGAATATACTCTACATACAGTATTTTTTCTTATAGCATATAAGCCTTGATTTATATTTTCTTCAACAAAGCCTCCAATAAATGGATTTCTTGGATTTAATCTCCCAAAAGAATACATTGGCTTTAAATTTTCATTTAATGATATTGACACATGTGTATACAGTTTTTTACTTATATTTCTTATTAAATAAGATAATACAGTTCCTGTATATGTTGTTACAATATAAATTTTATTCATCATTTCCCCCCAATCTAGTAATTAAATAATATTATACACTTACAACTTAATGTCATAAAATATTCTAACATAATAAAGGCTATTTTACAAATTTTGATTTTAAAGTGCTTTAATATTATATAAAATATAATAAAAATATAAATATAAATTTTCTATATTTTTAACCAACAGATGTTTTCTTTAAATTAATCAAATGATTTAGTATATCCTGAGCTTTTCCAGAATCCTTTAGATAACCTAATGCTCCATTTATTTGTGATTTTAAATCTATTTCTACTTCCATATCCAAATCAACATTTCCTTTTTTTATAGATATATTTTTAAGTGTTACTGGATAAAGATAACTTTTTTCTAAAGTAATTTTATTTCCATTAACCTCAAATGGAACCTTTTTATTGTAATTACTTAGTATTTTTTCTAGCATTTTATCACTTATTTTAAATTTTCCAATCTTTACATTTTCAAGACTTACAACCAAATCTTCATTTTTTAAAGTGGGTTTTAGTTCAAGCTCATATTGGCTATTGATTAGACCAAAGACCTTATATGGACCTGCCACTTTTATTTTTCCATCCTTCATCTCAACAAAATTATTTTCAAATTCTTTAATTCCATGTTTATTCATTAATGTATATATTAGATTTCTAAACTCTTCTTCGGAAACAGATACTTTTCCAACCATTCTAAGTGGATTTTTTACTATTTCCATAGAATTTATATATGAACCTTTTGATAAATACTCTTCGTCTATGATTTTATTATTTTGTGAACTAACATCATATCTCTCTTTTGGTGTTAATATGTATACAACAATACCTGTTAACACTAAAATAATAACAATTAAGCTTAATATAATCTTTGCAATCCTTCCCATAATCGTCTCCTTTACAAATCTGCCAACAGATTTAAAATAAATTTAGATAACTAACTTCACATAATATTCTTAACAATATACATATTATAATACAGTCTTTTAAAGATTAATTCAACTAATCTGCTTTTTTGTAAATAAACTGTAAAAAAACATGTTTTTAGTATAAAAGTTAATATTTTGCATAATACTCTTAATTACACCTTTATTTTTTTCTAATCTTGGATTAAAATTAATATTATGCAATACAGTGTAGTGTTCTGTATTATAAGCAAATTAAATAGGAGGTATGAAAATATGTCAAATGAAACGAACTCATCTAACTTTATAAAAAATATTATTATAAATGACCTAGAAACAGGAAAACATGACAGTATAATAACTCGTTTTCCACCTGAACCAAACGGATATTTACATATTGGTCATGCAAAAAGTATATGTCTTAACTTTGGACTAGCTAAAGAATTTAATGGAAAGGCTAATTTAAGATTTGATGATACAAATCCATTAAAAGAAGATGTTGAATATGTAGAATCCATAAAAGAAGATGTTAAGTGGTTAGGATTTGATTGGAGTGAATTAAATTTTGCATCTAACTACTTTGATGAAATGTACAAAAGAGCTTTAATCCTAATAAAAAAAGGTAAAGCTTATGTGTGTGAATTAACACAAGATGAAATGAGGGAGTATCGTGGCACTCTTACTGAACCTGGTAAAGAAAGCCCTTATAGAAATAGAACTATTGAAGAAAACCTAGATTTATTTGAAAGAATGAAAAATGGTGAATTTAAAGATGGAGAAAAAACATTAAGAGCTAAAATAGATATGTCTTCTCCAAATATAAACCTTAGAGACCCAATTATATACAGAATAGCTCATTCAACACATCATAATACAGGAGATAAATGGTGTATATATCCTATGTATGCTTTTGCTCATCCAATTGAAGATGCAATTGAAGGAATAACTCACTCTATATGTACTTTGGAGTTTGAAGACCAAAGACCTCTTTATGACTGGTTTGTCAGAGAATGTGAAGTGGAAAATGTACCTAGACAAATAGAATTTGCTAGACTTAACATAAACAATACTGTTATGAGTAAAAGAAAATTAAAACAACTTGTAGACGAAGGAATTGTTGATGGTTGGGATGACCCTCGTGTTCCTACTATATCTGGAATTAGACGTAAGGGATATACTGCTGAAGCTTTACGTAATTTTTGTAGTGAAATAGGAGTATCGAAAGTTAACTCTACAGTAGACAGTCAAATGCTTGATTATTTCCTAAGAGAAAACTTACAGCCAAAGGCTCCACTTGCTATGGGAGTTTTAAGACCTTTAAAGCTAGTTATAACCAACTACCCAGAAGATAAGGTTGAAATGCTTGAAATAGAAAACAATGCTAAAGATGAATCTCAAGGTAAAAGATTAGTTCCTTTTTCTAGAGAATTATATATAGAACAAGATGATTTTATGGAAGAACCTATTAAAAAATATTTCAGATTTTTCCCAGGAAATGAAGTTCGTTTAAAAGGAGCTTATTTCGTAAAATGTACGGATGTAATTAAGGATGAAAATGGAAATGTAGTTGAAATACATGGTACTTATGACCCTGAAACTAAGAGTGGTTCTGGATTTACAGGTCGTAAAGTAAAATCTACAATACATTGGGTTGATGCTAAATCAGCTATACCATGTGAATTTAGATTGTTTGAGCCATTGATTCTTGATGATTTACCTGAAAATGAAGGAAAGCATTTCTTAGAACAGATAAATCCTAATTCATTAGAAATATTACAAGGTTTCGTTGAGCCTACACAAGTAAAAGATGCTAAACCTTTTGATAAATTCCAATTTGTTAGAAATGGGTTCTTTAGTATAGATAATAAATATACAACTAAGGAAAAACTTGTGTTCAATAGAATAGTTCCTTTAAAAAGCTCTTTTAAACCTGCTAAATAATTGTTATAACTAAAAAATGAAGACTTAAGATATAAATTACTTCTACTATAAATAAATTTAGTTAGAAGTAATTTTTTATTTTAGTCTTCATCATTTATTTTAAATAATTAACTTTTTCCACTACAGATTCCCATAACCTCTATTCCATCTTTTATACATTCTATATTGAGAGGAAAATCTGGACCTTTTTCCCCATCAATGTCTGTTATAAGAGAATCTTTACATTCTATATCTACTTTTTTAGTTTTAAAATACAATATTTCATTTCCATTATATTGATCTAAGTAATCACCTCTAAGCACACTTATCAAAACTGGTATTGATTTTGGAATTGGCATTCCTTTAAAAATAATTACATCTAAATATCCATCATCTATTTCAGCTTTATATGCTAAATTTATATTTCCTGCTGTTTTTCCATTAAAAATCAGCATAAGATACATATCTCCATCATAATTCATCTCTTTGGAATATACTTTTATCTTAAACTTCCTCATATACAATGCTTCTTCTATTCCCTTTATATAATAAGAAATTCTTCCAAACGAATTCTTTAAGTCTGTGCTTATTCTTTGTGATACATCAGTAAACATACCTGCACTTGCGACATTTATAAAGTATTTATTATTTACCTTCCCTATGTCTATTTTCTTTGGCTTTGAATTTATGATTTCCTTTATAGCTTCTTTTATATCAAATGGAATTTGAAGAGCATTTGAAAAATCATTTGCAGTTCCTGTAGGTAAAATTCCGATTGGAATCTTTATATCTAACTCTTTCATTGAATTTACAACTAAATCTATAGTTCCATCGCCACCTGCTATTAGTATATGGTCATAGGAACTATCTACTTCTTTAAATGCATTATTTACAGGCTCTTTAATATTCAATCTATAGGGTATCAATAAATAATTTTGTTTTTGATATAATTCTATAATAGTATCTAAATTTGATAATATTTTTTTTTCACCTGAATTAGGATTGTATATAAGTTTTACTTTTTTCATTATTTCTCCTTACTTATTTTATTCTTTTAATATCCAAAGTCCTCGTTTAAGAAAATTACATGTATTCTTTCTGGTGCTAATTGTCTTTTTATAAGTGTATAGCTACAGCAAATTCTTCCTGGACTTGAACAATCTATACATATGCCAGTAGTCTTACATCCAGTATTTGTATTCAGTCTCTTGCAATTTGCTGGAGCGGCTATTGTTTTAGTTCTTTTTATAGCTTCATCTACATCTTTAACTATTTTATTTACACCTGCTACAACTATTACTTTGTCTGGTCCATATATCATAGCAGCTACTCTATTTCCATTTCCATCTAAATTATAGAGCTCTCCATTTTCTGTTATTGCATTAGTACTTGTAAAATAAGCATCTGCACAAAATGATTTTCTGTATATTTCTTTCATTTCTTCTGGTTTAATATCTTTTGCATATCTATCAAGAAAATCATATTTTTCTCTTATAAAGTCAATAACTCCTGTCTCAAATAAAGTCATAGAGCCACCACAACCTACTAAAGAACCTACTTCTACTATTTCTTCAATTTTTTTAAGAAGCTCTTCTTTATTATTTACTAGATACCCTTTCATGTTATTACTTTCTAGAGATTTTATTGTTTTTTCTATTCTTTTTTCTTTAAGCCAATTTAGATTTTGATCCATCTCAACTTCCCCCTTATTTTCAATATGTATTAGTTTGTTATAAATTTTATTTTCTTTATAGTTTTATTTTAGTACATCTAAGAAAAAATACAATATAAAACTTTAAATAAATTTTCCATAAATTTTTTTATAAGACTAACTCATAATTTATAATTAAAAAGGAAAGTAGATGTATTTTTCTACTTTCCCTATATTGTATGTAGTATTATATATTTGTATGTAGTATTATATATTTTCTGAAATCTATATATTAATTATATGCTTTATTTTATTAAATATCACAATTAATTTAAGTGTAATATCATATTCTTTTTTAAACATATAAATTGTATTATTAAGTTTATTATATCCAATTTTAATAAATAATGTCACTAATTTGATGAAGAAGATGCTATAGCTGCACTTGTAGCTGCCATTACACAAGCAACTTGAATAGCAATAATAATATTTAAAAATATATTATTAGCTATAGAATCTATATTATTTTCTTTTTGTATTGAATCTGCATAAATAGAAGCCACAACAGCAGAACTAATCATTACTCTATTGCTTTTTCCTAAAGACCAATTCCCAAAACCTTTTTCTTCTTTAAGTCTATTGGAAACATTTTTTATATTTTCTATTATTTCATTTTCTTTATAATCTAATAACGAAATTGCTCCTATTATTGGATACCCATAATAATTTAACTTACAATCATTCTCTTTAAATGCTTTTTTAAGTTCAATAGTTTTTTTGCATTTACCCATTGTTCTATCTTCGCTAAATAAAAGAATTTGAGATAGTGCTTGTAAGTCATTTCCTTTATAAAAACCATTTTTATTTAGAAATTCATAGCATTTTTCTATGTATCCTAAATCTTCTTCTAAATTTTTTGAATGAATTGCAATAAGTGCTATATTACAATAGTCATCACTAGATGTTAAAAATGGATGTTTTTTCTTCATATATTCGTATACTGTTTTCATTTTTGATATACATGTAATATAATCCATTTTATCTCTATTTTCATAGACTATTGATGCTGTAAGTGGTAAATATGTATCTCCCCAAAACTTTTCATTTTTAAGATTTTTATATATCTCTAAAATCATCTTAAAACTACTTTCTGGATTTGATTCAAATGAAAGTAGTGTTGCAATATAAAATATGTTATATCCTCTAAAGTTAGAGAATAATCCAGTATTTTTTTTAATAAGCTCTATTCGCTCTTCTACTAATCTAGGGCTTATCCTCTTGTTCTTAAGCGTAAATGCAAGTGCACAACTATGTTGAATTAACCCCATTTGCCAAGAACCTTTAACTTCATTTAATGCTTTATAATTTTCCATTAATAAGTTTATTTTCCCATTTATAAAAGTTTGTTCCATATTGCCCTCCCAGTAATATACATTGTTGTATTAATTAACTTAATATCTATTATATATGTAATAAATATTGCAATCAATACATATTACTTGAAGAAGAACTATTATTCCATAATGATGTATCCTTTTTTATAGTGCCTTCCCATATTATTAACCCTGTCATAATACTCTGATTCACTTTCGTTACTCCATTTGGGTACAAATACATCTATCGCATTAGAATTACTAAAATACTTACTAGACCCCCTATCCATAACGGTTTTTACTTTACCATCTACAATAATCTTAGTTCCAAAACTTAAGTGATTGTTTGCCACAAAACCATCTTCTAAATCATCTCCTGTAGCAGTTATAGCTCCATATCCATTTTCTTGGTTAAGGCTGGTATAATAACTCACTTCAAATGTTATAGGAATTAAATCCTTTATTTTGATTCCTAGCTGGTTTTCTAGTCTCTCTTTTTGCACTTTCAATTTATACTCATCACTGCTTTTATAGTCTTCCATACCTTGATTATATTTAGAATTAAAGTTTTTACCTGAAGTTACTATAGTATCTATATTTACTATAGATTCTTTACAATGCTCTGCATCTATTTTTGTTTCTCCATTTACCAATAATGGAGTTAAACATACACTACATACAACACATGTAATCAATGCTTCTTTAAGCTTCATAAATTCCCCCCTTATTATTTTGATATATTAGCATATTTAATATTATATGTCTACATTTAGATTTAAATGCCATACTCATTTGCTTTAAGAAGTTGTCTTATACTTAATTCACCCTAAACCTTTATAAATCCTTCATCTTAGAATCATATAGTATAAGGCTTTTATGACTAAATATTTTTTTTATTAATCTTTTTAATAGCTCAAAACCACTTCTATTTAATTTTTCTATTTTTAAGAATTTAAGAATTAAAATTCTATAATTTTAAAACATATTGATTTTATTTTTTTGAAATGCTATAATTTTTTTAAGAGGTGATTAATATGATAAAAAATACAAAACAAATTACAGTTGAAGTTAATGAAATTTTATTACAAGAAGTATACAAAATGACTAATAATGAAAATACAGATTTATCAAACTTTATAAACGAATCAATCATAAATTATATTCTTGAAAATAGAAAAGATGACATTGAAAATAAAGATTTAGAAGAAGTAATTAATTTCTATAAAAAAGAGAATATAGAAAATCCTAAAAGTGCAGCAAGAGCTATTGCTGAAGCAAAAACTCATACATTATACTAAACAAATAAAAAGTTCCTAAAAATTAGGAACTTTTCTTTTTATTTTAATGGCTATTAATATCTATTTTAGTAATATTTATTTTATACTTATAAATACTTATTTAAACAACAAGATAATCTAATACATTGTCATTTAATATACTATAAATAATCAATATAAAAATAAAATTACAACTTTTAATATACCTAAAAAATAATCAATTTGTATAAATAATAAAAAAATTTTAGTTTTCTATTTTAATAATCGATATTTAGCTAAGCTCCGATTAACTATAAGTCTAATATAAAATTAAATATCAATAAATTTGATTTTATATTAGACTTATAGTATTAAAATGCATTAGAAAACTAGGGATACTTAATAAATAAATCTATGTATTTTACAGTTTACTTCACTTTTAATTCATTTTACTAATTATTGTAAAAACTATTTATTTTATGATAATTAAATTCATCTTAAAAATAACTAATAAGCCTTAGTTTTTATATACTATTAAATGCTTAAATGTTCATACATTTAAACATACAATTACTACAAAAAATATATGTTTAAAGTTATTCTTGCTATTGATCTCAAACAAACTATTCATCTTTCTTAATGTCTTTTACCCATTTTTCAACAGAATTTAATTCCTCCTCATTTACCCCCTTTTTGAACAATGCTTTCATAAAGCTTTCAATAGAACTTCCATGCATATTATCTAGAAAAGTTTTTGTTTCAAAATGTAAATATTCAGCTTCTCCAATAATAACTGTATAATGTGTATGTCTATCTATCTTTTTAGCATCCAAGAACTTCTTATTTACTAATCTTGATAAAAGTGTTAGTGTTGTAGTTTGCTTCCAATCATATAGTTTTTCCATAGCTTCAATGACATCTTTTGATGTTACTGTAAAATCTGATCCCCAAATAAATTTCATGACCTTTAATTCCGCTGGTGGTATTTTAGTAATAGTCATATGATTTTACACTCCTCTCAAACTTATACATAATTAAATACTATATTAATAAACTTTCCCAGTCAAAGGTTTTATTCAAAATATACAATTCAAATTTATTAATATAAAAAACTTATATTTTCAGTACCAATCAAACATAAAAAACCCAAAAGTAAATAATAAATTTTATTTATATATATAAGTATAACAGATTATTAAATTAAAATTCTAATATTTAAGATAATATACTCATTTTATAATCAATAAATATCAATATTTGAAATAGCCATAAATTTATTTCAAAAACTATTTTTGAGTTTATCCATATGTTATAATAAATGTATAAAATTTTGATTGGTGGGTTATATATGAATGCATTTATTAGAAAACGAAACAAGAATTATGTAGTTTATCTTGAATTTACAGATGAAGATACTGGAAAAAGAAAACAAAAGAACATGGGTATTTTTGATAAAAAAAGAGATGCGAGCAAAAGGTTAAATGAAGTAAAGGAAAGTCTGTATAAAGATGGCTTTTTAATTCCAAACGAAATCACTGTCTCAGAATTTCTATTAGATTTTTTAAAAAAGTACAGTGAAAATATATCATTAGCTACATACAACAATTATGTTAGTATTTGTAAGAATTATATTAATCCCTCTATTGGTAAATATAAAATACAGGATTTACATCCAATTCATATACAGAACTACATTGATAAACTATCTCATAAATTGAATCCTCAATCAATTAAGATTCATATAAATATATTGAAACTTGCAATAAAAAGAGCATATAGACTCAAATTAGTAAAAGAAAATATTATGGATAATATAGAAGCTCCAAGATATAAAAAATTTAAAAATGAAATTTATGACAAAGAACAAATGATAAAATTGTTGAAATTGTCAAAAAATACATATATGGAATTACCTATTAATTTAGCAGTTGGTTTAGGTCTTAGAATTTCAGAAGTTTTAGGTTTGACTTGGGATAATATTGATTTTGAAGAGAATACAATAACTGTAAATAAGATAACAGCTCGAATTAATGGCTCTGTAATTCTTAAAGAACCAAAGACTGAAAGCTCTATTAGAAAAATATCTGCTCCAAAGGAATTAATCTTTTTACTAAAGGAATATAAGATAAAACAAAATAAAAACTTATTAAAGTCTTCTATTAGAAATAGTCATGACTTGTTATTTTTCAATAAAAAATGTGAACCTATTGCTGAAGATGTTATGAGTAAAAAATTCAAAAGATTTTTAGAAAAGAATGACTTGCCACACATTAGATTTCATGATTTAAGACATTCACATGTTACTTTACTTATAAATTCTAAGGTACCTATAAAAGTTATCTCAGAAAGAGTTGGTCATTCAAATATAAATACAACCTTAAATGTTTATTCCCATGTTCTAAAAGAAATGGATAAAGAAGCATCTGACAAAATTTCTGAGAACTTATTTAATGCCAACTAATATTACATTTTTTAATTATAACTACTCTAGCCTTTATCATCTATAAAATTAATTTTTACTACTAATAAAATTAAAGTTAAATTAATATTCAAATTTAATTTTATAATAGAAGAGTTAAAATATATTTATTACAAAATAGTTTTAGCGTTATAAACTTAATTTATTTTCTCAAGATGTTGATGAAATTTTTATGGAAGCACGTAACACAACAGTTAAAATCATTTGTAGCTTAGGTGGTATTGTTACTAGTAAAGCAGAAGATTTTTATGATGAAAAAGTAACACCTATAACCTTACAAAAAATACATTATCATAAAAGAGAATGTCTATAGACTTATGAAATTATATTATATAACTTTTTCTTATTATGTCTCCAAACATTATTGTAATTTGACCCAATGTAAACAATCAATTTTGATTTGGAGACATGTACTTTTTATAATAAAAATCCATACATCTTTCTATCCGTAGTTCTATTTGAGTTATCTCTACAACCCTATTTACTACAATATATATACTAAATAAAAAACCTCCTAATATTTGATTAAATACCTACATACTTCTATAGCGTATTCTCAAACATTAAAAGGTTTTTATTCTAATAATTATAATTAGTAAAAATAATATTTAAACTAACAATTATTTATCTTTCCCATACATTTTAGCTAATTGGTCTTGTATCTCTTTACTTTCTAAATACTCATCAAAATCCATCTTTCTATCCATTATTCCATTTGGAGTTATCTCTATAATTCTATTTGCTATAGTAGATATAAACTCATGGTCATGAGAAGTAAATAAAAGCACCCCAGGGAATTTTTCAAGTCCTTTGTTAACAGAAGTTATACTTTCTAAGTCTAAGTGGTTAGTAGGGTCATCTAACACAAGTACATTTGCATTTGAAAGCATTAGCTTACTAAGCATACATCTGACTTTTTCTCCTCCAGATATAACTTGAGCTTCTTTTAAAGCTTCTTCTCCAGAGAATAACATTCTACCTAAAAATCCTCTTATAAAACTCTCACTTTTTTCTTCAGAAAACTGTCTAAGCCAGTCAACTAGAGAATACTCTACTCCATCAAAAAACTTATTATGGTTTTTTGGAAGATAATCTTGAGAAGTAGTTACTCCCCATTTATATTCTCCACTATCTGGTTCAAGTTCTCCCATAACTATATTTAAAAGTGCAGTAGTAGCTATTTCATCACCCATAAATACTACTTTGTCATCTCTATCCAATCTAAATGAAACATTATCAAGTACTTTAACTCCATCTATAGTTTTAGTTAAATTGTGTACTTCTAAAACTTCATTACCAATTTCCCTAGAAGGTGTAAATCCTACATATGGATATCTTCTTCTTGATGGTTGTATATCTTCAATTTCTAATTTGTCTAATTGTTTCTTTCTAGATGTAGCTTGTTTAGCTTTTGAAGCATTAGAACTAAATCTAGCTATGAATTCCTTTAATTGAGCTATCTTTTCCTCAGTCTTTTTGTTTTGGTCTTTAGCAAGTTGTAATGCTAATTGACTTGATTCATACCAGAAGTCGTAGTTTCCAACATACATCTGTATTTTACCAAAGTCAACATCAACTATATTAGTACATATTTGATTTAAGAAATGTCTATCATGTGATACTATTATAACTATAGACTCTTCTAAATCCATTATAAAATTATTTAACCAATTTATTGATTTAAAATCCAAGTGGTTTGTAGGCTCATCCATTAATAGTATTTCAGGTTTTCCAAAAAGTGATTGTGCTAATAACACTTTAACCTTCTCTCCACCAACTAATTCTTTCATTTGTTTGTAATGCATATCCTTAGTTATACCAAGACCCATAAGTATTTTTTCAGCGTTAGTTTCTGCATCCCATCCATCAAGTTCTGCAAACTCACCTTCAAGTTCAGCAGCTTTTATTCCATCTTCTTCGCTGAAATCTTCTTTCATATATAAAGCATCTTTTTCATGCATTATACTCCAAAGTCTTTCATGACCTCTTATAACAACATTTAAAACAGTTTCTTCCTCATATTCGAAGTGGTCCTGTTTTAAAACTGACATTCTTTCTTTATCAGTTATAGACACATTCCCTGTATTTGGTTCTATTTCTCCTGATAATATTTTTAAAAAAGTAGATTTTCCCGCACCATTAGCTCCTATTATTCCATAGCAATTTCCTTTAGTGAATTTTAAGTTAACATCTTTAAATAGTTCCTTATCACCAAATCTAAGTCCAACACCTGTAACTTGTAACATTAATGTATTTTCCTTTCTTTTTGTTCATAATTTATTTTATCATAAAATTTTGATAACATTTTTATTCTCACGTAAACAGCATATTTTTTATACCAAATTCGTGAAATATTTATTAAAATTGTATTAAAGATTGTAAGTTTCATAAAAATTAACAATCTATTATATTATACTTATAAAAAAATCAAATTGCAACTTTATTAATTCTTTTACACACTCTAAATACTTTATTTGAATCTTTAAACTGTTTTAGCTATTAGTAAAAATATATTTTCTGTATAATTAATACTTAAAAAGAGTACCTAAGTTTGTAAGTACTCTATTTTTATGGTTTTATATTTTAGCAAAATTACATGCAGGGTAAGTACATACATCACAGTTCATACAAAGACCACCATGACCATATTTAGCTATATCATATTTGTCAAGTTTTTCATCTATTAAAATCCTAGATAGAACTATATCAAACACTGTAGTTTTATGATACATTGCACACCCTGGTATACCCATAATTGGAACTTCTCCATAGTAAGCAAGTAAAAACATTGCTCCTGGTAATATTGGTGACCCATATGTAACTAAATCAGCTCCAGTCTCTTTTATAGCTGTTGGTGTGACATCATCTGGGTCTACACTCATTCCACCAGTACAACAGATAAGTTCTGCTCCTTGACTTATAAATTCTTTTATTGCATTTTTTATGATATCCTTATCATCTGGACATATAGTTTGACCTATAACTTCACATCCAAACCCCTTTACTTTTTCTTCTATTACTGGTCCAAATTTATCAACAATTCTACTGTAAAACACTTCATTACCAGTGGTAACAATTCCTACTTTTTTAGGTTTAAAAGGTATCACATTGACTATCTTTCTGTTATCAACTACTTTTTTTGCCTCTTCTAGTTTTTTCTCATCTATAACTAAAGGTATGACTCTTGTTCCAGCTACTTTCAACCCTTTATTTACTACAAAATTATTATGAAGAGTTGCCATCATTATTTCGCCAACACAATTTAAATCAAAAAGTGCATCGACATCTATTTTTAAAAGCCCATCACATGCTGCTATAAAATCTATCTTTCCTTCTTTTATTTCACTGAAATCTAAATTTTCTCCAGCAGTTAATTCTTTTAAAAATAAAGCTCCTTCATTTTCATGAATCATTCCCTCTGATTTTTCCCATACATATAAGTTGTCTTTACCAAGAGATAATAAAACTGGAATGTCTTCTTCTTTTACTACATGTCCCTTTTTAAATTTTCTTCCTTTAAATTCTCCTGGTATTATTTGAGTAATGTCATGACATAAAACTTGTCCAACAGCATCTATAGTTTTTATTAATTTCATAATTTGCCCCCTATTCTTTCATAATCCACTTTTGTATCAATATCTAATAACATTTTTTCGGGAACTTCTACATATTTTATTTTTGATGAATTTTTTAAAATAGTTTTCCCTTTTTCATCTTCTTTAAGTGCCAATAATTCCTCTTTTTTACTAAATGGAAATACAACTGGATTTCCACATACATCTTTGCATCTTGGAATTACTATAAAATCTCTATCTAATTTAAAAGTATTTATAATTTTATCTATATATAAATCATCAATAAATGGTTGGTCTCCCACAAAAAACATGTATCCATCACATTCTGAGCTATTTAAAATTCCCAGTTTTATGGATTCACTCTGACCTATATTTGCATCTTTATTATCTACATATTTAAAGCCATATTTATTGCACAATGCTAAAACTTCTTTATATTGACTTACAACTACAACTTGATGAAAATTAATTTTACTAACTGCTTTAAGTACATGTTCTATTATGGAACATCCATCATATTCCAGTAAAAGTTTATTTTCTCCCATTCTTCTGGCAAATCCTGACGCCATTATTACTGCATTTATCATATATATCATTCCTTAACATTTATAATGTATTGATATTGTTATGATTTTATAGTATCTTTATTGATATTATCTATATATATAATATCACATAAATTATTTTAATACTTCAATATCTTATACAAAAATTTCGTTTTATACTTCCATAAAATATGTCTATTTCATTTTCATGCTCTTTAATAATTTTAATTAAATTTATAGCTAAACTTTCATACATTTCATTTTCGACTTTATTAATAAATAATATTTTTTTTCCATGATAATTTTTAAACAATCCTTTTGGATTTAATACTACATTTTTTAAATTATCAAGATTTACTGTAGAATTATCATTTATATTACGCATATTTAAATTAGTTATTTTTTTAAATTCATCTAACCTATGTATATTTTCTTCATTAATATCCATTCCAAATGAAGTTATATCTAATATACCTATAGTTTTTGTAGTTTTACAATATACTACTGGTTCTCCATCATTCCAACCTTTAAGTTTTTTTCTCTTTGAACCATCACCTTCTATCAATACCAAATCAAATTTGTCTATCATTTTTTCTAAATCAGATAACTTGATTCCTACTATTTTATTTTCATTATTTATACAGCTTCCACATACTGTTACTCCATGACAAATAGATGGAATAGAAGTTCCATCTATTGTCATAAATATATTGTCATAGTCTTTTTCATCAGGTAAATATATTTTAGTAGTTGTTGTAAGTAAAACTTTTAGCTTATCTCTATAAAAATTCGCAAAGTATTTTATAAATGAAGTTTTTCCTCCTGCTCCAACTACAGTTATTATTTCATTTGCTCCTATCATATCTGATAATTTCACACTTTCACCTCTCATAAATATTTCTTTTAAATATCCTAAATTTGATTTATTTGAAACTTATAATTTAACTGTTTTAGTAAAAGTGATTTTTGAAATTCTATAAACTAAAAAGTAAATAGATTCTGTTGTAAACAACAAGGCGGATCCAATTCGCCGCTAAGCTGTAAGCTTATACGCTATCAGTTTATCTTTTAATTATTATTAAGATATTCTTATTCTTTGTGGTTGCTTTAACATCTGAGGATTATTCTGCAAGTAAGATAAATCAACTATTTGTGATTTTTTTAATATATTAAGACTTGCATTTACATCCGCATTTATAATCATACCCACACTAGATTTATATTGACCACGTGTTATTCTTTCTCCCTTAAATTTGTGTTTCTGTACATCATCCAAATTAATATCAGGAAGGTAATCATTGGCAAAAAAATCTGATTTACTAGTATAACTTTCTTCTTGTCTAATGAAATTAATATTTTTTATTTTACATAGATACTCTAGTTTTCCTTTTATCTCTCCAAAAGGAATTCTTATAAAATTTCTATATATTTTCTTTTCCATATTATCACTTTTTTCTAACTTAGCATTATATCCTACAATCAAATTGCCAATATTATTTTTTACACAGTAGTCAATTATGTAAAAGCAAGTTTTATTTACATAGTCTTTAACCTGATTATTTCTTTTATTCCATACTTTAAATTGTTTTCTTGTAATTAAACTTATATTCTTTTTTAATTTTAAAGCCTCTATTTTATCATTTTGCTTATTTGCCCATTGGTTCACAGACTTAAGCCTTCTTCCATCTATAATAAAACTATCACCTAAGTTGGTAGTACAAGTACATAAGTTTTCTAAACCTAAATCTATTGCCAGTGCATTTTTTTTATTTGAAACTTCCTCTGATTTCGGTATTTCATAACAATACTGAATTTCAAAGAACCTAGCCTTATGTTTAGGTATTATTCTTATTTCCTTAACTTTTTTGTCTAATATATTATTTGGAACTTTTATACTCACCTTTCCATACATTTTTTTAAATACGGGAGACATAGGCACATTTAAAATTCCATCATCTTTAATTCTTATTTGTCCTATTATTATACTAAAAAATCCTTCTTTATCTAAATACTTAGGTGATTTTATTCCTCTAAAATCATACTTGCCTTCTTTAGCTAATTTAATTAAACCAAAAAATGACCTAAATGAACTATCAACTTCTTTTAGTATTTGTTGTGCTACATTACTATTGAGTAGTTTATAGTTTTCATTTTCTTTACATACGTGATAATTGGCTTCATAATTAAGATGCTCCCCTTGATTAAAGTAGTGTTGTCTGACATTATATGTACCAACATTATACAAGTTCTTTGCTAAAAAGCACATCTCTCGCAAAGCCTGATATTCTTTCTTAGTTAAATTTTTTAATTGTTGTCTCTGAGTCCCATAATGTATGTTTTTTGTTCTATTTGGCATAAACTCACCTCCTTTAACTCCTACTCTATTAGACATTATATATGGTATTTTTATAAAGCACCATATATAATGTCTATTAAATTACTTTATTTTGCAAAATAACTTAAATTTATACTTTTATAGTATATCATTTATTAAATTTATTTGTTGTTGTTCTTCATCCCCATGTACACTTTTTCAAAAGTTATAGGAAGCTCTCTTATACGAACTCCAGTAGCATTAAAAATTGCATTTGCAATTGCTGGTGCTGGCGTATGTATAACTATTTCTCCTAAAGATTTAGCTCCATAAGGCCCTCCTGGGTCAAAATTATCAGCAAAATCTACTAATATATTTCCTACTTCTTTTTTTGTAGGAACCTTATACTGCAAGAAACTGTCTGTCAATAACTTTCCATCTTTATCAAATTTAGGGTCTTCATACATTGCAAACCCTATCCCCATCATTACTCCACCTTCTACTTGTATTCTCGCTAATGTTGGATTTATAACCGTACCACAGTCAGGTACACATGCAAAATTTATTACCTTATATTCTCCTGTATTTTTATCTAGTTCTATTTCAGCAAATCCTGCTATAAATGGTTTTATTCTTTTTAACATACCAAATGATTCTGTTGCTTCTAAAACAACTGGTACATCGTCACTTGAAAACCCTATACCTCCAACTGACTCTCTTCCTAATTCCTCTAATAACACAAATTTACTCTCATCATTCTTAACAAAAACTCTATCTTTACTTAACTCTAAATCCTCTTTTTTAGACTCTAGTTTTGATTCTGCTACTGAAAGTATTATTTCTTTTAATTTATTTGCTGTTTTTATTGTTGCATTTCCTGTAACTGTTGTAGTACAAGAAGCAAACGCACCTGTATCATATGGACATAGGTCTGAATCACCTGTATAAACAGATATTCTATCTACAGTCGTATTTAAAGTCTCTGCAGCAATTTGTGCTTGAATTGTATCAGCACCTTGACCTAAATCAGCAAGACCAGATAATAACTTATATGTCCCATCTTCGTCCATTCGTATAGTCACTGTTGCCATATCTACACGTGGTATACCAGAACCATGATTTGCCACTGCCATTCCTACTGCTCTTACCTTGTTATTACCTATATCTTTACATGGGTATTTATCATCCCAATTAATTAATTTTTTCCCTTTTTCTATACACTGTTTTAATTCACAGCTTAGAATTTCTTCTTCTGCTGCTTTTCCATTAGTGTACCTATCTATTATGTTTTTAACTCTAAATTCAAGAGGATCTATACCAATCTTATTGGCTAATTCATCAATAGCACTATCTATTGCAAATATGCCTTGTGTAGCTCCATAACCTCTAAGTGCACCTGCTGGTAATCTATTAGTATATACTGTTCTAGCATCAAATCTAACAGCATCAATATCATTATATATTGGTAATGTATTATGACCTGATTCTGAAGAAACAGAAACTCCATTACCACCATAGGCACCTGTATTATTTAGTGACTTTAATTCTATCGCCTTTAAATTTCCTTCTTTGTCTGCACCTACTCTAACATCAAAAAACATTTCATGCCTACTATTAGAACCTACAAAGGTTTCACTTCTTGTAAAGACAAATTTTGCTGGTCTTCCAGTTTTCATAGTCACAAATGCAGTAAATATATCGGTTGCTGCTATATTCTTTCCTCCAAATCCACCACCTATTCTAGGCTTTATCACCCTTATTTTAGAAGAAGGAATCCCCAATACTTTTCTAAGTATTCTCTTTACATTGTGTGGTGATTGTAATGATGACACAACAACAATCCTATCATTTATATCTTTATATGCATATGACCTATGAGTTTCCATCATACAATGTGATTGACTTTGAGTCTTATATGATGCTTCTACCACAAATTCACTTTCTTTAAGCTTAGCCTCAACATCACCAAACTCGAAAAACTCTTTTGATACTATATTATTTTTTGCATCTAATCCAAAAGGATACGGTTCTACTATATCTTGTTCTGGATGTATAATAACTTCATTTCCTTCTGCTTCTTTTGCATTAAATACAGGCTTTAAAATCTCATACTCTACTTTTATCATTTTTAAAGCTTTAAGTGCAGTTTTTTCATCTTCTGCTGCTACTAATGCTACCTCATCTCCAACAAATCTAACTGTATCCTCAAGTAAAACTCTATCATAAGGAGATGCTTCTGGTTCTGTTTGACCTGGAACACAATATCTAACTTGTGGTACATCTTTATAGGTATAAATTCCTACAACTCCTGGAATTTTTTCAGCTTTTGACGTGTCTATATTCTTTATTTTGGCATGTGCATGTGGGCTTCTAAGAAGTTTAAGAGTCAAAACATCTTTATGCATAATAAGGTCTTCAGTATATAGTGGCTTTCCTGTCACAATTGCTGTACTATCTATCTTTCTTATCCCCTTATTAATCATTATTTATTACCTCCCTCAATAGCACTATACATCCTCTTAAGCAGTGCACTTGCCATATCTATTCTATATTCTTTACTTGCCCTCATATTACTTCCATAAATTAATTCTTTACCTACAATAATAGATGCTTTATCTATATCCTTTTCTTTGCTCAATATTTGACTTGCTTCAAGTGCTAATTTAGCTCTTTGAGGCCTTGCTCCAATTGCTATTTTATAAGTATCATTTTCTTTTAACATAGCTGAATTTAATATAGCAAAATCTCCTGTACACTTTCTTATTGAATCAAATACAGCTACTGCATCTTTCTTAGGAAGTATTACCTCAATTAATATATCTTTATTTAATTCACTATCCAAAAACTCATTTAACTCTAATATTCCACTATTGTATAACCTTACCTTCGCACCAACAACTAAAAGTGCTGTAATCAAGTCAGAAAAACCATACTTTGAAAATACACTAGCTCCAATTCTTGCACCTTGTCTAAATTGAACACCAACTATATTAGAAACAGCACCTGAGACTATTCCACTACAATAATTTTTAATAGTTTTGTTTATTTCTAAACTTCTCAAAGATGTATCTGCTCCTATTAGTATATTTTTTTCATCCTCTTTTATATAGTCTAGATTTACATCCTTTAAATCTATGGCTGTTCCTATGTTTTTATTGCTTAATTTTATAAATCCGCAACCACCTAAAATAACATTATTTTTTTTAGAAATCAAAATTTTATATGCTTCTTCTAGGCTTTGTGGAACAGAATATTCTTTTATAGTAACCATCTTATCCCCCTTATATTATATTTATTAAAACTTGAAACCTACGAAGTACTTTGCTTTATTTTTATAAATATATAGTAAACTTAATTTAATTCTATTAGTTTTTTACTCTATATATTTTCCTTTTTATTTTTATTGTCCTTACCTTTTGAAAATTTTATCATATATAAACCTTGAACTATTATAGCAACCATAGCTCCTGAAACTACACTTGAATCTGCAAGTAGTGTTTCTATAAATTTTGGAGATTTTTCAAGAACCTGAGGAACTACCATAAATCCTATCCCAGTTGCCATAGAAAGACCTAATATCATACTATTTTCTTGATTAAAACCATCCATACTAACAAGTCTTAATCCAGATGTTGTAAGAGTTGAAAATATTACGAGTGTTGCTCCTCCAACCACACAAGGAGGTATTGTTCTGATTAAATTAGCTAATAAAGGTGATACTCCCGCCAGAAATAATCCAATGCCTCCAATAGCTAATACAAATTTACTTATAATTTTTGTATTAGAAACGATTGCAGAATTCTGACCAAACATTCCCATTGGAGTAGCAGAAAATAATGCTCCTATTGTAGATAATACTCCATTTCCTAAAACAGCAGAAGAAAGTTCTTCATCTGTAACTTGTCTATTAAGTCCTCCTACTGTAGAAAGTGTACATGCTCCCATAATATCAGCTATTTCAACCAAATATATTATTGAAAACATTACTACAACCTCAAGCTTTATATCCAATCCAAAAGCAAGTGGTTTTGGAAGTGCAACCAAAGTAAACTCTTGAATTGAAGAAAAATTTACTATTCCCAAAATTAGTGATAAAATATATCCAAAAACTATGCTAACTAATATTGATGCATCTTTAAACAATCCTTTTCCATATTTATTTAATCCTAATATCATAAGTGATACAGCTATTCCAACTATAAAATTAATTGGTTGTCCAAATGTCTCATTACCCATACCTCCAGCTAAGTTTTTATAGCTATTGGAAAAAGTCCAAGACCCATACATGCAACTATAGTACCAGATACGACTGGGGTAAATATAAACCTTATTTTTTTAAGACCAAAACCAATTATGATTATCACTATACCAGCGACTATTTGAGAGCCAAATAAGACAGGTAATCCATACTTGCCTGCAACAGAAACTCCAGCTCCTATAAACATTGCTGTAGCTCCCATTATAACTGGTATTCCTCCTCCCAATTTAAAACCTTTAAATAGTGGTATTGGATATAATTGTAACAAAGTTGATAATCCTGCAAAAATTAAAGCAGCTTGAATTAATAGTGTAGACATTTTATGATTAAGTCCAGCCGCATTTGCAACTAGTATCGCTGGTAAACAGCTACCTATTACCATTGCCATTAAGTGTTGTAACCCCAAAGGTATTGCTTCCTTTAGTGGTGGTATTCCGTCTAATTCAAATTTTGATGTACTTTTTGCTTTCATAATAAAAACTCCCGTTACATAAAACTTATTGAATTATATAAATACTTAAAAATTTAATATATTAAATTAAATGACTTTTATAAATCTTACTATACTCAGTAATACATTTAAGTTTTTATACTTAAAAATCACGTACAACAAATTTAATTATTAACAATTAAATTTATTCTATTATTTTGTATATGTTCTATAGTGCTTTACAAATATAAGAGTATTGTAGCTATGGACTTTAAAATTTTTTACAACAATTCTAATCCAATCTAAATCTTTCAATCTTAATCATTATAAGTTATAAGTTTTCATAAGTATTTATATCTTGTAAGTTTTAAACATTTAACTATAAACGCTACTTTATAGATGCCACTTTAATCTTAAGTGACCTCATACTTTCATATGAGCGTAGACTATTTCTTCATCTTCAGCATTACCTGTTAAGAGCAACCCGTTTCCACTATCAATAGCTTATAGTGTACTCTCTTTCGAGATAGTCGTTTGACCTTCCTATTTCTAGGCTTGGCGACCAAATGTCCATTGTAAAGTACTTAGGCTCTCACCATATACCATCCTTGCTATTATTTCTGGTTTTCACCACATTCATAAAAGTTTCTTTCTATCTTTTATTGTAGTTGCAAGGCTTTAGGATTTACTGGTTTTAAAGTTGTGTCCTACATAAATTTCTTTATGTACGGGGCTAAAAGTACAACTTATTTAATATACTTTTTTATTACCCCCTGTAAATAATATTATTTACTCTTTCACTGTTTTTGTTATTAAATTAATTACATAATAATTAATTTAAGCATAAAATAATTTTCAAATTGAAAATCAAAATATTTATGAATATTTTATAATATAATCATCATAAGACAGAAAAACTTAATAAGCTATGTATCTCAGTTGTACCCATGTACTCTCCTTTACTATATTTGTATCTGCAACATAAAACATACAAGTTTCTATCTAGCATATAGATATAAACCAATATCTATAATTAAAAATAGTAATACTATTGTATAATACAATCTTTATGTACATTACTATTTATTATTTCTATATAGCAATTTTAATGCCAATATTTGCATACATTTGCATAGAATAATTTTTTTATACTTTCCTTGATAAAAATTTACTTATTCCAACTGTTCTGTAATTTTTTATTAAGCAAATTTTAAATTTTATTTTTATGATATTTTTATAATTACATAAAAAAAAGACCAAAAGTATTTTTCAAATGATCTTTTCTCAAATTTTTATTTTAATTTCTAAAATTTATAATAAATAGTAAGACTATTATAAGCATCTATTTTTATATGAAAGTTTATACTTTTATGGATGCTAAGTTAATGTAATTAAAAGATTATCTAGCTGATTTTAATTTTACAATATCGCTCCAATTTTTGCTTGTAGCTAATTCTACTAAATTTAAATCTCTTCTTATTTCTGAAACATCTTCTTTTATGGAGTTTGTATCACCTTTTATATGTGCTATACTATGTTCCATATTATCATGAGTAGCTTTATTTATTTCAGAGTTATGTAATAAACTTCCTAAAATACTATTTTGTTCAATTTGTTGTTCTTTAATTGATTTTCCTTCAGATTCTAAGGCATCTACTTTAACATCTATTTCATATAGTTTTTCATTAACTACAATACTTTCTGCTTTAATTTCACTTATATCTTTACTTGCACTACTTATTTGATTTTGCATAGAGTTCATTTCTAATTTAACTTCATGTAAATTCTCTTTCACTACATTTATTTCTTTCTTCATCATACTTACTTCTTGTTTTACTTCATTCATTTCTTCTTTCATTACACTTATTTTTTGTTTTACTTCGCTCATTTCTTTCTTCATTATACTTACTTCTTGTTTTACTTCATTCATTTCTTCTTTCATTACACTTACTTCTTGTTTTACTTCATTCATTTCTTTTTTCATTACACTTACTTCTTGCTTTACTTCACTCATTTCCTTCTTCATTACACTTACTTCTTGCTTTACTTCACTCATTTCCTTCTTCATTACACTTACTTCTTGTTTTACTTCATTCATTTCTTTTTTCATCACACTTACTTCTTGTCTTACTTCTGACATGTCATTTTTTATTATGCATATTTCTTGTTTCACTTCGCTTATTTCTTCTTTCATTACACTTATTTCTTGTTTTACTTCTGACATGTCATTTTTCATGCTAACCACATCTTTATTTATAATATGTAATAATTCTAAAATTTTATCTTCCACTTACATCACCATCCCTATTAATTATTATAACATCTTATACAAATGCTATACAATGTTAACATATATCTCTAAAATAGTTGTTATAAATTTAATTATTAAAATTATTATGTATAATTACTACAAAAAATAATTAATATAGATATAAATCTAAAAATAATAATTACAAACAAAAGGATACCATTTTAATATGGTATCCTTTATCTGTATATAAATTTTTATCTTTTGAAGTTATATTTTTTATAAAACATCTTATGCATTTAATTCTGGACATGAAATCTTTCTTCCAAGTGCCTTTGGTTTACATACTGATATACAAAGACCACAATATCTACATTCACCTTCATTTAATTCCATCTTGTCATTTAATTTTCTAGCTTGATATGCACACACTCTCTCGCACATCTTACATTTAGTACACTTTTCTTCATCATAAGTAAATTCAAAACTAAGTCTTTCATTTACCTCTCCCATATGCTTATGTACTACCCCACAAGCATTTTCTATAGTTTTATATCCTAGTCTGTCAAGATTAGAATTTAGGTCATTGTGTATTTTAGCTATTACTTGAGCTCCTTTTAATATTACTACTGAACATATACCAACGAAGTCAGCACCTGCCATAATCATCTCTAAAGCATCATCTCCACTTACACATCCACCTAATCCAATTATAGGTATATTTACCTCTTTTTTTATTTCATATATTCTTTGTAGAGTTATTGGTTTAATAGTTTCTCCACTTAAATATCCAATTCCATTTCCACCTAATAAAGGTTGGCCAGTTTCTATATCTATTCTAAGTGCTGGTCCTACAGAATCACAAGCAGTTATTGCATCTGCTCCTGCTTCTTCTAATTTTTTAGCAAAAGCCCCTATTTCATCTATCATAGGAGGAAGTTTAACTATTACTGGTATATTCACTCTTTCTTTCGCATCCTTAAGCATTGGTATTAAATCTCTATAGTCATAAGATACCAGCTCTATAAAATCAGCTCCTGCATTTGCAATCTTTTCTACTAGTTCACTACTTTCTTCTATTGTATGACCTACTGAAGCTATACATACAGTTCCATCTTTTTTCATTTGTGGTATTTCAAAATCTATCCATTGCTCTGGTTCAAAATCTGTCCATTTCTCATTATTTAAAAGAGCATTAGCTGTATTTCTCACCATATGAGGTGCTGGATTTATAGCTCTTTCTTTTCTTATTGTCTTAGTAACAACTGCTCCTGCTCCTGCATCACTTAGTATCTTACATCCAGCTGCACTATATGTCAACGGACCTGAACCTATTATAAAAGGTGATTTTAATTCTTTCCCTAAAAAATTATACATTATTTACTTCCCCTTTTCATATTTATTTACATTTATTAAAACTTCCAGAATTCACAGGCAACATCTTTCATTTCTTTAACAATAGCTTTTTTATCTAAGTTAACCAATTGTTTTTCTTTTAAAATATGTTTACCATCTATGTATACATTTGATATAAATTCTTTTTTACCTTGCACTACTATCTGGTCAAATATATTATCAAGTGTTACAGGAGTTTTAAATTCATCTTCCATAACTATTATATCTGCTTTATTACCAACTGTTATTTTTCCTGATTTTTGAAGTCCCAATGCATAAGCACCATGTTCTGTTGCCATCTTAAATACTAAACTTGCGGGCATTACAGATGCATCTTCTTCAACTGATTTATGCATTAAAAATGCACCTCTCATAACTTCAAAAAAATCATTTATATATCCATCTGTGCCTAATGCTACTTTTATGCCTTTTTTAATCATTCGTGGAACTGGAGAAAAACCGCCACCTACTTCACAATTACTAAGAGGCATGTGAACTACCTTTACACCTTTCTCCTTTAATATGTCTATCTCTTCATCATCTACTTTTACACATTGAGACGCTAATACAGTCTCATCTAATATATCTAAATCATTGTAGTAATCAACTGCTTTTTTATTAAAGTGTTTTTTAGAGTAGTTTGGTTCATATATACTCTCACATAAATGAAATTGCATTGGTGCCTCTAATTTTCTTGCATCTTCTTTAGCTTTTTTGATAAATTTATCTGAACATGTGAAACTAGTATGTGTACACATTATTCCATTTATTAATTTACTGTTTTCTCTACTCCATTTTATTAAATTAGAATTTTCATCTAAACATCTTAACCCATTTTCATAACTTATTCTTTCACAACTTTCTAGAGATAAAACTGCTTTCATTCCTATTTCTTCTAGTATCTTCCCTTGCTCAATTAAAGTTCCTTTTTCTGTATTTGGAGCTTCTAATGTGTCACAAAATGCTACTACACCAGATTCTATAAGTTCTATTGCAGATGCTTTAGTTGTGGCTTTTACTTCCTTTAGTCCTATTCTATTTTCTATAAACGGCCACCAATAGTCATTTAAAAATCCTTCGAAATCAGTAAAATGTACATTTGCTGGTATTCCTCTAGAAAGCACTCCATATTGATGCATATGCCCATTGATAAAGCCTGGCATTACTATGGCATCTGATTTATTTATTATCTCTGAAATATCTTTATATTTTAATTCAACTTCTTCATTTGGCAATATATCTTTTATAATGTCATTTTCTATTACAACAGCATAATTTGTATATATTTCATCAGCAGAAGATATTAAGTATTTACTTTTTATAGCAACCATTTATTTACCTCCCTGATTTAGTTTTTTCATAGCCATATAAACCTTTTCAGAAGTTATAGGAAGTTCTCTTATATTCACACCTACTGCATTAAAAATTGCATTTGCTATTGCTGGTGCTGGCGTATGAATAACTATCTCTCCTAAAGATTTTGCTCCATATGGTCCTGTTGGGTCATAATTATCTACAAAATCTACTAATATATTTCCTATATCCTTTTTTGTTGGAACTTTATACTGTAACAAATTAGAAGTCTGAAGTTTACCATCAGAACCATGTCTAGGATCTTCATACATTGCAAGCCCTATACCTTGAGTTACTCCTCCTTCAACTTGTATTCTTGCAAGTGCAGGATTCATAACTGTACCACAATCAGTTGAACAAGCATAGTTTATCACCTTAAATTCACCTGTTGTTTTATCTAGTTCAATCTCTGCAAAACCTGCTAAAAATGGTTTTGCACTCTCTTTTATCCCATAAGATTCAGATGAGTATAAAACATCTTGATTTCCACCACCAACAGATTCTCTTCCTAATTCACTTAATAAAACAAACTTTTCTACATCCTCACTATAACAAACTCTGTCTTCATATAGCATTAAATCATCGATTGGTAGGTCTAATTTCTTCTGTGCTACTTTTAGTATCTTTTGTTTTAAACTTTCAGCTGACTTTATTGTAGCATTTCCAGTTACATAAGTAGTACAAGATGCATATGCTCCAGTATCATATGGACACATATCTGTATCTCCTGTATAAACAGAAATTCTATCAATAGATGTATTTAGTGTCTTGGCAGCAATTTGTGCAAGTATTGTATCAGAACCAGTTCCTAAATCTGAAGACCCAGAAAATAACTTATAAGTTCCATCCTCATCCATTCTCATATTTACTATTGCCATATCTATGTTAGCTATACCAGAACCATGAGTTCCAACTGACATTCCAACAGCTCTTACTTTATTATTCCCAATATCTATAACAGGATATTTTTCATCCCATCCAATTAGCTTTTTGCCTCTAATTATACATTCATCAAGTGCACAACTTCTTATTGGAAAATTCATTATTCCGCCTTCAGTTTGCTTTTTTATAATGTTTTTTAATTTTATTTCTGTTGGGTCCATATTAAGTTTATGTGCTAATTCGTCTATTGCACAATCAAGTGCAAATGTACCTTGAGTTGCTCCGTACCCTCTCAATGCTCCCCCTGGAACTAAGTTAGTATATACAGTCCTTCCATCAAACTTTATTGCAGGTACATTATTATAGGTTGGAAGCACATTATGCCCTGACTCGGAACAAACTGAAGGTCCATTGTCACCATAAGCACCTGTATTGTTTAATGCTTTCATATCTATAGCTTTTATATTTCCTTCTTTATCTGCTCCAACTTTTATGTCAAAAAACATCTGATGTCTAGTATTAGTCATTGCAAAAGTTTCTTCTCTAGTATATATAAGTTTTGCTGGTCTTTTCGTCATCCAAGTTACAAATGACGCATATATCTCTGTTACAGCTATATTTTTTCCACCAAAACCTCCACCTATCCTTGGCTTTATTACTCTCACCTTTGAAAGAGGTATTCCCAATGCTCTTGAAACCTGTCTTCTCATATGATAAGCTGATTGATTTGCAGAAGTTACTACTAGTCTACCATTAGTATCTATATATGTGTAAGCTCTATGAGTTTCCATCATACAATGTGCTTGTGATTGAGTCATATAAGATTCTTCTACTATCACATCACACTCTTTAAACTCTTTTTCTACATCACCTTTACCCATTTTTTCTCTTGATACTATATTTTTTGTAGCATCTAATCCAAAATCAAACGGACAAAACAAATCATCTTCTTCATGTATTAAAATTTTATTACCTTCTGATTCTCTTGCATCTAATATTGGTGTCATTACTTCATATTCAACTTTTATAAGTTTCATTGCTTTAATAGCTGCTCTTTCATCTTCAGCCGCTATTATAGCAACTTCATCTCCTACATATCTCACTATATCTTCAAGTATTAATTGGTCATGAGGTGATGCTTCTGGATATGATTCTCCAACCATTGAATATCTATAATTTGGTACATCCTTGTAAGTAAATATATCTACTACACCTTTTACTTTTAATGCATTTTTTATATCAATATTTTTTATTTTTGCAAAAGCATGTGGGCTTCTAAGAAGTTTAACAGTCAAAACATCCCTATGAAAAATTAAATCTTCAGTATATATTGGTTTACCAGTAACAATGGCTTCACTATCTATTTTTCTTACTTCTTTATTTACCATTAAACTCACCCCCAATACTATTATACATTCTAACAACTAATGCTTTTGCCATATCTTTTCTATACTCTTTACTTCCTCTTATGTTACTTCCAAATGAAAGTTCTTCACTTGATACCTCTCCAGCTTTGTTTGCATCATTTTCTAAGCTTAGCACTTCACTTGCTTTGTATGCAATCTTTGCTCTTCTTGGTCTAGCTCCTATTGCAATTTTATAAGAATTTCCTTCTTTTAACATTGCCCCATTTAATACCGCAAAATCACCTGTACATTTTCTTATTGAATCAAATACACCTATAGCATCTTTTTTAGGTAATATAATTTCCATTAATATATCTTTTTCAAGCTCACTTTCTAAAAAATCAGCTAAATTCATAACCCCTTTTTTATATAACTTAACCTTTGCATCTACTACTAGTAATGAAGGTATTAAATCTGAAAATCCATACTTAGCAAATACGCTAGCTCCCACTCTAGCTCCACTTCTAAATTGAACTCCTACTATATTAGAAACAGCGTTTGAAATTACTCCACTACAGTAATTTTTAATAACCTTATTTAATTCTAAAGTTCTTAAACTTGTATCTGCTCCAATTAATATACTATTCTCAGTTTCATTTATATAATCTAAACCTAGGTCTTTTAAATCTATTGCTGAACCAATATTTTTGCTACCTAGTTTTAAAAATCCGCAGCCTCCAAGTATTATGTTGTTTTTTCTTGATATTAGCAGTTCATAAGCTTCATCTAAACTTTTTGGAACTACATATTCCTTTATAGTTATCATATTCTCTCCCCATATCAATTTAATTTTCACTTAAAAAATTTAAGTGTTCAAATATTTATGTATTGCTCTTAGTTGACCTTTATATCCTGTACATCTACAAAGATTTCCATTTACATAATCTATAACTTCTTCTTCTGTTGGATTTTGAAGTTCTCTTTTCATTGCTAAAACCATCATTATAAATCCAGGAGCACAAAATCCACATTGGTCAGCGCCTTCATCCGCAAGAAAATCCCCAAATTTCTTAGCTTCATCTACTACGCCTTCAAGTGTTGTAATGTGTTGTCCCTCTACTCTAGCAGTAAGATAATTACAAGACAGCACAGCTTTGTTATTTACCATTACTGTACATAGACCACATGAGCCAGTATCACATCCTTTTTTAACACTTACATATCCATTTTCCCTTAATGTATCTGCTAAAAAATCATCTGGTCTTACATTCAATTCTTTTTCTTTATTATTTATGGTACATTTGATAATCAAATAAATCACCTCAAAACTCATATTTTTAAGCCAAAGTCTATACTATATTTAATTTATTTAAGAATAATATTGTATTTATTAATAAAGACTATTCCACTTATGGCCTTCCATTCTATTCTTTATAGTCCCTCTTACACAAAGTCTCTCAGCTGTATCTTGAGCATCTTTTAATACTTTTTCTTCATCAGTTGTTAATATTTTTGAATCTTCCATTATTATATTTCCATCCACTATAACACTCTCTATATTTTTCATGCTAGAAGAATATACTAATGTAGACACTGGATTATGCATAGGTATTGCTTTTGGTGAAAGCATTGGATTAAATATTAGTAAATCTGCTTTTTTACCAATTTCTAGTGAACCTATCTCATCTTCCATTCCAATAGCTCTTGCTCCATCTATAGTCGCTAGTTCAAGAACTTTTTCTGCTGACATTGCTAATGGGTCACATTTATTAACTTTATGTTGAAGTGCTGTTAATTTCATAAGTTCAAGCATATCTTGAGAGTTATTGCTAGCAGCTCCATCTACGCCTAAACTAACTGTTATTCCTTTTTTAAGCATTTCTGGTACTGGTGCAACTCCTGAAGATAAATACATATTACTTGCTGTGTTATGAGACACCTTCATGTCATATTTTTTAGTAAGTTCCATATCCTCTTCAGTTAAATATACACAATGTACCATAAGTACATTTGGTCCAAGTATTCCCAATTTCTTTAAAACATCTATGTCATATTGCCCATGCAATTCTTTTGCTGCTTCTCTATCAAAAGGAGTTTCTGATATATGTACTGTAAATAAAGCATCATCATATTCTTTTACTACTCTCCAAAGCATCTCAAGCATTTCTTGAGAATTTGACCATATTGCTGCTGGAGCTACTCCTATTTTGATTCTTCCATTCTCTGTATTGTGGTGTTTTTCAAACAATCTTCTTACATCTTTTTCAACCGTTTCTACATCTTGCATTATTCCAGGATGAACTCCAAATTGAGCACCTGTGTTCATACAACCTCTTCCAAGTATTCCTCTTATTCCTAATTCTTTATAAGCATCTATTATTCCATCACAAAGACCTTGTTTACTGTGAGGGTACATATAGTCAACCATTGTTGTTATACCACTTCTAAGACCTTCCACACAGCCAAGCATTGCAGCATCATAAGTGTCCTTTGGCTCTAAATAATTGGCTGCTGGAAATGTCATAGTTTCTAGCCAATCTTTAAGTACCATATCATCTCCTAATCCTTTTAATAAAGTTTGGAATAAATGATTATGTGTATTTATAAAACCTGGGAATAGGACTTTGCCCTTAGCATTTATTACCTTTTTAACATCAGTGTACTTACTTTCTATTTCTTTAGAATTCCCAATATCTGCAATCTTGTTATCTTTTACTACTAATGCCCCATCAAAAATAACTTCTCTCTCTTTGTTTACAGTTACTATTATGGCATTCTTAATAAGTATATCCATCATTCTTATTTCCCCCTGCATTATTTAGTAATTTTTCTTTTAATATATTGACCTGCTGGTTGCTCCATGATATTACAACTTTGTACTACATGCTTTCCTCTTAAAAAAACATCTTCAACTTTACATCTGACTTTAACTCCTTCATATGGAGTATAATCTACATTTTGTTTTTGATTCTTATAACTGATTATTTCTTCTTTATCTGTATTTAAAATCACTATATCTGCATCACTTCCTACAGCTATTTCACCTTTTTTAGGATACATCCCAAATATTTTAGCAGCATTTGTGGAAGTAACTTCTACAAATTTATTTACACTTATTCTATTTTCCAAAACCCCATATGTATATAAAAGAGATAATCTATGTTCAACACCTGGTGCTCCATTTGGTATTTTACTAAAATTATCAATTCCTAAATCTTTTTGACCTTTAAAATTAAATGAACAATGGTCTGTACCTACGGTCTGAATATCGCCCTCAGACAAACCTTTCCAAAGAAAATCTATATCTTCTTTTTTTCTAAGTGGAGGAGACATTACATATTTAGCTGCCTCAAATTCATCCTTATTATATAAACTATCTTCTAATAATAGATATTGCGGACATGTTTCTACTATCATATCTACATTTTTTTGTCTAGCTATCTTTATACTTTCTAGTGACTCTTTACAACTTAGGTGAACTACATATGATTTTGAGTTTGACAATTCAGTTATATCAGCAAGTCTTGAAACAGCCTCTTTCTCAACTATGTTTGGTCTTGTAAGTGGATGATATTTAGGTTCTAAATCTCCATTTTGTAAACGTTCTTCTATTAATGCATCCAATAAATCTCCATTCTCACAATGAAATTCAACTATACAACCTAGGCTTTTAGCTTCCTTTAGTACTTTGTATATTGTTCCATCATCTACTTTCATACCTTCATATGCCATATACATTTTAAAGGATACTATTCCATCTGAAATAAGCTTTTCCATGTGCGTAAATGTATCTTTATCTAAGCATGTGATTGTCATGTGAAATCCATAATCACAATAACAATTTCCACTTGCTTTTTTATGATATGTTTCTACACCTTGTATTAGATTTTCTCCTTCACTTGATTCTGCAAAGTCTAGTATAGTGGTAGTTCCTCCAGCTATAGCCGCTCTTGTTCCTGTTTTAAAATTATCAGCAGTAGTTATAGAGCCTGCATTCATATCAAAGTGAGTATGTGTATCTATACCTCCAGGAATTATAAGTCTCCCTGTAGCATCAATTACTTTATCATTATTTATTTCTAAATCATTTCCTATTTCAGTTATCTTTTCATCTTCTATTCTTAAATCACTTATATAAGTTTTATCAGAGGTAATTATAGTTCCACCTCTTAGTATTGTTCCCATATATACCTCCTAACTTTTAAGCTCTAGTAGATTCTTTTAGAATTTTAATTTTATATTGTTTACATAAATTTATGTTTGCCAAAGGTGCTAAATTTAGCACCTCTAGACTATATTTAAATAATTTATTGTGAACTAAATATTATTTTCCATATACAGATTTTAATATTCCATAGTAACCTTCTGTTCCTATAAATAATTGTTCTTGTTCTATGTACTCATCTATTGTATGAGCAAGATTTTCTTTAGAAGGACCAAATCCTATTGTTTTTATTCCAGCTTCACCTGCATAGTGACTTCCATTTGTACAGAATGAATATTGAGTTATTTCTGAATCTATTCCAGCTTCTTTTAATCCCTTATATGCTGCTTGAACAAATTCATCATCTTCATCATATAACCAACCTGGGAAGAATCTTTCACTTTCTATAGTATTTCCTGTATAACAGTCAGCTTTTTCAGATGCATAAGAAACTTTTGCATTTAATTCTGAGTCTTCTTTCATCATTTCATCTAATAATGCTTGTATTGGAGCTAATACTCCTTCTCTTGTTTCTCCAACTAATAATCTTCTATCAAAAGTAGCTTTACAATAATCTGGCACCACTGATGCACCTGGATATGGAGAAGATTTTATATCTGTTAAAACTAATATTCCATCACCTAAAACTGGATGAGTTGGAGGTACTAATTGTTGTATTCTTTGAATTACATTAGCCATTTTATAAACTGCATTTACACCTTTTTCTGGGTTAGCAGAGTGAGCTGGTTTACCAAAAGTTTCTACAACTATTTCTCCTCTACCTCTTTGACCAATCTTTAAGTTTAGTTCTGAAGATTCTCCGATTACAACATAATCAGGTTTAACAGCTTTACTTATTTCTCTAGCTGAAACTCCTTCAAATATTTCTTCATGAACAACTCCTGCTACATATAATTCACCAGCAAAGTCTTTATTAGTATCTTTAGCAAAATACGCTACAGCAGACATCATTGCAGTATACTGACCTTTCATATCAGAAGTTCCTCTACCATATATCTTTCCATCTACTATTTTTCCTTCAAAAGGAGGAACACTCCATTTACTTGCATCTGGAACTGGAACTGTATCTATATGACCATCAAATAATATTTTTTTACCTGGTCTATTTCCCTTTATGCATCCTACTATATTTCCATATCTATCTCTTGACCAGCTATCAAAGCCTAATTTTTCAAAAGATTCTTCTATTGCTTTTACAACCCCTTCTTCATTTCCAGAAGAACTAGGATTTTGGATTAGTTTTTGACATATCTCAGTTACTTCTTGTTTTCTTTGTTCGTTTAGCATTTCGTTATCCCCCTAGATTTTATAAATGTATATTTTAATTTAAGCCTTTATAATTTATATAATTTCTAAATTTTAGAACTTATAATCTTTTTAATATGTAAATGGTTATTTGATAAAGATAATATTTTAATAATTATCTATATGCTTGGATACTCTCCATCCCAAACTATACTTCTGTATTTATCAGGGTCAGTATCTCCTTCTGTACTTATTAAAAGTACTCTTGAATTTTCATCTAACTTTAAATCTCTTCTTAAGTCAGCTAAATCTTCTCTTTCCATAGCTGCTATTAAAAGACCAGTTGTAACCGCTCCAGACTCTCCAGAGATTACTTTTTCATCACCATTTAAAGGATTCCCCAATGTTCTCATACCTTTAGCAGAAACCCAGTCTGGTGCTGAAACGAATGCTGCTGCATGATTTTTTAATACTTCAAATCCTATAGTATTTGGTTCTCCACAAGCAAGACCTGCCATTATAGTTGGCATATCTCCACCTACAAATCTTGGTTTTCCATCTCCTGCTTCTGCTGATTTATAGTAACAATCTGCCTCATCAGCTTCTACTACTACTGTTATTGGGCATTCGTCATATATTGAAGCAACATATCCTTGAACTGCACCAGCAAGCGAACCAACTCCTGCTTGCACAAATACATGCGTTGGTCTATCTACTCCATATTCTTTTAATTGTTCTATAGCTTCTTGAGCCATAGTTCCATATCCTTGCATTATCCATGCTGGTATTTCTTCATATCCATCCCATGCTGTATCTTGAACCATTACTCCATGGTCATCAGCTTCTGCATAATCATTAGCTAATCTTACTGCGTCATCATAATTTAAGTCTGTTATACTAGCATCTGCACCTTCTCCCTTGATTTTATTTAATCTAAATTCAGAAGAACCTTTTGGCATTAATACAACAGATTTTTGACCTAATTTATTAGCTGTCCAAGCAACTCCTCTACCATGATTTCCATCTGTAGCTGTAAAGAAAGTTATTTCTCCTAATTTTTCTTTTATTTCATCTGAAGTTAATTTTTCATATCCTAACTCTGATATATCTGTATCTAATCTTTGAGCTAAGTATTTACCCATAGAGTAAGAACCACCCAAAACTTTAAATGCATTTAATCCAAATCTATAAGATTCATCCTTAACATATACTCCTGCAACACCTAATTTTTTTGCTAAACCTTCTAGGTTTGCTAATGGAGTTTCTTTATATTGAGGAAAGCTTTTATGGAAGTTTCTAACCTTAGTTATTTCTTCTTCATTTAAAAATTTGATACAATTTTCTTTATCGCCCTTTGGCAGATTGTTTACTTTCCATTTAATTTCTTTTAGCATCTAAAATACCTCCAAATTATTGTTAAATTTTTATACTCTATATATTAGCAATTAACATGCCAACACTTAATATATATCAAATATTTTTCTGTGTCTATTTAGCATAGAATTTGCAATACTTTCAACTTTTTTTACTTTTATCTATTAGGTTATCTAATGTATATAGAATTTGATAATAAAAAAACCTTTTTCATCTTCTCACTTTTTAATTCTCATTTTTAAAATTTAAAAATTAATACTTAAAACGTATTCCTTATGTATTTTTTGACATATAAATCTATAAAATATTTAATAAAAGACATAAAATAGTGATGTAATATTTTATTACATCACTATTTTTTATTGAGCGAATAGTAAAAATTCAACTCGTATGTATATAAGTTTGTAACTGTATCAACTTAGTTTTCAGTTATGGAATTTTGTGATAAAGTGAAACAAACAACACTACTTTTGGCATTCACATAAATAATTGCAGATTTGTAATTATCATCTGTCAGATTAAAGTAAAATGCTATATTTCCTTTTCCCTTAGAGTGTCAACTTTATATCTCACATATCCATATGTCTTTATTTTTTTTGAAGAAGTAATTGCTTTTTAATGGTCTCTAAGAGGTGATTTTTCATCTTTTTTAACATCTAATTCTTCTTTTACAAGATTCCATTTTTCAAGACCAAACTTAGAAACCATAACTGCTTCTGCAGCACCTTTTCCAAGTCTTTTTACTGTGTCCATACCTGTTTCGTCTTCTTGAGCCCCTTTTGCTTTTCCATCTTTACTCCATATTGTACCGCCTATATAGCATCCTCCTAATCCTCCAGATACTAACATTTCATGCATTAAGAAGAAATTTATTATAGGAAGTTTTGTTAATTCTTGACCACCATATCTAGTTCCACCAGTAGTTATAGCTGCTCCAACTTTATTTTGAAGTTTTCCTGGATGAACTAAATACATAGGACGAAGTCTATTAAATACTGCTGTAAGTTGAGCAGTTATATTCATATCATACACTGGAGAACCCACTATAATTCCATCTGCTTCTAATATTTTTTGCTCTAATTCTTGTATGTCATCTTTTATGATACACATAGTCTCTTTTCTTATACATGCATCACAATGCACACAAGGACTTATTTTTTTCCCTCTAACTGACCAATACTCAGTTTCTATACCAGGTATAGTTTCAGCTTCTTTCAAAGCTTCTAATACTGCATATTCTGTTGCTCCTTTACGTGGACTTCCACAAATACCTAATATCTTTGCCATAACAATATCTCCTCATCAAATAAATCTATTTTTATTACTTTCTATAACTTTAATAAAGTTTCATTTTAAGTTTAAGTATTATTATTTTAATTTTATTGGCAATGAATGTATCTCTACATTAGTTGCATCATATACTGCATTTGCTACAGCAGGTGCAACTGGTACAACTGCACATTCACCAATACTCTTGCCACCAAAAGGTCCAGCTTTTTCATAACTATTTACAAATGCAACTTGACACTTTGGCATATCGACAGTTCTAAATAATTTATAATTTTTAAAATCAGTAGCTTTAGGTCTTCCTTGCTCATCAAAGGCTAGCTCTTCACTTAACGCATAACCTAACCCCATATGAATTCCGCCTTCTAATTGACCTTCTAAATTTAGAGGATTTATAACTCTACCAACATCATGTACAGCTACAAAATCAACTACTTTTACATCTTTAGTTTCTTTATCTACTAAAACTTCAGCAAAATGTACACCATAAGAAGTAATACCTGCTGGAGAAGAGTAATCTTCAACAACTGTCAATTCTCTCAAAGACTTACTTTGACTATATACTGCAACATCAGATAATGATGCTTTAATATTTTCATCAAGTTTACTGATTACATATCCATTATCTAGATATAGCTCTTCTTTTGAAATTTCGAGTAATTTTTCTGCTTCTTCCAGTATTAAAGTCTTTAATTTTTCTGCTGTCTTTTTAGCTCCTCCACCTTCTACAAATACACCTCTACTTGCATAATCTCCAAGATTAAATGTACATGCATCAGTATCAGTTTCAAAAGTATCAACTTTATCAGGAGTTATTCCCAAAACTTCAGCTACCATCATTGTTTGCATAGTTACAACACCATTACCCATATCATGTGCTCCCGTAAGTAGTGTTAGTGTACCATCTTCGTTTAATTTAAGAGTCAATGTGACAACATCTCTATGTGCACCAAAAACTCCATTACCATGTGCACCTATTGCCATACCTATACCTCTTAAATAATTTCCTTCTTCTTTTGGAAGAGCTTTCTTCTCATCCCATTTAAACATTTTTTTACCTTGTTCAATACAATCAAGAACTCTAGGATTGCCAAGAGAACCGTGGAAGATTATATCAACATCATCTGGCTCTACAGCATTCTTATTTTGAAAATCTACTAAATCCATACCTATTTTCTTAGCTATTTTTGCAAATTGAGCTTGTTGAGCCATAAATATTTGAGGTGAACCATAACCTCTCATGGCACCTGCTATTGGTGTATTTGTATATACTGGTATTCCAGTAAATTTTATATTTGGTATTTTATAGACTTTAAACACTTTATGGCTAAGTGCTCCTATAACATTTAATGCACTTGATGCATATGCACCTGTATTTGTGTATATTTTTATCTCCTGTGCTATTACTTCTCCATCTTTATTTACACCAGTTTTTAGTTTTACAAAAGACCCATGACGAGTTCTTGTTGATATCATAGACTCTTTTCTTGTAAGAACCATTTTGACTGGTCTTCTCGTCATTTTTGACAATGCTGCTGCTACTGGCTCAATTGTCATTTCTAATTTCCCACCAAATGAACCTCCAATAGCAGGTCTTATAACTCTTATCTTATTTAATGACATCCCAAAAATTTGAGATAATATTATTCTAAAACCAAATGTATTTTGGCAAGGTGTATGTACAATCAATTTATCATTATAATCATAATGTGCAATTACGCTGTGAGTTTCTATTGCACTATGATGTATAGCAGGAGTAGAGTATTCGTCTTCAAAGATGTAGTCACATTCTTTAAAACCTTTTTCTACATCTCCACCATTTATATTATTTTGAGAAACCATGTTTGAATCTCCGTGTATACATATAGCATCTTCTTTTATTGCATCTTGTATAGTAAATATAGCTGGTAATTCTTCATATTCTACTTTTATAAGTTTTACAGCTTTTTCTGCTATTTCTGGTGTTTCTGCTGCAACTGCTGCTACACGGTCACCTACAAATCTAACTGTATCTGAAAAAATAACTTCATTTTCAGGTATATTATGTTCATAAAATCGTAAAGAACCATTATATTTTCTCTGTGATGTATTTAGATGTGTAGCTATGGCTCTAACTCCAACGATTTTCTCGGCTTCACTTGTATCTATACTTTTTATTTTTGCATGTGCTACTGGGCTTAAAAGCATTTTAGCATGAAGTGCATTTTGCGGTTTCATGTCTGCTACATACTTCATTTGACCAGTAACTTTTAAAGCTGCATCTTTTAGAGGGTATGATTTTCCTATGACTTTTTCCATAACTATCTACCTCCTAATCTAGCTGCAGATAATTTTACAGCTTCTATAATTTTTATATATCCTGTGCATCTGCAGAGATTTTCTTTAAAAGCCTCTCTAATCTCATCTTCACTAGGAGATGAATTTCTATTTAAAAGAGCTTGTGTAGTTATAATCATGCCAGGAGTGCAATATCCACATTGTACAGCTCCAACTTCTATAAAAGCTTCTTGTATTGGATGAAGATTTTCTCCATTAGCAAAACTTTCTATAGTGTATATAACTTTATCTTCACAGTTCCTTGCAAGAAGTTTACAAGATTTTATATCTACTCCATCTATCAAAACTTTACATGCTCCACAACTGCCACTATTACAACCTTGTTTCGCTCCAGTTAGATTTAATTTTTCACGAAGTACATGCAAAAGAGTTTCATTCTTTTCAACTTCTACTTCATACATGTAATCATTAATATTTAATTTTATTTTTTCCATTTTCTCCTCCTACAGATAAACTAATGTTGTAATAGAATATTATTACAAGTTTGTTTTTATACTAGTATAAGCTATTCCACTTATGCCCTTCCATTCTATTAGTTACATTAGCTCTCTTACATAATTCTTCTGCTGCATGTTGAGCATTCAATAAGACTTGTTCTTCACTTTCAATTGTAGTAACTCTACCATTTTCAAGTATTATATTTCCATCAACTAAGACACTTTCTACATTGTGCATACTAGCTGAGTATACCAAAGTTGATACAGGATTGTGAAGAGGTATTGATTTTGGAGAAAGCATTGAGTTAAATATTACTAAATCAGCTTTTTTTCCAACCTCTAAAGAACCTATTTCATCTTCCATTCTAAGAGTTCTTGCTCCCTCAATTGTAGCCATTTCAAGGACTTTTTCTGCAGAAATTGCAAGAGGGTCACAATTGTTTACCTTATGTTGTAAAGCTGTTAATTTCATAAGTTCTACCATATCTTGTGCATTGTTACTTGCTGCACCATCAAGACCTAAGCTTACATTTATACCCTTCTTTAACATTTCTGGAACAGGTGCAACACCAGAAGCAAGATACATATTACTTGCAACATTATGAGAAACTTTTATATCATACTTTTTAAGCATTTCCATGTCCTCATCAGTTATACATACACAATGCACTGCTACAACCTCTGGACCTACTATTCCCCATTTTTCAAGTAATTTTATATCTATTTCCCCATGTATATCTTTTGTTGCTGTTCTTGCAAATTCAGTTTCAGAAATATGAACTGTGAAGTATGAATCATACTCTTTGACTATATTCCAAAGCATTTTACCCATTTCTTCAGATATAGCCCACATTGAAGAAGGTGCTACACAAATTTTTATTCTTCCATTTTCTGAATTATGATATTTTTCAAATACTCTTCTCAAATCCTTTTCAACCGTTTCCACGTCTTCTATAAGCTCTTTATGAATACCTAAATCTATACAGCCCCTACCAACTACTCCTCTTATACCTAAATCTTTATATGCTTTTACTATTCCATCTGTAAGTCCTGGTCTATTATGTGTATGCATATAATCAACCATTGTAGTTATACCACTTTTTAAACCTTCCATACATCCAAGCATTGCAGCATCATAGGTATCTTGTTCTGTCAAGAACTTTGCTGATGGAAACATCATTGTGTTTAACCATTCATGAAGTGCCATGTCGTCTCCTAGACCTTTTAATAATACTTGGAATAGATGATTATGAGTGTTTATAAATCCAGGGAATATCACTTTTCCTTTAGCATCTATAACCTTTTTAACATCAGTATACTTCACCTCAACATCATCTGTATTTCCTATATCTAAGATTCTGTCACCTTGAATAGCTATTGCTCCATCAAATATAACTTCTCTATTTTTATTAACTGTAACAACTATTGCATTTTTTATTAGTATATCAATCATCTTAAATCCCCCTTTTAATACTTTCATTACAACATTTTATCACATAGCTTTCTCATATCATATCTAATACATTTATCCAATATTTTCCTCAAGATTTGAAGTAACGTTTTCAGCTTTCTTACTTCCTTTTAGTTTAAATAGTGTTTGAAGTAATATAGCTATTATTGCTCCAGAAACTATACTTGAGCCTCCTAGGACAGTTCCAATTGTTGCTGGAAATTGGTCTAAAACTTGTGGAGCAGTTGTAAGACCCATGCTTGTTGCTATAGATACTCCTGCTATAAGATTATTTTCTTCAGTAAAACCATCCATACTCATAATAGAAAAACCAGACATTGCTATTGATGAAAATACTACTAAAGTTGCTCCACCAACAACACAAGATGGTATAGTTGTCATTATTGCTCCTAATGCTGGAGATATTCCTGCTAGCAATAATACAAGTGCTCCTAATGCTATTACAAATCTACTTGTAACTTTATTCATAGATACAATTACTGTGTTTTGGCTGAATACTCCAGTTGGAAGAGCTGCAAATAGTGATGAAATTATAGAAGTTACAGAGTTTCCTAAAACAACTGATGATAACTCTTCATCAGTTACCTCTCTGTCCATTGCACCTATTGTTGCTATTGTACACGCACCCATCATATCAGCTATACCTATTATGTAAATAATAGTAAACATTACTATTAACTCTGGTCTAAATTCCAATCCAAAAGCTGCTGGTGTTGGCAAAGATACTATAGCTGCACCTTTAACTGCAGAAAAATCAACTAATCCTAAAACTAAAGATATAGCATATCCTACTAATATTCCAATTAATATTGAAGAGTTTTTAACTAAGCCTTTACCATACTTATTTATCATTATTATTACAAAAGCAACTATAACTCCTACTATAAAATTTATTGGACTTCCAAATGTTTGTGCACCTTCTCCTCCTGCTAAATTCTTTATAGCTGTTGCAAATAATCC
Source organism: Clostridioides sp. ES-S-0001-03 (assembly GCF_020676075.1). Classification (NCBI taxonomy): domain Bacteria; kingdom Bacillati; phylum Bacillota; class Clostridia; order Peptostreptococcales; family Peptostreptococcaceae; genus Clostridioides; species Clostridioides sp. ES-S-0001-03. Next base: position 243,684 of record NZ_JACVWJ010000003.1, on the reverse strand, counting down.
AAGTCCCATACATGCTATTATAGTTCCAGAAACTATAGAAGTGAATATATGTCTAATTTTCTTAACTGCAAATCCTACAAAGAATACGATTACCCCAGCAGCAATTTGTGCTCCAAATAGAGCTGCTAAACCGTCTTTAGCTGCTACAGAAAGACAGGCCCCTAAAAATACATAACTCATTCCCATCATTACAGGTAATCTTGAACCTAATTTAAATCCTTTAAATAAAGGTATTGGATATAATTGTAAAAACGTTGCCAAACCTGCTGCTAACATAGAGCCTTGAATCAACATCGTCGCTTGCCCCTGGTTAAGTCCTACCACGTTTGCTATTAATATTGCAGGCACCATATTTCCTACTATCATTGCTAACAAATGTTGTAAAGCTAAAGGTACCGATTCCTTTAGTGGTGGTATCCCATCCACATCATATTTTGAAGTATTACGTGTTTTCATAAAATAAATCCTCCCATACATAAATATCTTGACTAAATATTTTATAATTATTTTCTATAAATATTTTTATGACCATGAATTTATTGCTCAACCGATAACCACAGCTAAACTGAGCTATTTTTATAAAAATTTAACAAACGTGCAAATATACCCTCCCCGATTTTCTTTTTGACTAAACATTAAATGTCTGATGTATACTCTTTATTAAATTTCTTATTAAAATGAATAGCTATCTGAAGTAATCTAACAATCTCATAATAAAATAATTTAAACAACCCTTTTAAATTATCATTTTTTAATTAGCCTTTTCCATAACAGCTCTTTCTTTAGCTTCATCTTCTAGACTTTTATTTGGTATTATTAGATTTAAAACAAATGCAACCAATGTCGCAATTACTATTGGAGATTCTCCAAATACTAACTTTACAAATGGAGGAAATGCTTCCTGTGCTGCCGGAACTGATGTTATTCCCATACCTAAAGCTATTGCCAAACCTACAATAGTAATATTCCTTGATGACAATTCTTCTGTAATAATTAACTTTATACCTGTCATTGTTATCATACTGAATATAGATATTGTAGCCCCTCCTAAAACAGAATATGGTATAGTTGTCATCAATGCACCAAACTTAGGTACAAACCCCGATAATAACATAAATATACCAGCTATTCCAAGTACAAATCTGCTTATTACTTTGTTCATAGCTACCATACCTACATTTTGACTATATGATGATGGTGGTAAACCTCCAAACAAAGCACCTATCATAGTACAAATTCCACTTCCTATTACTCCACTTGACAGTTCTTTATCTGTTATATTTCTATCCATACCTCCCATTGTAGTAGCTGACAAATCTCCAATTGCTTGAACAGCATTGATTATACTTACAATTACTACAGAGATTACTACTGGTATATCAAATTTAAGTCCAAATTCAAGTGGCTTAGGTATAGCAAACCAAGCTGCCTCTCTAATAGGGTCAAAATTTATTATGCCCAAAACTAAAGATACACAATATCCAACTATAATTCCCAAAAATATTGCTGCCAATTTTGCATAACCTTTTGCAAATTGACTAAGACCTATAACTACCACTAGTGTTATAGCTGCTACTGCCCAATTTTGCATAGAGCCATAAGTAGGGCTATTTACACCACCTGCCATATAATTTATTGCTATAGGATATAAAGATAATCCAATTGTAAAAACTACTGTTCCTGCAACTATATTAGGAAAAAATTTTCTTATCTTTTTTATAAATATTCCTATTAATACTGTAGCCACTCCCCCTATTAATTGTGCTCCCAATATGCTCGCTAGTCCATAACTTCCTCCAACTGCTACGAGTGTTGGCACATAAGTAAAACCGACTCCAAAAATTATAGGCAATCTTGAACCAATATTTACTATTGGATATAGTTGTATAAGTGTTGATATTCCAGCTATTATTAATGCATATTGCACTAAAAGTGTTATTTGTGTGGCACTAGCACCAACAGCTCCTCCCACAACTATAGGTACTGTGACAGTTCCAACTATCATTGCTAGTATATGCTGCATTGATAGTGGTAAACACTTTAAAATTGGTGGCCTTCCATCAATATCAAACATAGATACACTTTTTTGATATTTACTCAAGGTTATCACTCCCAACTATTTTTTAATGACAGTTATTATTCAACATCCTTTCTTTTTTATTTTGTCATCTTGATTTAATATGAAGCAATTATAATGCCAATATTTTAACAAAATTGTTTTACATATATAATTTTTATTATATTTGTTAGTATTTAATAATTTGATAAAGCATTTCTTTTTTTAAATTCTTTCAAATTTTTTTTATTTTTGGATAATAAAATCTTATTACAAAAAAAATCACTTAGAAAATAGTTTTTCAAGTGATTTTTATCAATTTTATAATTTCAAATTTTAGAATTGAGAATTAAAAGAATAATTACTATACATCTATCTTTCTATACAATGTTGCTAGCGATATTCCAAGCTTTTTAGCAGCTAACTTTTTAGATTTAGTATCATTTCCATAAAACTTTAATACCTTTTTTATATATGCTCTCTCAAATTCTTCAAGGGTAAGTATATCTTGTTCCATATTTATTTCATAGTCACTTTCCTCAAGTAATTTTATATTTATTTTGTTTAACTTAAAATATTCAATTATCTTTCTATTTATTATACCTTTATGTATTATCCCATCTTCTTCAAGAAGATTTAAAGCCAATTCTATAGTGTTTTCTAATTCTCTTATATTTCCTGGCCACGGATATTTAAGCAGCATATGTTCTACATCTGGCTCTATATGGTATACATTTTTTTTCATCTTCCTTGAATATTTATCTATAAAATTATTTATTAATATTTGTATATCATCTCCTCTATCTCTAAGAGGAGGTACTTCTAGAGGTATTACATTCAATCTATAATATAAGTCTTCTCTAAATTTATTTTCTTTAACCAACTCAAATAAATCTCTATTAGTAGCTGATATAATTCTAACATCTATATCAATTAGTTCATTTGAACCTATTCTTGTAAACTTCTTTTCCTGTAACACTCTCAAAAGCTTTGATTGTAATTGAATTGGCATATCCCCTATCTCATCTAGAAATACAACTCCTCCATTAGCTAATTCAAATTTACCAATTTTGCCTTTTGAATCTGCCCCACTAAAAGCTCCTTTTGTATACCCAAAAAGTTCACTTTCTAGCAAGGGCTCTGGTATAGCAGCACAGTTTATAGCAACGAATGTTTTATTCCCTCTGTTTCCTGCGAGATGAATGGCTCTTGCTATTAACTCTTTTCCAGTGCCACTTTCTCCAGTTATCGCTACAGTAGAATCACTATTTCCAATTTTACAAATTCTATTTTTAAGAGCAAGCATTACATCAGACTCCCCAATTATAGAGTCTACTGTTGTTGTTCCCCAAATATTGTATACTTCCATTCCACCATACATTACTGAATCACTGTGTTTATCCATAAAATATCAACTCCAAATAAGTATTATATATAATCATCATTTAAATTATCTATTTAATTATATCATAACAGAAAAGCTTAGTTATAATTTTACAATAATATTTTAATTTTCAAATGAAGCTTAAGAAAAAATATACCTACTTAAATTTCAATTTAGCAGGTATACTTTCTTTATTTTGCAAGCATTCTATGCTAAATAAGCAATTATAGTGCCATGTTTAACATCTAAAATAGTTTACAAAAATTTTCATTTATTATTTTTTTATAGTTCTTATATGCTATAAAATTGTTTATTGCTTTATACAATGTATTTTTATTATTTTTATAATTCTTATTTTTAAAATTTATAATTAAAAATTATTTTTTTCAAATCAGATATGGTGTTTTTTATATTATCCAATCTTACAGTTTTTGCTTCTATAAATTTACCTTTAAACGACTCCAATAATCTCCAAGAGCTATAATTTTTATCTTTTTTAATACAAGGATATAATAATATACACCTTTTTGCATTTTCATAAGATGTTATATATGCATACATCTGATATATATCACTTGATCTATAGAAGATATTTGAATCCACTTCAATAGCTTTCCATTTTGTATCAATTATGATTTCAGATTCATATTTTGAATCATATAAAACTATATCTGGTCTTAAATTAAAAGTTTTCTTTCCTGTTTGCTCATTTTTTAAAAGAAATTTACTTTTATCTTGTATATACGTTTCTCTAAATTCATTATTCCATATATTTTTTATTAAGTTTCCGATATATTCTTCATATAAAATGTTTATTTCAAATAATATAGAAAATGCATCTTGATTATTTTCGCTGTTATCCATCGATAAATTTAAAAGTATAAGTTTCGCCAATGAGTAACAATCTTTAAATCTATCATTATTTTTATAAAATTTGTAATCCAATAGTTCTTCTCTATTTATATAAACTAAGTCCACATTATAAAAATAACTCAAAATTTTTTTTATCTTATTTTGAATTAAATTGTCATTTACTTTACATAATATAGATATACATGCCTTTTTTAAAACTTGATTCAAAAAATTATTTTCGCTATACTCATCATATTCACATTTTATTTTCATTGGAGATATATTTTTTTCTCTTGCATATTTACTTATTAATATCTTGCCTTTTACAACATTCGAATTATCTATCTTATTTATATATTCAAAATAAATCCCTCTCTTAATTTGCATTTGCATACTTTCAATAAAATACATAACAAAAAAATTCATGAGATTATAATTTTTTAAACTTGATTTTATATTTTCGTTTATTATAATTGGAATCTTATTACATGTAGAAAGCATTTGTAATAGCATTTCTCTATCTTTTACAATATCATTACTTAATGACAGCTTTGGAAGTATCTCCAATATTACATTTTCAAAATATATAACACCTACATAATTTATGAATCTCAGTTTTTTATATCTGATATCTATTATATTACTCTTTAACACATCATTATTATTATCCAGATATTTAAGTAATTTTTCATATTCAGTTTCTGTAAGTTCATTTTCACCATTACCTACTTTTATCCATTCATAAGTTTCCTTTACATATATATTTTTACTCATATATATTTTTTAACTCCTCAATAGATATATTTCGTTTTATACAATAATTAACTTTACTTTCCATTATTGATGAATTATTATTTTTAAATAATTTAGATGCTGTGATTTCTTCCTTATAAACAATATATTTGTCCTTTTCATTTTTACCTATACCACCTAAAATAAGTCCTACTTTTTCTGAGTCATAATAGAAATATTCTTGAAGAAGTGGTATTATTTTTTTTCTAAATACGGCCACTATATCATCAATATTTTCTACATTTAGTAAGTAGGCCTGTCCAATAACATGGTCTCTATCATATAAAAACTCTATTCTCTTATTAATTGTATATAGCATATTTTTAACATCTATTCCATCTACAACAGACAATAAATCATAGTCTGGCATAATTTCTTCAAAAGCAAATCTTCTTCTCAAAGCTATATCTAAAAGAGCTATGGATTTATCTGATGTATTCATAGTACCAATTATATATAAATTTGGAGGTAGAGAAAATCTTTCTTTTGAATATGGTAGTTTTACGATAGTTTGATTTGATTTAGTAAGTCTTTTATCATCTTCTAATAATGTTATTAATTCCCCAAATATTTTAGATATATTTCCTCTATTGATTTCATCTATTATTAAAACATAGTTTTCTGATTCTTCAAAATTAAAGTTCTCGACATCTTCTATATTATCAAGCACCAACATCTTTTTTCTTGCCTTTACATCTTCTATAGTTAAAGTATCTTTTTCTAACTCAAGATTTAGCTTCTTTTCAAGTTTCAACCCATCGTAACATGCTTCTATAGATATTTCCTTCAATATACCATCTTCTGGCTTAAAATTACCTTCACCATCGGATTTGAGACCTTCTATAAACTCTTCATATCCATATGATTGATGAAAAGTACAAAATTCTACATTATTTTTATAATCTACATAACTTGTACAATCATTATTTTTTAAACTAGTTTCATTTATTAAATTATAAACTATTTGTTTTGCATTATATGTTTTACCCGTCCCTGGTGGACCATAAAGTATGGTATTTAATGGAATTTTATTAATACATCTTTTTATATATTTTTCAACTAAATTATTATTTTCAAAGATAACCCATGCATTTCCATCAATATTCTCTTTTTCATTTTCTATCCATTCTACAGGTAAAAAACATCCACCTTCTGAAGTAGTTATTTTGTCTTTATCAAAACCCTCTTTAACTTGACAAACACCAAATAAGCTTTTCATTGTATGGTCATTTTCGTAACTTACTTTTTCGCTATTATATACTAGAATATAATCATCTGTATTTATATTTTTCAAGTTTTCTAATTGTTCTAAATTAGTAGGTTGAATAAACAGTTCTTCATTCTCTACACACTTATCTACATCTATATAATAATAGTTTTTTAGGTACCATTTATTATTGTCATTTTCTTCTATTCTTTTTTTTAATGATTTATTATGTTGCAATTTAATAATGTCTAAATATGTATTTATATCTTCATTATTTAATTTATAAAACTCACTCGTATATATTTTACAATTTAAAACTGTATCAAATGTGTACATCCATTTTATAGGTAATGTATGACCCAAGATATGACTTAATTCATAACCATTTTCAAAACTTTCTTCAACAATACCAATAAGAACACTATACTTAATTTTTCCTTCTACATTTTGATATGCCTTATATAGAAAATAATCTCCTTTTTTAACTGAAATAAATTTTTTTATAAAATCTTTGTCATTACAGTTCTCATTAATGTATTTTTCAGATTTTTTTCCCATATTAAGCACTTTTTTTAAATTTATTTTTATATCAAATCCCAATGCAATTATGCTTTCTTCTTTAAAAATTTGTGGTGTATCTGTCTCTTGATAAAAAAATTCTTCCATTAGCCAATACTCTGTAACATTTATATTTTCAGACATATACTTCTCCTTAATATCTAAAATACATTAATTATATAACATTCCCACTTTAATCTTTCCATCTAAATTTTCTTTTAAGTATAAAGAAAATATTATTTCATAGCCTTCTTCTACCTTACTTTGAATATTATTCATCAAATCATTTAATTCAACTAGTGAAAATTTATCATTTCCTTCAACAAAAACTATACCTTTTTTCCCAATAAATTCTTCACCAAAATGTTCCATATTTTCAAATAAAATATCTACTATTTCACTGTGCTGTTTTGAATCTTCAAATTCTTCAAAAGAATACTTAATCCCTTTATCACTTATAATAGCTTCTTTTAAATCAGTTATATCTATATTTATCATACAAGAGTCTGAAATAGATTCTATCATAACATTCATCAAATCAACAAATTTTAAAATACTATTTTCATTGACTTTAAATTCTCTATTAATTCCTAAGTCATCTTTATTTTCTTCTTCTGAAGAATTTATACCTATAGATAAAATTCGTCTTTCATTAGACATGTATGAAATAGCTTTTATAACTTCTCGACTTTGTTTATCTTCAGTTGAATATGCTAAAAATAATATGTCAACTCCATCTAAAAGACTTCTAACATATTCTTTTTCAACCTCTTGATTCATAGTAATTTTTTCTATATCCATATTTATTTTTACTTTTTCTTCTATTTCATTTATTATATTAATACCTTTAGCTCCAATACCAATTATCTTAGCATTCTTATTAAAACTTTCCATTATAATATATATCTCCTTAATAATTATTTAATTTTAACATTTTTAAATATTATATCATATTTTCTTCATAAAAATATTTTAACTCTTTAGCCCTATCATAAAGTAATTTATTCATAAATTTTGGTTCTATAACTTTAGCATCTTTTCCTATTGAAAATAATGTAGATATCCACCAATCTATTTCTTCATACTTTATAAATTTACTAATTGTTCCACTTCCATTTTCATTTAATTCTATATCCAAATCTAAAAAACTTCTAGTTATTTTAGAAATACCTTCTTTTGTGAGTAATACATGCAAATGAACAATTTCACTAGTTTTCTTAGTAATTGCCATCTCTTCATTTAACTTGCTATATACTGAATCTAGCCAACTTTTCAAACTTATACATGCTTTTTTAGACTCTCCTACTTTTTCAATTTCCAGTACTTTGTCTATACGTATTAGTATAATATTATCACTTTCATAGTCATACACTGGTGAAAACCAAAATCCTTCATTTAAATATATACCTATTGGGCATATTTTTTTCTCCAGCAACTGATTTCCAGATTTATATTTGATATTTAAAACACAAGAGTTTGATGAAGACCTGAAAAATTCAGTCACAATATTGGCATCAATATTTTTATAATTAGCTATAAACTCAATATATTTTTCAATGTTGTTTATACCTATTTTTGCACTACTTTCACGATTATAATTTATTTTTTTAATTATAGAATCAATTTCTTTTTTTATGTGTGAAAAATTGTAAACTTGTAGTGACTTAAATGCAAAAACTATAGACATAACTTCTTTTTCTGTAAATATAACAGGAGGTATATAGCTATTATTTAATACCCTATAACCTCCATTTCTACCTTTTTCTGCTTTAATTGGAAGCCCCATTTCATTTAATTCTATTAAATATCGTTGAATAGTTTTAGTTGAAAGATTAAACTTCTCTGACAACTCTTTGATTGTAAACTTTTGTCTATCATTAATATATGTCCAAACATCAGTTAATCTCTTTATCTTTGACAAATAAAATCCCCCTTATAATAATACTATTCTTAATTCACACTAATTTTTAATCTACAAAATAACTTTCTGCACTCTAAAACTTAATATCAATGATATTTCTATATTTTTTCATTAAAAAACAAAAGAATGGTACTCCTACCAAGGTTACTACTACAAATTCTCCAAAACCTACTTGTATCATCGATAATATTAGAGGAAGTCCAAAAAATATATTTAACATTAATCCAACTACAATTGCATTTATGATAGTAGGCCATATAGAAGCTATAATTAATGTGCTTTTATTTTGACCGCCTAACTTTCTAGTAATATACACTAAACTTGCACTTACAAATGTGGCAAATGTTCCAAAAATTATATCAGGTACACCATATGGACCTATTACATTGGCTAAAAAACAACCTAATGTAAGACCTACTATATATCCCTTATCTAAAAATGCTAGAAGCATCATAATCTCGGCTATCCTAAATTGTATTGGTCCATAACTTATAAATCCTAATGATAAAGTTAAAACTGCATAAATTGATGTAACAACTGCTGTTACTGCTATATTGGTACTATTTCTTCTCATATATCTCTCCTAGTGAAAATTTTATTGCTAAAAATTAATAATATAATTTTATTTTATACAAAATTTATAAACTTAAACAATAATTTAAAATAAATAAATTATTTTAACGAACTATTTTATTAATCTAATTTATATTATACAATAGAATACATATAAAATTAAATAGTTAGATTTTAAATATATGTTATAATTATCATATATATAAATTAAAATAAGTTTATATCTTAATTAAAAACATTAAAAAAGAGCCTTAAAATTAGGCTCTAATAATTTATTTTAAAATCAATGAACTCTAGCATCTTTTAATTTAGATAATATCATCCAAGTTCCTACACAATCAATTTCCAGCTGTTTCTCTATTTCATCATATAACATTTCTTGATATGATGTATTTAAAACAACATTTTCAACAAGTTTAGAAATTTCTTCTTCTACGAAGTCGATTTCTATTTGATTCTTCATTTCCTTAAAAAATACCCTTGCTTTTCTCTGACTTATTGAACGACCCTCAAAGCTGACTAAACATTCTAAAATGTTATTATCTCCTCTAAAATTATTTACTGCTCTCATATTATTTAGATTTCCAGCCAAAACATCATCCCCTTAGTTAATTTTATATTTTACAAGTAAAGTTTCATAATATTATAATAACTACTTATTAAATATCTTTCAACAGGTATGACATAACTGGTTGTTTAACATGTAAAACTAGTCTAAAATCTGTATAAAATACTTACTTATTCATTTCCATAAAAACTTTTTCAGGTGTAATAGGAAGTGTATTTACTCTAACCCCAACACCATTAAAAACAGCTTCTTGTATTGCTGGTAAAGGTGTATTTATAACAACCTCTCCAACAGATTTAGCTCCAAAAGGTCCTGTTGGCTCATAGTTTTCAACAAAATCAACTTCCACATTTCCAATATCACATCTAGCTGGAATCTTATATTGCATAAATGTGTTTGTATCCATGTTACCTTTTTCTGTATATCTAACTTCTTCAAACATTGCCATTCCAATACCTTGAACAATTCCACCTTCAACCTGTATCTTTGCTAAGTTTTTATTTATAACTGTTCCACAGTCCACTATGGCTACATAATTTAATAAGTCAACTTTTCCAGTTTCTTTATCAATTTCAGTTTCTGCAAAACCAGCTATAAAAGGTGGTGGTGATACTGGACTACCATGAGATGCGAGACCTATTAATTGATTAGTATTTGGTCCAATTGTAGAGTCAACTGCTATGTCAAATAACGAAGTACTGCATTCTTTACTAGTTAATTTTATACCATCAAATTCTAATTCGTCTTTATCTACACCTAGTTTAGTTGCTCCAGCAGATATTATTTTATCCCTTAAATCCTGAGCTGCCTTAACTACTGCCATCCCAGTTACATAAGTGGTACTTGAAGCATATGAACCTGGGTCATATGGGACCAAATCTGTATCTGCTGATATAACTGTTATATTTTCAATACTTGTCTCAAGAATTTCAGCAGCCATTTGAGCTAGAATTGTGTCACTTCCTGTACCCATATCAGTAGAACCTATCATAAGTGTATAGTCTCCACAGTCATTTAGTTTTATTTCAGCTGAAGATTTATCAAGCCCTTGTATACCAGAACCCTGCATAGTAATTGCCATACCCACACTTCTAACTTTTCCATTTTCAAGATGCTTACAAGGATATTTTTCATCCCATCCGATAAGTTCTTTCCCTTTATTTATACATTTTACTAAGTCTACACTATTTAAAGTTTTTCCATATGCAAAGGTAGTTTCACCTTGTGTTACTACATTTTTTAATCTCAAGTCCGTTGGGTCCATTTTTAATTTGTCAGCTAACATGTTTATAGTTGATTCAACAGCGAAACAGCCTTGAGAAGCTCCATACCCTCTAAGTGCACCTGCTGGCATTTTATTAGTATAAACTACATCTGCGATAAATCTTGTTGCCTCAACCTTATTATACATTGGTAAAGTCTTTTCCCCAACTAAGCCAATAGTTGTAGAAGCATGTTCTCCATATGCTCCTGTATCTGAAAGTGCATTTATATCGATAGCCTTTATTATTCCATCATTAGTAGCACCTAGTCGAACTTTTAGTTTCATTGCATGTCTACTAGTCGAACAATTAAAAGTTTCTTTTCTATCATATATTATTTTAGCTGGCTTACCTGTTTTTAAAGTTACAATAGCTGAAAAAATCTCAACACAAGCAGTTTGTTTACCACCAAAGCCACCACCAATTCTAGGTTTTATAACTCTAATTTTACTAGCTGGTAGTTCTAATGCACGGGATAGATGTCTTTTAACATGAAATGGTATTTGAGTTGAACTTACTACAACTAGTCTTCCAGCATGATCTAAATAGTTATATGATCTATACGTCTCCATCATTGCATGGGCTTGAGCTTGAGTATAATATGTTTCTTCAATCACTATGTCACAATTACTTAATACTTCTTCTATATCACCTTTTGTATAGTCATGATGTGACACTATATTCTTTTCTCTCTGCATACCTATTTCAAAATTACAATGTCTATCTTCATCATGTACTATAGTTTTATTTCCGATTGCCTCTTCAAAATTCAAAACAGGTGTTAGTACTTCATAATTTACCTTTATAAGATTCATTGCTTTAACTGCACTTTTTTCATCTATAGCTGCAACTATAGCTACCTCATCACCAACATATCTCACAACATCTTCAAGAATTAGCCTATCATAAGGTGATGGCTCTGGATAGGTTTGACCAGCAAGTGTAAATCTAGATTTTGGTACATCTTTATATGTTAAAATACATTCAACACCATCAACCATTTCTGCCTTTGATGTATCTATATCTTTTATCTTTGCATAAGCATAAGGGCTTCTAAGTATCTTTACTATTAAAGCATCTTTTGCTGCTAAATCATCAGTATATACAGGTTTTCCTGTTGTTATACTCATTCCATCTATTTTTTCAATTCCTTTTCCAACTATATTCATATTCTACTTTACCTCCAGATAAGTTTTGATAGCTCTTAACTGTCCCATATATCCTGTACATCTACATAAATTTCCTGTTAAATAATGTTTTATTTCTTCGTCTGTAGGGTTCTTAAGCTCATCTTTCATTGCAAGTACAGTAAGTATAAAACCAGGAGAGCAGAAACCACATTGTTCAGCTCCTTCTTTTACCAAAACTTCACTAAATTCTTTAACTTCATTTTCTAAACCTTCAATTGTAGTTATCTCTTTATTTAAAACTCTCAAGGTTAATGTCGCACAAGATAATGTAGGTTTCTTATCTATTAAAACTGTACAGAGACCACAACAACCTGTATCACAACCCCTTTTTACACTTAAATTGCCAACTTTTCTTAAGGTATCAACCAAATATTCTTCTGGCTCTATATCAATATTTTTCATTTTTCCATTTATATTAAGCTTTACTAACATTAAATAACCTCCATTATAGCTCTTTTTAAAAGTACTTTACTCATAGCTTTTCTATAGTCTTTAGATGCTCTCATATTAGAACCAAATGTTAATTCCTCTGAAGCTATTTCTATTGCCCTATCTATATTAGCTTCATTAATTTCATTATTAGATAAAAATTCACTAGCTTTTTTTGCAATCATAGCTTTTTGAGGTCTTGCTCCTACACACAACTTAAACTTCTTACCATCTTTTGAAACAGACACATTCAAAATAGGGTAATCACTTTTTGCATTTCTCAATGACTTATAAGAGGCTTTTTTATTTTCCTTCTTTATATACACCTTAGTCAATAAGTCCTTCCCATAATCTCTATCTAAAAACTCTTCAAGGCTAATTCTCCCACCCTTATATAACTCTACTTCTGTATCTAATGAAAGCAATGCCACTATCAAATCAGAAAATCCATATTTAGAAAATACTGTTGCACCAACTGTTACTACATTTCTAAACTGAATTCCTATTATATCTTTAACTGAATCTTCTATTATTTTACCAAAATTATCTTTTATTATTGAACTTGTTTCCAATGTTCTAAAAGTAGTCATAGAACCAATTTCAACATACTCTTTATCTTCTTTTATATAATCTAGGTTTAGGTTAGATAACTCTATTCCTGTTCCTATTCTTTTTTTCCCCATTCTTAAAAAAGCACTTCCACCAATTACTTGATTAGTTTTTCTTTTATTTAAAATTGAGTACGCTTCTTCCACTGTATCTGGTTGTACAATATCTATAACCGTAAACATAAATTTCCTCCCTTATTCGCTATTCTTATTTTAAATACAACTAATTATATCACAGCTTCAACAAATTTTGATAATAAATATATGCAATATGTAAATTATGTAAATTCATTTTTACATAAAAAATAGCTACTTCAATAATTATCACTAGATAACCTTAAAATAGCCATTATTATGTATCCTTTAAAGTGAAAAACTAAAAAGTTGATACCTTTTCGCTTATATTTATCACTTCTTCTTCTAATAATCCAAGTTTTTTAGCTACCAATTTTGTAGTGCTTCCTTGTATTACTAATGTAATTAATATAGACATAAATACTACTGATGAAATTACTTCATATCCAGGAACTTTCATTGCTGAAATAATACCACAAAGTGCAGCTGGGATTACACCAGTTTCTCTTACCCACATCATGAACAATATTTCATTTTTACTCCATTTTGCTTCTCTGTCTGCAAGTGCACATACTAAGACACAAATTGGTCTTGCTATAAACATTAATACTAGCACTGCAATTACAGATGGTACAAAATATTTACCTAACTGAGCCAAATTAACTTGACTACCTAATATTATGAATATCGCCATACGACAAATAGTTCCTAAAGTCTCAGCAACATAAAAATCTGCATCATAAGATTTTTGGCTTAACCATATTTTAAAGTTTTTCTTGTTACCAGTTATTATACCTACAATAAAGCAAGACATATATCCACTTCCGCCTAATTTTGTAGATAATTCATATGCAACCACAACTGAAATAACAGATATTATTGGTGCAAAATCTTTAAATATACCATATGGCTTATCATTAACCAATTTCAAAAGCAGTATTCCTGTAATTAGACCAACTACAATTCCTACAACAACCATTGTACCTAATTCATAAATATTGGCACTTAAGGAAAACTTATTTGATAAAATTACAGCTAACACTGCTGATGTTAATATAGCTCCTGTTGCATCATTAAAAGCTGATTCACTTATTACAGTTTGTTTTACTCTATCCTTTATCTTTACTTGATTAAATATAGGTACAAGAGTAGCAGGGTCTGTTGATGCTATTATAGTTCCTGCTAATAAAGCAGTCATTGCACTTACTCCAAAAGTAAATCCTATTACTTGTTGCATTATAAAAGCAGATATCACTACTCCTACAGTAGCTAGTAAAAATACAGATATCTTTACATTTCTCAAAACTTTTAAACTTATTTCTTTTCCACCTAAATATAATATAAATGCAGAACCAAATGTAAGTATCAGTTGATTCTCTATTTGGAATCCACGAATATCTATAAATTTCAAAAATGATGGTCCTATTAAAATACCTACAAGTAAAAATAATACAACATCTGGAACTTTTACGATTTCGCTAAGTTTGCTGCAAATTATTCCAGTTATACTCACAATAGCAAAAATTATCAATAAATTATTGCTGGCAATTGTATGTATAGATGATTCCATGTCAGTCTCTCCTCCTAATATGCATGTATACAACATATTCATTTATTCATTTTACTATACAATTATAGCACAGAAATAAATGTTATCAATCATATTTTTTATCACTTGCAACTTTACCTTCATTTTTGACAATTAAATAACGCTCATATAATTTTATCTTTTTTTTCTTGCCAAGAAAAGGTTGATTTTGTCAAGTTTTATGCATCTATAAAATAACGTTGTCCCCCATACAGGTGTATTTTAGACGATTTTCGACTTTTTTTCTCATTAAAATAAGTTTAAATTTAACAATAAAACATCTCATTATATTATTTTTTTAAAACACACCATTTTCAACCACTTCATTAACTTGGACGATTGATTTTTTTCTTATCTATTCTATCTCCAAGCATACTACCTATATTTTTACTTGGATATAGTTCTTCAGCAATTTCGATTTTATTATCACTATTTTTTTTAATATTAGAATTACTCATTTGTTTTTCATTTTCTTTATTTTGTTTCATATTTTCTCCTTTTCTAAATAATATAGAGTTTGTATTTATTACTTATTATTTCAAATTTCTATAATTTTAATCAAAAAAGGGAAATATCTCAATACAATACAGCTTATTTTAGCAGTATATTTATATTTAGAATTTCCCTAATAATAATTTTATCGATTAAATTTTACAAACTAAGTAATTTATATTTCTTTTTATTTTCTAATAATTAAACTTTTTCAATAACTTCTCCTAAACTAGAATTACTTTTGTTATCATGTTTCCAGTTATTCAATGTATAATGTGTTCTGAATGTAAACAATCCTGAAATTATTAATAACATATAATATACAAATCCACTATACAAAAGCACTGAATATCCCAATAATTCTTTTGGAATTATGTTTGAGAACATGGTAAAAAATGTAACTTCATTTGCTCCAACATTTCCTGGTGTTGGAACTGGTGATATTGCCATGTATAAAAATACTTGCAATGTCATTATATGTATATATGATACTCCTTTTAAATTTGAAGCTTTATACACACAATAAACTATACTAAAGTATGCTATAAGTTGTAGTGCAGTAAGCAATATGCTTAAAAATAAAATCCTTACATTTTTGATAAATATTTTTATAGAATAATTGTAGTCATCAATATAATGATTTATTCTATCTCTTTTTAAATCTAAAAACTTAAATGCTTTAAATTTAGATAAAAAATTAATCAAAACCTCTGCTATCATTTTTACTTGCTTAGGACTAAATACTATTAAGAGTCCTCCTAATAGCATGCTTACATTCATGGTCATCCCAGCGGCGATTAAAACTCTAACTGAATGCACTTGTTCCATTAATAATGACTTATTCAATAAAATTAAAATTCCACAAAATATAGTAACTGTACTTTGAAATACAACGGTCTTATTAGTAACTATGGCTACAGATTTACTGAGACTAACATCATACTTTGTAAGTGCATATATTTGCATTGGCTGACTCCCAGATGCAAAGGGAGTAACTAAATTATAATAAAATCCCATTGTAGCCATTTTGATACCTATAAATTTTACTTTTGTTTTTTGAACTGCATTTATTATCAAATGTGTCACAATAGATTCAATTATCATATATATTAACATTATTAGTATGCCAAGAAATATATAGGTTTTATTTACTAGACTTATAATTTTAGGTATTAGTTTTACATCTAAAGTGGTTGATACTAAATAAGTAGTAATACATATCAAAAATATCAGAAATCCATATTGAATAAAATCTTTCTCTTTTTTGGATAATTTTCTCATTTATTTTCTCCTAAATTTTTTCATATCACTATACAATAGTATACTACTTAGCATATTCTTTGCAATACTTTAAAAAATAAGTCTATTTTTAACACAAATATATCTATAAATTTTTAAATATTTTTACTCCTTTAGTGGAAATAATTCTCCATAGCATAAAGTCTAATATAAGTGTAAGCACACTTGCTAAAATCAAATATATATTTAGAAATGAAACTTTCAATAACATATATGTGCCTCCAAGTATAACTATATAAATTAATGATACTAATATTGTAACTATCATACTTGCACTTCTTTTTACTACCGCCACTTCATTTTTCCAATCAAGGTTTGGATAAAGTAAATTTGATAACAATCCCATTAAAGCTACAAACATTGACATAGTTACAATCAAGCAACTTGCTACCATCACGAACTGAATTTCAAAGTTTAGTTTTATAGACACTAATATTAGACATAAAACAGATAATGGTGCATTTAATAAAAAATTCATCAATATTTTTGACCAAAATATCTCCCTTTCATCTATTGGAGAAGACTTTAGTATCCATAGATTCTTTCCTTCAAAAGAAATTGAACAATATGTTGTGCAGTTCATTACTATTATAAATAGAAACGCACCTAATAACTGTATTTTTATAATACTAAAATCTATATTCATTTTTAGTAACTCACCTATTTTATCAGCTCCAAATGCCAACACACCGATTGTAGCCACTATTAAAAATAACAGACCAATAGATGAATTCAAAAAGTAAATAAATGAAGAAGTATATCTTCTAAATTCTTTTTTCAATAGAGCCTTTGAGGGTGTTGAAATTTTTTGACTTTTAAATTTATAGTTTTTAATCTTATAACTTTCACCCATTCTAGCATTTATCTTTGTAAATCCTTTTGCAAATAGAGTCACAAAGATAAAGAATGGTATTAATGATGTTGCCATAAACATTAAAAATGAAACTATACTTCCAGTTTTAAGAGCATCAACAAAATAGTATATAGGTGGATATATTTTATTAATTGTTTCTGAAATAGATACACTATTTTTTAATAACTCAACTGATATAGAGTTTAGTTTTGACATAAGTACAGTATAAGCCAAAATTAATATTACATTACCTATGATTAACACTAAATTTTTATATTTTAGCCTTGATGATAGCTGTCCTATAAATAAGAAAATTATTGATGAAACAACTATTGGTAGTAATGGCAGAGCCAAAAATAATAATATTAAGTAAGGAAAATAGGTTATACTTACATTGGCATTAAAAAAATAAACTACTGCTGGTATAATCATACACACTGAAGAAAACAAATAATTAGTTCCAACTAAGATTAATATTTTACTAGCCAATATAGTAGATTCTTTTATTGGCAAACTAGTTAATAACTCTAAATCCTTCGCTTGAAATAGATATGATGAAGTTTTATATAATGATGTAACAATTGCCATTACTGTTGATAATCCAAAGCCAAACACAAGCAACATTTCCATTTGATTTATTTGTTTTAAAATATCAACTAGAGAAAGGCTTAAACTTGTTACATAAAATATTAATAGCCCTACTACAACAACTATTGAAAACATCATTCCTATTATTTTTTGTTTTTCTTTGCTGTCTATATTTTTTAAAGCATTCAATTTAAACTCATTTATTATATTAGTTTTTATTAATATACTTAGATTACTCATAATTTATCATACCTCACTTTAGACATTATATTCTGTAAAAATAGCATTTTATTTTTCTATTAATTCCATAAAAATATTTTCAAGAGAATTATTTCCTTTCACTTCTTCAGTAGTTCCATAAGCAATTATATTTCCATCTTTTATTATGGCAATCTTATCACAGATTTTTTCAGCAACTTCTAATACATGCGTTGAGAAAAATATACAACCACCTTTTTTACAAAACTCCTTCATGATTTCCTTTAATATAAAGGAAGCTTTTGGGTCAAGACCTACAAAAGGTTCATCAAGAATTAGAATTTTAGGATTATGGATTAAAGCTGAAATTATAGCTAGTTTTTGTTTCATTCCATGTGAATACGAAGATATTAAATCTCCTAATGCCCTATTAATTTCAAATTTATTTGAATAGTATTTTATTAAGTCCTCTCTTTCATTTTTATCTACCTCAAATATATCTGCTATAAAATTAAGGTATTGTATTCCAGTTAGAGCTTCATATAAATCTGGATTATCAGGAATATACGCCATTTCCTTTTTGCACTCAACAGATTGTTTTTTTATAGATTTAGAGTTTATAAGTATTTCTCCTCCCTCAAAATCATGTATCCCAACAATTGCTTTAATAGTAGTAGTTTTTCCTGCACCATTATGACCTATAAAGCCAAAAATCTCTCCATCATTTACCTCAAATGAAATATTATTTACTACCTTTTTATTTTTATATGATTTAGATACATTACTTATCTTTAACATAATTTCCCTCCATGTTATATATTATAGTTTTAATACTTGTTATATATAATATATAACAAGTATTAAGCAATTGCAACTACAATTTGCTAAATTTTTAAATTTAAGTATTAGACAATTGTAAAAATACTGAACTCAATATAAATATACAAAAAACATCTATATTTACTTCTAAATTGCACATAATTATAAAATAATGTATAGTTCGATTTGACTAAACAATGTATAATAAGAAATAGTTAACTACAATAATATAAGTTTTTAATAGAAGGAGCAAAAGATGAACACATTTGAACAATTAAAGATAAGTTCTACTCTAATAAATGGACTTAAAAAACAAGACATAACTTCTCCAACAGAAGTTCAGTCACTTGTTATAGAAAATATAATGCAAAATAAAGATTTATTAATCAACTCACAAACTGGAACAGGAAAAACACTTGCATATGTTTTACCTATATTTGAAAGAATTGATACATCAAAAAGAGAAACTCAGGCTCTTATACTTGCACCAACACATGAATTAGTGATGCAAATTACAAATCAAATTGAATTATTAGCAAAAAACTCAGAAACTCCTTTGACTTCACTATCCTTAATTGGAGAAGTTAATATACAAAAACAAATAAAAAATATAAAGGCTATAAAACCACATATAGTAATAGGAACTTGTGGAAGAGTTTTAGACTTAATAAAGCAGAAGAAGTTAAAATCACACAACATAAAAACTATCGTTTTAGATGAAGTGGACAATTTGTTGAATGGTAAAAATATAACTTGTGTAGAAGACATAATAAAAACTACATTAAGAGATAGACAAATCATAGGTTGTTCTGCAAGTCTTACAGATAGTACTATAAAAATTTGTGATAAATTTATGAAAGAATTTGAATTAATAAAAACAAAAGAAAAGTCACAGATAAATCCTAATATAAATCATACATATATGTTAGGGGAAATAAGAGATAAATTTAATTTTCTTAGAAAAACATTAGCTGCTACAAACCCAAAAAGAGCTATTGTATTTGTAAACAATGAAAAAAACATAGATGTTATAGTATCAAAATTAAACTATCATAATTATAAAGCAATTGGAATATTTGGAAATATGCCAAAAGAGGATAGAAAAAATGCAATAAATAAATTTAAACTTGGAAAAGCAAAAATTTTAGTTACAACAGATTTATCTGCTCGTGGACTTGATATAGTAGATATAAGCCATGTTTTTAATTTAGATTTTCCAAATAGTAAAAATGAATATCTGCATAGATGTGGTAGAACTGCTAGAGGAAACCGAAGTGGAGATACTATTTCAATAATAACAAAAAAAGAATTAGATATTATAAAAGAATTGCAAAAAGAATTTAATATAACAATTGTGCCTAAAACCTTAGAAAAGGGAAAATTAGTAGATATATCTAAGTAATACAAAAAAATAAGAACTGTAACTTCTTCTCAAAATAGATTAGAAATTACAGTTCTTTATTTTATTGAATTAAATTTTTAAACAATATCTATTATAATAGCCAAAGTTTTATTATAAATAATATAGCAAGAACAATCATTACTACTGAAACATGTTTCTTATCTTCAGCCTTTTTAGCTCCAAATATGTTGTAAAATACATTTACAAAAACATAAGTTAATATACCTAGAGTTAAACCATCACCTATACTATAAGTTAATGCCATACAAGCAATAGTAACGAAAGCTGGAACACCTTCAGTTATATTGTCAAACTCAATATCTTTAACTGTACCAAGCATCAAGTACCCAACATAAATTAAAGCTGGTGCTGTAGCACATGATGGAATTGCTATAAATACAGGAGAGAAAAACATTGCAACTAAGAATAAAACACCAACTGTTACTGCTGTCCATCCAGTTCTACCACCTGCAATAACTCCTGTTGAACTCTCAACATAAGTTGTAACTGTAGATACTCCAAGCCCTGCACCTACTGTAGTTGCAACTGCATCTGTAAGCAAAGCTCTACCTACATTAGGAACATTTCCTTTTTCATCTAGCATATTTGCTTTAGAGCAAACCCCTACTAATGTACCTACTGTATCAAAGAAATCAACAAATAAGAATGTACAAACTATTACAAAGAAACCACCTATATTTGTTGGATGTAATACATATCCTAAATCTATTTTACCTGCTATCGGTGCTAAACTTTCAAACTTGAATATTCCACTAGGTAAGTATATACCTAATTTTTGTGCATATTCTGGATTCATAAATGCAAATCCCCAAGCAAGTAATGAACTTACTACTATTCCAAAAAGGATAGAACCTTTAACTCTTTTTTTATCTAATACTGCTACAATTATTAATCCTATGCAAGCTATTATTACTGCTGGAGTAAATTTCCCCATCTTTATAAGAGTAGCTTGATCTCCAATTACGATTCCACAATTAACTAAACCTATAAGTGCAATAAATATACCTATACCACCTGTAACAGCAAGCTTCATATTCTTTGGTATTGCATTTACAACAGCTTCACGAACTCCACTTACTGATAATATTATAAAAATGATACCTTCTACAAATACCGCTGTAAGAGCTACTTCCCAAGGAACCCCCATTTGTAAGACTACTGTGTATGCAAAAAATGCATTAAGACCCATACCTGATGCTAAAGCAAAAGGAAGATTTGCAACCATTCCCATTAAAATACATCCAAATGCTGCTGCTAGACATGTCCCTGTAACAAGAGCACCTGCTGGCATCCCTGTTGCTGATAAAATGTTTGGATTTACAGCTATTATATAAGCCATAGTTAAAAAAGTAGTTACACCAGCAATTACTTCTTTCTTCATGTCGACATTTTTATTAGTCAAAATTGGAAAAAGTTTCTGCATGGTACTACTGTTTGTTGTTTGCATAACAACACCTCCTATTAAATTTTACAAAAAAACGACGCAGTAACTAATAAGCTGAGTCGTATCCTTCATAATTTAGTTAAATAAATATTTATTTAACTAAATAATAGTATACATAGTCAGAATATTTACGGTATTCCGGTAGAAACTTATGACCCGTATTGTCAAAATTATATGTTATACAATATAAAACATGAATTTTTCTTTACGAATATTATTTTAATTTATATAGTTAATTTTGTCAATATATGCGTATATATTAGAATAAATTTGTATTAATATTCGATTATATTAAATGTTAATTTTCTATATCTACGTCATACTTATATTCTTTACATTTTTATAAAATATATGATTATTTAATACAATTTATTTATAGTACAGATATAAAGTTTATGTTAAGATTATATTATATTTATTATAGCAAATTGATAATTAATAATTTTTAAATTTGGAGGAATAAGGGTGAAAGATTTAACTACAGGTCATGAGGGAAAATCTATATTCTTTTTTGCTATGCCTATGCTTATTGGTAGTTTATTTCAACAACTATACAATACTGCTGACAGTATTATAGTTGGTAGATTTATTGGTAAAGAAGCTATGGCAGCAGTCTCAGGTGCTAACCCTATAATGTTTTTGCTTGTAGCAATGCTTATGGGTGTCAGTCTTGGTTTTTCTATTTTAATTTCACAGTTTTATGGTTCAGGAGATTTAAAAAAAGTAAAAGCTACTATTGATACTACATATATACTTTTATTTATTGGCTCTATATTGATAAGTGTTATTGGAATAGTATTTGGAGGTCCTATGCTTAAGCTTATGAATACTCCAGAATCAGTTTTTAATCAATCAAAACTGTATCTTACTATAATATTTGGTGGAATCTTATTTTCTGCTGGATATAATTCAGTAAGTGCAATACTTAGAGGACTTGGAGATTCAGTAACTCCACTTTATTTTTTAATAATAGCCACAATTTTAAATATAGTTTTAGATTTAACTTTTATTGTTGTCTTGAAAATGGGAGTTGAAGGTGTTGCACTTGCCACTATAATGGCTCAAGCAGTATCATTTATAATTAGCATAATATATTTAAATAAAAAACATGAAGTACTTAAATTTAAGATTAAAGGAATTGTATATGACAATAAAATATTTAAAGATGGTCTTAGATTAGGACTTCCAAGTGGAGTTCAACAGATGTTATTTTCAATTGGCAACATGGCTCTTCAATTTTTAGTTAATTGTTATGGTACATCTGCCATGGCAGCTTTTGGAGCTGGTCTTAGAATAGAAAACTTTATAAGCTTACCTATCATGAACCTTGGTTCTGCTGTTTCCACTTTTGTTGCTCAAAATATAGGTGCTGGAGAAAATGAAAGGGTTAGAAAAGGAATTCGTGAATCTATAAAAATGGCTTTAATTCTAGCAATTGTTGTCGTTGCCTTAATCTTATTATTTAGAGAAAACTTAATTTCTCTATTTAATACAGACAAAGATGTCATTAAAATTGGTTCTTCTTACTTATTTATAATAGGACCTTTTTTCTTATTTATTGGTACTTCCTTTGTACTTTCAAGTGCAATGAAAGGTGCTGGTGATTCTATGTTTGCTTTGATGAGTTCAGTCGTATCTTTATGGCTTGGAAGAATTCCTGCTTCTTATTTATTTTCTAGATTATTTGGAACAGATGGAATTTGGATGGGTATACCTTTTGGTTGGACTTTAGGTCTTATTGTTACAGTCATCTATTATAAAAAAGGTTATTGGAAAACTAAAGCTATTGTAAATCATAGAATTAATGAATAATCTTTTAATAAAATGTATTCTCCTTCATTATGATATAATAAATTATGGAGGTGGATACAAAAAATGGATATTATTCTTAAACCAAAACAATTTTGCATGACTATTATGGTTACTATAATTCTTTACTTCTTTCTAAATTATAGTTTCAATATAAAATTTTCTATATGCTTATCGTTTTTAACTATCTTAATATGGGCTGTAGACTCTGTTGAAAAAACTGTAGTTGCACTAGTCTTTGTAATATTAGCTTTTATTTTTAATATTGCACCTTTGAAAGTCATTTTACAATTTTTATTTACAGAAAATTTTTATATAATAATCCTTGCTTACATAATTACTAATGCAGTTGCAAAGACAGGTGTTGCAAAAATTATTTCTGAAAAATTAATTTTAAATACTGTAGATACCCCTAAAAAAATGATTTTTTTATCATATATTTTAGGTGTATTATTAATATTTTTCATACCACAGCCATTTCCAAGAGTCATTCTTGTGTCAGCTTTTTATAAAGAATTTTTTAAAGAACAACACTTAGCTGATGATTCAAAATCTATACTTCTCTTTAGTATATTTACAGCATCTACATTTACATCAATGTTTTTTGTAAATGGAGATACTCTTTTAAACTATGTAGTCCTAGAACTTGGAAATTGTAATATAAACTGGGGGCAGTGGGCTTTTTATATGTCTGTTCCAACTATAATCACTTGTTTTATAACTTATTTTTTATTTATAATTGTTTTTAAAAAAGAATTATCTTTAATAAAATTTACTTCTTATGATAATCTTAATTCTAATAAATTTCAATTTTCATATTCTAATCTAAAAAAAGAATTTTGTTTATTAAGTGATGAACAAAAACATGTATTTTTATGTTTAGGAATAATGTTTTTTATGTTCTTAACTCAATTTATTCATAATTTAAATACACTAATTATAATGTCTATTTGTGTACTTCTTTTGTTGTTAAAAGGAATAATTGGTTTCAATACTTTAAAAGAAATAAATTGGAAAGTTCTCATTTTTTTTGTAGCAGCGTTTTCAATTGGAGGAGTACTAAAGTATTCTGGAGTTGTTGATATAATGGGAAACTATTTAATAAAATTAATTCCAAACTCTTCAAAAACTATTTCAATATTATTTTTAATAACCCTGACAATAATACTGAATATATGCCTTGGAAGTGCTGTCACTACATCCTCTGTGGTGATACCATTACTTGGAAGTTTACATATATTGAAAGAAAATAGTATTGTTCTTTGCCTTTTTGTTTATATTGTAGTAAGTATACAATACATATTGCCTTTTCATCATGCAACAATAATGGTTGGACATGGTGAGAATCTATATAATAGTAAGGTTATTTTTAAGTATGGTTTGACTTTAATTCCTTTAACCTATTTTATAATAATCTGTATAACCTTCCCTTGGTGGAGATTTATAGGTCTAGAAGTTTAACAAAGATGAAAATATGAATTTTCTTTTTAATAATTTAGAACATTATTATCTTAAGTTAATTCATATTTTCATCTTTTTTATAAAAATCTATTTATAAAATTGCATAAAAACTAATTTTTTATTCTAAAATTAAATGTTATTTGTTTTGCTACCTTTTCCAAAAGTATTTTCCCAATCTTCTATAAACTTATCAACACTCCAATCTGTCAATGGATGATTCATCATGGATTTACAAATATCATATGGCACTGTAACACTGTGTACTCCACACTTCATTAATTCTATAACCTGTTGTGCATTTTTAAAACTAGCAGCAAGTACCTTTGTATCCATATTATAAGTATCTATTATTTTTATAAGCTCTGAAACCACAGATACACCATCCCCAGATATATTATCAAGTCTGTTTACATAAGGTGCAACATAATTTGCTCCAGCTTTTGCAGCTAAAAATCCCTGATGAGCAGTAAATATTGCAGTGGCAGTTATTTTTATTCCTTTTTTATGAAGGTCTTTTATAGCTCTTAAACCATCTTGTGTTACAGGTATTTTCACATATATGTTTTCTCTCAAACTACTTATATATAATGCTTCATCTAATATATCTTCATACTTTGTACTTAATACTTGAGCATGTATAGGCATATCTTCACCTATAATTTCACCAATCTCACTTATAAGTTGCTTAAAATTCTTTTTTTCCTTTGAAATAATACTTGGATTTGTTGTTACACCATCAACTGGTAAATAAGTACTTAGCTCTTTAATTTCCTCTATGTTACCTGTATCTAAGATTAGTTGCATTAAAATATCCCCCTTTAAACTTTATTTTTTTATTTTATTTATTCTTATTATATATTGGTTTGGTATTATTTTCAACTTTTTTATTATTGTTTTTTATGTTTTTTTATTGTTTGATTCTGTTGTATATTTTTATAATTTCTTTATTTATTAAGTTTTAAATAAACTATTAAGAATAACATACTTTTTATATTAAATTAATGTTGTATTCCATATTAAAATAGTTGATATTTTATCTTTTATCTTATAATATTTACTATAATACTATATTCAGGAAAAGAGGTAAAAGATGTTTGCGGAAGAAAGGATTCAAGCTATATTAAATATCCTAAAAAAAGAAGGAAGAGTTACTGTAAAAGAACTCAGTTCAAAATTTAATGTTACTGAAGATTGTATAAGAAAAGATTTAAAAAATATAGAAAAAATTTCTTCAATACGAAGAATTTATGGTGGAGCTGTACTAGTCAGAGAAACCCTTGAAAACCAAGATACAAAAGATAGAAAAGAAATTAATATACCAACAAAAAAAATAATAGCAGAAAAAGCATTTAATCTAATTTCAGATAGAGAAACTATATTTTTAGATATATCTACAATCAATATATTGTTGGCTAAACTGTTAGCTGAAAGCAATAAGAAAGTAACATTGGTCACAAATATGCTAGATATACTAAATGTAGTTACTTCAAAGCCCAATAATTTAAATGTAATTTCTACTGGTGGTTTATTAAATCTTAGCTTAGATGGATTTGTTGGTACTCCGACAATAGACTTTATATCAAGATATAAATTTGATAAAACTTTTATGGGCAGTTGTGGTATAGATGTATTTAATTCTTCTCTTACAACATTTGAAATTGAAGATGGACTTACAAAAAAAGCTATAATAAATTCAAGTAAAAAAGTATTTATAGTTATGGAAGATAAAAAATTTAAATTTGATGGAAACTTTAAATTTGCTCATTTAGAAGACATTAGTTCTATAATTACAGAAAAATCACCTACTCCTGACATAGTAAATACTTTATCAGAATTTAATGTGAATGTTTTATAAACTTAACGATATATTTTTCAAATAGATTAAAGAGATAAACCATTATTTTGTAAATATCCTTAAAAGCCTTAATTCTATATGATTACAGCAATAATCAAATTTAATATTTAAAATTGATATGATTTAAATATAACATACTTGAAATAGACTTTCTAAATATAATACAGTTATTTTTAGAAAGTCTATTTCTTCTGTAAAACCTTTTATAGTATTTCTTATCTAAGAACTATTATTGATAATAGTACCTAAATCTATAGACAAAACTTTATTTCATTTCATCTTTCATTTGCTTTTCTAAATCTTTTGCAAATTTCTTTTGCTCATATCTTTCCATCATTTCATCTTTCTTCATTTCTAGGTTTACCATAGCACCTTGAGCGTCATCTTTTAAGTCTTCAGCAGTATTTTTCATTACATAAGCTGTCTTTTTAGCACCTTCTTTTAAATCTTCTTTCATGTTTTGCATATCTCTTTTAAGTCTATCCATCAAAACTACCTCCTCTGTAAATATAATACTTCCTACAGTTATTTTTCCCAAAATGTATATATTTATTTGCTCTATCAAGTATAATTTTTAAGTTATTAAATGTAATTTAAGACTATCTGAATATATAACTTTTAATAAAGATTACCTATTTTTCGTTTTAAAATAAAAATAACATCAAGCATATATACTCTATGCTCGATGTTATTTCTTAAATTCATTGCATTTACTTAAATTCATTGCATTTAATTGTTGGGAATTACTATAATGATGATTTAATTGGAGGATATTAGGTTATATCATCATTATAGCTTGGTGTTATTTTATGGTTTAAAATTTTTTATTTCTATTTACATAATACATTTTTAGTATGAATTTTTTATGATTTTACAATGAACTATTATTGAAACTTCTACTTTTTAATGTAGAAAATACTATATATGTAAAGATATTGTATTGCAGATCAGTATTTAATTTACAAAATTATCCAATATAAACTGATAGAAGAATAATCTTCTGTTGGCTTATTTTTAAATTATTACCATCCCTTTTTTCTTGCTGTTTTTTTCTTTTTAGTAATCGTTAATACACTAGTTTCTTTCTTTTTGCCAGCAAGGATAATTCCAGAAATCAATAAAATGAACAGCAGTACAATTAAAGCAGGAAAAATACGATAAGTATATCCATACTCCGCACTACAATTAGAATCCATTAAAATCATACTTGCTTTAATCGGATAATAATTTAATAATGTTCCTTCAAAAGTTCCAAAATATCCATATACAAAAGCAAGTGCAACACCACCCAAAAAGTTATTTACTGAACAACAGAAAAGTAAGATAATGGGTAAAACAGCAATGTATACAAAAATGTTTGCTCCGATAATATGAATAAACATATTAATGATATTGCCAAAACCTACTCCTGGAAATCCAGCAATTATATTGATTACTAACGCTATAACACATCCTATAAAACTGAAATAAATTGTTAAGAGTAGTAGTACAAGTAATTTGCTGGAAAGTAGTTGTTTGTAAGGAATAGGAATTGTTAATAGGTTTTTTATGGTATCGTCTGTATATTCCCGTGTTATGATATATCCAGCAATCAATGTAATAATAATCTGGAAGAAAAGGGTACAATTACTAGTCATAACCTGTTGCATGAAATATTCAAATGTCCATGATTGTCCACCACTAGCTGTTGAATAAAATAATGACAGTAGTGGAGAAAGTGTTGTCATAATAATTCCAGCCTTTATTACAGAATATCGTTTTAATTTCAAAAATTCAACTTTTACTATATTTTCCATATATATTACCTCGTCCATTTTTTGTAGAATCGAACTATCAGCCATAAGGAGATAGTAACAGTAATCACCATGAGTAAAACTGTATGGCTAGTGGTTGGTACAATATCGTATGCTTCTGGTAAAAGATTATCTTTTTGCAGATTATTCATCATGGAACCGCTCGCCCAGTTCATAACACATATAACTGGAAAGAAATTTAAAAAAGTGATTTTAGAAGCACTTATGGAGGTTCCCACAGTCCCCAATATTCCCCAGTTGAAAATAGAATAGAAAAATGCAAGCAAGATGGACAATAAAAATGTTTTGTTAAAATAAATAATCAGAAAAACAATCGGTAAAGAAGCCGCTACAATAAGCACAGCAAAAACTAAACTCATCATTAACTTATAGGACATACCATAAACCATTCCTGCATGAAACAAACTGGAAAACAATGCAACTGATAAGGTATTTATTAGGCAAAAAGCAATTCCAAAAATAAATAACATATAGATTTTTGCCCTGATAAGTTGCGTATTTGCAATAGGTATTGTCCTGATATTTTTTGAAGTATTACAGTCTCTTTCTATAAAGAAAAGAATAGCTGCAATAATACCAATTAAACAAGGCAGTAAAAAAACCAATCCATAACCTAACATCATTGTATAGACATAATCAAATCTTGTTTGAAGATAATGTTCTGTCATATCTGTGTTTGTTCTGGATTTTGCCATATATGTTAAAATTAAGGGAAAGAATAATGATAATGACAAAAGTGCGTATAATAACTTTTTGCGTTTTAACTTCCAAAATTCACATTTTATAAGTTTAAGCAATTACCTCACCTCTGGTTACTCGTTTGAAGTAGTCTTCAAGGGTCTCTTCGCAAGTATGTGCTTCAAAAACCTCTAATCCATTCTCTACAAACGAAGTTACAATTTTTCCAACAGATAAATCAAGATTATGCAGTCTTAAATTGTGGTCATCTTGAATTGTAAAGTACTGCTCATGGAATATGTGTTCCAAAACTCTTCCTGCCTGTGCTGTATCAGAAATCGTAAAATGAATATGTTTGTTGCTTTTCTGTTCCAGTTCAGATAGACTTTCTTCTTCCAATAATACTCCGTGGTCGATAATTCCTATATCATCAGCCAGCAGAGCTATCTCTGATAAAATGTGACTGGAGATTAAAATGGTCTTTCCTCTTTTTTTACATAGGTCATGGATAAATGAGCGTATTTCTGCAATTCCAATAGGGTCAAGACCGTTAATTGGTTCGTCCAAAATCAATAATTCTGGCTCGTGCACAATAGCAAGAGCAATCGCTAGTCTTTGTTTCATTCCCAGAGAATATTGAGAAAACAGCTTTTTGTCTTTATAGGGAAGACCTACTAAATCCAAAGCATTTTTGATAGCGTTCCGGTTTTGAATTCCACGTAAAGTAGCAAAAATACACAGATTTTCCGTAGCAGTCAGGTTCGGATAAAAACCAGGCGATTCAATCAGACTTCCTATGTGTGGCAGCAATTTTTTTTCATTGTCTTTTAAGCATTTTCCAAAAATCTTCACTTCACCAGAAGTAGGCTGTGTTAATCCAAGCAACATTTTCATTGTGGTAGTTTTTCCTGCTCCGTTTCTACCAAGCAGACCGTAAATTCTCCCTTTCTGTACATGGATGTTCAGGTCAGCAACACTTTTTTGCGAACCATACTGTTTTGTAAGATTTTTCGTTTCAATTATGTATTTGTTCATATACATTCCCCCTATTCTGATTCCCATTATAACACTCTAATCTTACATTAATCTTGCTAGAACCTTGCATTAACCTTGCAATTTATCCAAAAAATCCCTCTCAAATTTCTTCTTCAGCAGGGAATAACTCATATTCAGTTCCAGTCTGCCTGTATAAATGCTCAATGAGATAACCAAAATCCACCTTATCCAGCGCTAGATTTTGCCCATCCTCTAAGTAAGATGCCTTGTATCTTCGGTATCTAAAAATGACTGTAACACGGCTCTAAAACCCATTTAATCAAAAGCCATCAATGAATCCCATTCAATGATGTTCTTTACTTCCTGCTGACTTTTCAAGGATAAGCAAAATCCAATAGAAAAAGGACGCAGATTTCAAAAATGCGTCCTTTTTCTATCATAATATTCAGTTTTATATAATCACACTGTCTGCCTGCTGTCTGCAAAGCCTTGATTTTGCTAATTTTCTACTACCATCCTTATCAAAACTCGTAAATACAGGCTATGCTGACATTTTCCAACTTATGAAAAGATACTCTATATATGTTTTAAAGCTAATTTTTAAATTCAACCGTAAATACTACAGAGTTTTCCTTATTTTTTATACTGTATTCAAACCCATGAGTTTTAAAAATTTGACTGACTATATAAAGACCAAGACCACTTCCTCCAGTTTTTCTTGAACGAGATTTTTCTATTCTATAAAATGGATTAAATATCTCTTCTAAATAACGTTTCTCTATAGTTACACCAGTATTTTCAATTTCTAAAATAACTCTTTGATTAGAAGTTTTTTTGTTTATTCGATTGTTTTTATCATAAAGTCTAATTATAAGGTCTGAGCCTTCAGGAGAATATTTTATAGCATTATTTATTATATTATTAATTGCTTTAGTTATTCTCTCTTGGTCTGCCTTAATTTCTAGGTTTTCTTCTATTTTTAGAATAGTTTTCATATGTTTTTCTTCTATTAAAAATACTTGTCTTTTTACCAGTCTATTTAAAAGTTCACTTATATTTATTGATACTAATTTTAAATCTTTTTCTAGTATTTCTGATTTTGAAACCTCTATCATCTCATTTACTAAATCTTTTAGCTCTTGTGTACATTCATATGATTTTTTCAAGTAAGTATCCCTATCTTTATACTTACCTACACTATAAATCATTCCTTCAATTTGACCACTTATTATGGTTATTGGAGTTTTTAATTCATGTGATATCGTTGCAACAAAATCCTTTCTTCTATATTCCTGTTCTCTTTCACTTTCTATTATATTTATAAGAGGCTTTGTTATTACGATTGAATATATATATGCTCCAATAATTGCTATTAATATCGCTATTGATATAATGTATGGCATTAACTTTCTTATGACTTCATTTGCTTCGTCAATTGGCTGTAATGGCATAACAAGTTCTAAACTATATGGCCCATCTTTTGAGTCTTTTGTATATATAGGTATAGATGTTCTATACTCATCTTCAATACTATTAATCATATACTTACTATATCTTAAAATAACTACTTCATTTTTACCATATACAATTTTTCCTTGGTTGTCTTTTAGTAAAATAGCAAGGTTTTGGTCTTTAGCCATATAATAGAGTCTTTCTTCTAAAGTATATGTATCAAAGTGAATTGAACTATCTACTAGAGATTTTAAGCTTTCTTGAAGAGACTCAATTTTATACTCATGATAATATGATGGCAATAAAAAATATAAAATTAGGTATATTATTAAAGCTAATGCTATTAATAATGATGTTGTTATGGAAAATAATTTATACTTTATACTTAATTTTTCCCACTTATCAAATATCCTTCTCAAGTGTATATCCTATTCCTTTTACAGTTTTAATATATGGTAATGATATTTTTTTTCTTATATTTTTTATATGTGCATCAACAATTCTAGTATCTCCATAATAATCATAACCCCATATACTATCTAAAAGACCTTCCCTAGTTATAACCTGTGGATATTTTTCTATCAAAGCTTTCAATATATTAAATTCTTTTAATGTAAGTTCTATAGGCTCTCCATCTATTTCAGCAATATATGTGTTTAAATCTAACTTTAATTTTTCAAAAACTATAAACTTATCATTTATCGTTTTATTGCTTCTTCTCAAGATAGCTTCTACTCTTTTAATGAGAAGATTAAATGAAAATGGTTTTGTTATATAATCATCGCATTCTAAGTCAAATCCCTTAAGTTGATCTCCTTCATCGTTTAAAGCAGTCAAAAATATAATTGGAACACTTGATGATTTTCTTATCATTTTACAAACTCCATAACCATCTAAGTTTGGCATCATTATATCCAATATTACCAAGTCATAACTTCCTTGCTTAAATTTTTGTATACCTTCTAATCCATCATTTGCTGACTCAACCTGATAGCCTTCTGCACTTAAAAACTCTGATATTAATTCTTGTATGTTTGAATCGTCTTCGATTACAAGTATTGACGAGTTCATCCTATCAATCCTTTCTATTTTAAAATTTCTTATATTACTTATATTTTATCTCATTGTTGTGAATTTTACATGAAAAAAGAACTATCTTAATTTGTAAATTAATCCTTTTAATTAAAGATAGCTCTTTTAAATACATTTTTACTTAATTTATTATTCTAATTTTTTTTATATGCTTTGAAATTTTTAAGTCTAAGCGCATTTGAAACTACCGAAACTGAACTTAAACTCATGGCTGCTGCTGCAATCATTGGATTTAAAAGAGGTCCTCCAAATATATACAATAATCCTGCTGCTACAGGTATACCAATTGTATTATATCCAAATGCCCAAAATAAGTTTTGCTTTATGTTTTTTATAGTTTCATTACTAAGTTTAATCGCAGTTGGAACATCCATTAAATCACTCTTCATAAGCACTATATCTGCAGACTCAATTGCTACATCTGTTCCACTTCCTATTGCTATTCCTATATCAGCTTTTGCAAGAGCTGGTGCATCATTTATTCCATCTCCTACCATTGCAACAAACTTACCTTGATTTTGTAATTTTTCAACTTCTTTTGATTTATCTTCTGGTAAAACCTCTGCTAATACCATATCTATACCTACTTGACTTGCTATAGCATTTGCAGTCTTAACATTATCTCCAGTTACCATTGCAACTTTTATTCCCATATCATGAAGAATATCTATTGCTTTTTTACTACTTTCTTTAACCACATCTGCAACTGCAATTATTCCTGATAAATTTCCATCTACAGCAATATACATAGGTGTCTTACCTTGACTTGCTAGTATATTAGATTTTTCCTCTAAATCTTTAAGGTTAATATTATTGTCGTTCATAAGCTTTCTATTTCCAAGTAATATATTTTCATTATTTATAGCAACTTGTATACCAGCACCTGGTATAGCTTTAAAGTTATCAACTTTTTCAATCTGTATATTTTTCTCTTCTCCATATCTAACTATTGCTTCTCCTAGAGGATGTTCTGAACCTTTCTCTGCACTTGAAGCAATCTTAATTAGGTATTCTTCTTTCACATTATTTAATACAATATCTGTTACTTTTGGTTTTCCTTCTGTTATTGTACCTGTTTTATCAAATATTACTGTATTTACTTTGTGAGCAGATTCTAGTGCTTCCCCACCTTTTATCAGTATTCCATTTTCTGCACCTTTTCCAGTTCCAACCATTATAGCAGTTGGTGTAGCCAATCCTAATGCACAAGGGCAAGCAATTACAAGTATTGATATGAATATAGTAAGTACAAATACTATATCTTTTCCACCCACTAAAAACCACAATAATGATGATACTATAGCTATTGCAATTACTATTGGTACAAAATATCCAGAAACAGTATCAGCAAGTTTAGCAATGGGTGCTTTTGTACCCTGTGCATCTTCAACTAATTTTATTATTTGAGCAAGAGCTGTATCTCCACCAATTTTTTCAGCTTTAAATTTAATAACACCATTTTTATTTATACTAGCTCCTGTAACTTTACTTCCAATATTTTTTTCTACTGGTATACTTTCACCTGTAAGCATAGATTCATCAACTGATGTATATCCCTCTATTACAACTCCATCTACTGGTATTTTAGTCCCTGGTTTTACTAGTATTATATCTCCTATTCCAACTTCTTCTATAGGAGTCTCTATTTCTTTACCATCAACTATTACTATTGCAGTTTTAGGTTGTAGCCCCATAAGTTTTTTAATTGCTTCTGATGTTTTTCCTTTTGATTTTGATTCTAAATATTTACCAAGTAATATAAGTGCTATTATTATTCCTGCACTTTCATAATACAACTGATGATGGTGCATACCCTGAATTTGTCCATTTGCTATTTGTACTGTTGTATATAGACTATATAAAAATGCTGCCAAGGTACCAATTGCAACCAAAGAATCCATATTAGGACTTAAAGAAAAAAGTGCTTTAAACCCATTTATATAAAATTTATATCCAGCTATCATAACTGGGATTACTAAAATCAATTGAACTAATGCATAATTTAAAGTATTTGTCATAGGATTTAGAATTTCTGGTAAAGGCCATGGTCCTATAGGTTTTATTATCATAGGACCCATTGCTATATAAAACAAAGGTACTGCAAATACTATTGCAACTATGAATTTAATAAATAAAGTATTCATTTCTTTTTCTTTTCTTAATTTATCTTCATCTACATCAACTTTATTTTTTACTTCTTCTATTGGTTTATAACCAGCTTTTTCTATAGCTGCTTTTATCTGAGATAATTTTACTTTTGATGGATTATAGTCTATATTAGCTTTATCAGTTGCAATATTTACACTAATACTTTCTACTCCATCCAATTTTTTTACTACTCTCTCTACAGCTTTTGCACAGGCTGCACATGTCATTCCATCAATTTTCATATCAATTTTTTTATTACTTTCTTCCTTTATAATTCCATATCCAGCTTTTTCTACAACCTGCTTTATGTCATCAAAGCTAACTTTAGAATTGTCATATTCTATCTTAAGTTTTTCAGTAGCTATGTTTACGCTTTGGTCATATACTCCATCTAATTTCTTAGTTACTCTTTCTACTGCCTTTGCACAAGCTGCACATGTCATACCTGTGATTTTATAATTTTCTACTATTTTATTTGAACTCATAATAAACTCTTCCTCTCTTTCAATATATTTTCAATTAATTTGTATATTTTATTTTGATATGTAATATTGATAAATTCTTTATTTGGAAATCTATAGTATTTATTATACCCCCTATAGGTATATTTAATCAATATTTTTTTAATAAATAAATTTAATTTAGTTATATTTATTTGTATTTAATAAAAAAGTATACTCATAATTAAATATGTACATAAAAAGAGAGCAAATAAATTGCTAAATACTTACTCAATTTATATGCTCTCTTTTATATAATTTATTTTCTACTGTAGTTTTTTCTTACATGTATAGTTTATTTCTTACATGCTTCAAAAAATTCTTCCTCTGTTTCTCTTATTTCAAGCTCATTATCTATTATTCCTACAGCTTCTTTTTTAAATGCTCTACATTGACCTATACAACCAGTCTTCACATTTTCTTCTCCAACTAAAGTTTTTAGCTTATTTACATCCACATTTGAACAGTTTGGGCATACTCTTATCATATTTAAGTTCCTCCTAATTAATGTCTAATTAATACAGTTATACCCAAATATAAGCTTTGTAATTTTTTTTTTACAATAAATTATTTCCATGCATTCCATTTTATAGTAATTTTACTATTACATGTATGGGGGTATTTGCTGTTTTTTTACTATCTCCAACTCTTTAACTTCTATAAACTTAACTACATTTACTTTGTAGTTTTCTTTAGATTTTATATATAAAACATCTTCTTCTATTTTTTTACCCTCAATAAACTTTTTAGAACATCTTAAAAGTTCTTCAAAATTATCTACTTCCTCTTTTATGAAA
Organism: Clostridioides sp. ES-S-0001-03; assembly: GCF_020676075.1. NCBI lineage: Bacteria > Bacillati > Bacillota > Clostridia > Peptostreptococcales > Peptostreptococcaceae > Clostridioides > Clostridioides sp. ES-S-0001-03. The sequence goes on along the minus strand of NZ_JACVWJ010000003.1, from coordinate 206,903 downwards.
GTATCACTTTCACTTGTAAAATATTTAATGATTATTTTAGTTACTTCCAATATATATCATCCTCTACTTTTAAATTAGTATGTTCATTTATAAATTTATTATTTGTCTAAAAATTTTTTTTAAACAAAATAAATTTATATATTTGAAATCAACATTTTTACCTAATTTAAATTATATTAATGCATTTTAATCTATTTTTCCTTGTACCTAATAATATATTGTGATATAATTAATAAGTTATTTTAATCGAAGGGAGCAACAAAAATGTCACAAAAACATAAAATTATAAATATCGCAGTTATTGCCCACGTTGATGCAGGAAAATCAACACTAGTTGATGCTTTCCTTTCTCAAAGTGGTGTTTTTAGAGAAAATGAAGTAGTTAAAGACTGCGTTATGGACAGTAACGACCTTGAGAAAGAAAGAGGCATAACTATATATTCAAAAAACTGTGCAATAAACTATCAAGACTATAAAATAAATATAGTTGATACACCAGGACATAGCGACTTTTCTTCTGAAGTTGAACGTGTTATGAAAACTGTTGACACAGTTATTTTACTAGTTGATGCAAGCGAAGGCCCAATGCCTCAAACTAGATTTGTTTTACAAAAATCTTTAGAGTTCGGTTTAAAACCAATACTATTTATCAATAAAATTGATAAAAAAGACCAAAGAGCGGAAGAAGTAGTTAATGAAGTTTTCGATTTATTTGTAGACTTAAATGCAACAGACGAACAATGTGAGTTCCCTATAATATATGGAATAGCTAAACAAGGTATAGCTAAACTTGAAATGGATGATGACAGTGAAGACCTATCTCCACTATTTAAAACTATTGTAAATCATGTTGAAGCTTATCCTGATTACGACAATGAATCTCTACAATTCCAAATATCAGCTCTTGCATATGATGATTATGTAGGTAGACTTGGTATAGGTAGAATCTATAAAGGAACACTTAAAAGCAATGAACAAGTTGCTATTTGTAGAGAAGGTTCTGTTGTATCTAGAGGAAAAGTATCAAGACTTTCTGTATATGAAGGTTTAAAACAAGTTGAAGTGAATGAAGCTACTAGTGGAGAAATAGTTGTTATATCTGGTATTCCTGATATATCTATAGGAGAAACTCTATGTGATTTAGATAATCCACTTCCTATGGAAATGATAAAAATAGAAGAGCCTACTCTTTCTATGAACTTCTTAGTAAATGATTCCCCATTTGTTGGAAAAAGTGGTAAATTCGTTACAACTAGACATTTAAAAGACAGACTTGAAAAAGAACTTGAAGTAAATGTAGGACTTAAAGTTGAACCTCTTGATACTACTGATGGATATAAAGTTTCTGGACGTGGAGAACTTCATTTATCTATACTTCTTGAAAATATGAGACGTGAAGGTTATGAAGTTGGTGTTTCTAAGCCTGAAGTTTTAATGCATAAAGAAGATGGAAAATTGATGGAACCAGTAGAAAGAGTTATTGTAAACTGTCCAGAAGTTTATTCAGGTACTATTATAAATGAATTGAACATGAGAAAAGGTATGATGGAGTCTATGTCAATAGAAGGAGACTATGTAAAAATAGAATTCTTAGCTCCTACTCGTGGTCTTTTAGGATATAGAAGTGAGTTTATAAATGCTACTCGTGGAGAAGGTACTCTAGTTCGTTCATTTGAAAAATTTGAAGAATTTAAGGGTGAAATACCTTCAAGAGGAAATGGTGTCTTAATAGCACAAGGACCTGGTGTTACTATGGGATATTCTCTTAATGCTTTAAGTGATAGAGCTACGATGTTTGTAGACCCTGGTGTAGAAGTTTATGAAGGTATGATAATTGGTATGAATTCTAGAAAAGACGACATGGTAGTTAATCCTTGTAAAAACAAGAAAATGAGTAACGTACGTGCTTCTGGTTCAGATGATGCTATAAAATTATCACCTCCTAGAATATTCACTCTTGAGGAAGCATTAGAATTTATAGAAGATGATGAATTAGTTGAAATCACACCAGATTCTATAAGACTTAGAAAAAGATTATTAAATGAACATGATAGATTAAGATATAATAAGTCTAGACAAGGTAAATAAATTCTAATATCTGTTTACTAAATAGCCATATAATACTTAAAGATATATTTTCTTTATAGTGTTATATGGCTATTTTTATTTAAGAGTTATATTTATTCAACATTTATATAATTAGCTGCTTGAACAGCTGCGATAGCACCATCTGAAGCTGCTGTTATTATTTGACGTAAAAACTTCGTTCTATTATCTCCTGCTACATATACACCTTCAACTGATGTTGTGCAAGACTCATCTGAAACTATATACCCACCTTCATCTAACTCAAGTACATTTTCAAACATTTTATTGTTAGGTTTAAGTCCTATAGCAATGAAAATACCACTTACATCTATAGTTCTTTTCTCCTCAGTTTTTAAGTCTTTTACTTCTATTCTTGATACTGTCTTTTCACCTTCTATTTTTTCTACACCATGACTATAAAGTATCTCAATATTTTTTCTTGCCTTTACTGACTTTTCTAATACTTCTTCACCTCTAAAATCATCTCTTCTGTGAATTAAGTACACTTTTGTACAATTATTAGCTAAAAATAAAGCATCTTCTAATGCAGTATTTCCTCCACCAACTATTGCAACTTCTTTATTCTTAAAAAAGGCTCCATCACATGTTGCACAATAAGATACTCCTCTACCTGTAAACTCTTTTTCTCCAACACATCCTAATTTACGTCTTTCGACTCCATTTGCGAGGATAACAGCCTTTGCTTTATGTTCTCCTGATGCTGTTTTAACAATTTTTACTTTACCTTCTAAACTTATCCTTTCTACTTCATCAAACTGAATATCAACACCCTGATCGACTGCTTGATTATATATGTTAGTAGAAAACTCTATACCAGAAATTTTTTGAACTGCTGGATAATTTTCTACCTCAGATGTACTTGCAACTTGACCTCCATAAATACTTTTTTCAAAGACTGTTACACTTAAACCAGCTCTCATAGCATAAATTGCTGAAGTTAAACCTGCTGGTCCAGCACCAATTACAATAATATCTACCATGACAATTTACCTCTCTTTATATTATTATTTCTTATATATTATTCTCATTATTCTTATACTTTACTATTATTATCCATATATACTATAAACAAAACATTATTTTTGTTAGTTTATAGAAAGGATTAATTTAAAAACTGATAGCTATAAATAAAGTATTATTTTTTACATTTTAACTTTATTTATTTATATGTTAACTTTATTTAATAAATATATAAAAAAACTGTAAATAAAAAGTAATTTTTACTTACAGTTCTACTTATTTATATAATTTAAAACCTTATTGGTTATCATTTACAGTGTCTTCTAATATATTGCTTTCTGATATATATGATAGAATTGAAAGTCCATACATAACCAAAACTAATGCTGCTGTTATAAGTACTATTCCCATATTTAATACCTCCTTTTGTTTACAGTATACTCTTATTATGTGAAATACTTGTGAATTTAATTTGAACATATTTGTAATTTTACAATAGTATTTTTTTCAAATTAAGAATTATATACTTTTATTAATTCAAGTACAATTAATCGTTTAAATATTAACGCTATTTATCTATATTTATATGATATACCATATAATTACATTTTTCAAATTAAAGTTTTGTAAACTTTTTTTGTAATATGGTGTAGCATAAAATTTTAATATTACAGATATGTAACTCTTATCTTCTAATTAATTTTTATTAAAATCCACTTCATTTCTATGAAAATTCAAGTTTTTATAGATTTAAAAAGGTTAAAAAAATATTCTGTATATAAGTCAATTTGATTACAGTTTTTTTACATTTCAAAAAATATTTTTTCCAAATTTTTATATTAATACTTGACTTTGTCTGTTTTATATTCTAGAATAATTAATAATATTAAGAATATTGAAAGGCTTTGATTAGGAAGAGTAAATCTGAATCGGTTACCAGAGAAGGAAACTATTAGCTGAAAAGTTTCTTTAACTAGAAAGATTGAAAACTACCTATGAGCTTCTATCTGAAGTTATCTTATGATTTTAGTAAGAATAGACGTTTTACTACTTACGTTAAAGTATCAAGTGGATTTTTTAAAATCAATTTGGGTGGAACCGCGGGAAACAGATTCTCGTCCCTTTTTTAGGGATGAGGGTCTTTTTTTATTACCTAAATTCAGTTTTTAAAATATTCTGTATCTAGTTTAATTAGCTAATTAAAAATTTAAAATATATGGAGGATTATAGAAATGTATTATTCAAGTACAAGAGGCACCAAAGAAAAAGTAACTGCATCACAAGCAATAATAAAAGGAATTTCAAACGATGGTGGTCTTTATGTTCCAAGTGAATTTCCAAATGTAAAAAATGAACTTATAGATTTAGTAAATTTAACGTATTCCCAAATAGCATTTTTTGTACTTAGTAAATTTTTATGCGATTTTACTGAATCTGAGATTAAAGATTGTATAACAAATGCATATGACGAAAAATTTGATTGCACTAGTATAGCTCCATTAAATAAAGTAAATGATGCTTATTTCTTAGAATTATATCATGGTCCAACTTTAGCATTTAAGGATATGGCACTTACTATAATGCCTCACCTTCTTAAAACATCTATTAAAAAAGATAATTTAGAAAAAGATGTTGTAATTCTTACTGCTACATCTGGAGATACAGGAAAAGCAGCACTTGAAGGTTTTAAAGATATAGACAAGATAAAAATAATTGTATTCTTTCCAGAAGATGGTGTAAGTGCAGTGCAAAAACTTCAGATGAAGACTCAAACTGGAAAAAATACATATGTAGTTGGTATAAAAGGAAATTTTGACGATGCACAATCTGGTGTAAAGAAAATTTTCTCTAATAAGGAATTTAATGAAAAACTATTAGATAGTAATTATATCTTATCTTCTGCTAATTCAATTAACATAGGAAGACTTCTTCCTCAAGTTGCATACTATTTTTATTCATATATGAAATTGGTAGATAGTGATGAAATAAAGTTAAATGACAAAATAAATTTTGTAGTCCCAACTGGTAACTTTGGTAATATTTTAGCTGGATATTATGCTAAACAAATGGGACTTCCAATAAATAAATTGATATGTGCATCAAATGACAACAATGTACTTTATGACTTCTTTAAAACTGGTATATATGATAAAAATAGAGCATTGAAATTGACTTCTTCACCTTCTATGGATATATTAATTTCAAGTAATTTAGAAAGATTATTATTTGAAATATCAAATAGAAATACTGAAACTGTAAGCAGACTTCTATCTAATCTTAGTGAAGATGGAGTTTATAAAATAAATGAAGATATGAAAAAGAATCTGGCTTCATTCTATGGTGAATATTCTAATGAGGAAGAAGTTAAAAACACGATAAATAATATTTTTAAAAATTACAATTATTTAATCGATACTCATACTGCTGTTGCATATAATTGTTATGAAAAATACAAAAAAGAAACTTCTGATGATACAAAAACTGTTGTTGTAAGTACTGCAAGCCCATTTAAGTTTTCTGAAGATGTTTTAAAATCTATAGACTCCAATTTTGGAAATCTTGATGATTTTGCCATAATAGATAGATTATCAAATATTGCTAAGGTAGATATACCAAAACCTATTAGAAATCTTCAAAATGCAGAAATACTACATAAAGATATTTATGAAAAGGATGAATTAAAAATAGCTATAGAAAAATTCTTAAAGGTATAGGTGATTATTATGTTAGAAATTATAGTTCCTGCAACAAGTGCAAATATAGGTCCAGGATTTGATTGTCTTGGAATTGCTTTAAATATATATAATAAATTTTATGTTGAAGAAATTGAAAGTGGTCTTGAAATAGAAGGTTGCGAAGATGCCTACAAAAATGAAAATAATTTAGTTTATACATCTATGAAATACTTCTTTGATAGAGTTAAGCCAGCTAAAATACCTACTGGTATCAAAATAAAAATCCAAAGTGATGTCCCTATATGTAGAGGTCTTGGTAGTAGTGCCTCTTGTATAGTTGCTGGCGTTATAGCTGCAAATGCTCTATCAAATGCTAATTTAGATAAATGCCAGTTGTTAAATATAGCTTCAGAAATAGAGGGACATCCAGATAATGTTGCTCCTGCTATTTTAGGTAATATGGTTGTTTCTGTTACTGATAATGACAATATACACTACGATATTATAGAAATCCCTAATGAACTCAAATTTTGTGCAATGATACCTAATTTCAAACTGTCAACTGAAAAAGCTAGAGGTGTTTTACCAAAAGAAATACCATATTCTGATGGAGTGTTTAATGTTAGTAGAGTCGCTTTACTTGTGTCTGCACTGTTAAACAAAAACTTTGAGCTTCTTAAAGTAGCTTGTCAAGATAAATTGCATCAAGATTATAGGGGTACTTTAATTGAAAACTACAGTGATATTGTTAAAAAATCTGAACAATTAAATAGTATTGGCGTATTCTTAAGTGGAGCTGGGCCTACTATAATGGCTTTAATAAAAGAAAATGATGATAATTTCGTGTATAATATGAGAGATCATCTATCAAACTTAAAATCTAATTGGGAAATAAAAGAGTTGTGTTGTGATTCTAAAGGAGCAGTTTTAAATATTCTATAATTATTGTCTCACATATAAAATATAACTACTCTTTTATTATAATTTGTAGTATAATAATTAGGACTAGGTAATAATATTAAGTATTATAATCTAGTTCTTTAAACATGTTTACATTGAGGAGGGATTATCATAAAAGAGTTAATAATTGGAGATTTAGTTGCAAAAGTTCCTATAATTCAAGGTGGAATGGGCGTTGGTATATCTAGATCATCACTTGCTGGTGCTGTTGCTAAGCTTGGTGGTGTTGGTGTAGTTTCTGGAGTTCAAATTGGTTATGATGAGGAAGATTTTGAGACTAACACTATAAATGCAAATTTAAGAGCTATAAAAAAACATATTTCCAGAGCAAAAGAAATTTCAAATGGTGGCATTATTGGCATTAATTTCATGGTCGCTATGAAAGAATATGAAACATATGTAAAAGAAGCTGTTAAAGCTGGTGTAGACCTTATAATATCAGGGGCTGGACTTCCTAATAAACTACCATCTTTAGTAAAAGGAAGTAATGTAAAAATAGCACCTATAGTTTCTACTGCAAAAGCTGCTAGTGTAATCTTAAAAATGTGGGATAGAAAAGAGAAAACTACTGCTGACTTAATAGTTGTTGAAGGTCCAAAAGCTGGTGGTCATCTTGGATACTCTAATGAGGAGCTTGATAACATAGATTCTATAGACTATGATAAAGAATTTGTTGAGATATTAAAAGTTGCAAATAATTATGGAGAAAAATTTGGCAAGAACATTCCAGTTGTTGCTGCTGGTGGCATAACTTCTAGTAGTGATGTAAAAAAATATATTGATATGGGAGCAAGTGGTGTACAAGTTGGTACGAGATTTGTTGCTACTTATGAGTGTGATGCACATGAAAACTTTAAAATGGCGTATATAAATGCTACAGAAGAAGATGTACACATAGTTAAAAGCCCTGTAGGTCTTCCTGGACGTGCTATAAGAAATAAATTTATAGAAGATGTTAAAACTAATCGTCCAGAGATAAAAAAATGTTACAACTGTTTGATTCCTTGCAATCCAAAAGAAACACCATACTGTATTTCTCAAGCATTAATTAATGCTGTTAAAGGAGATGTGGAAAATTCACTTTTATTCTGTGGCAATAATGCGTATAAAATTGATAAGTTAAGTTCTGTTGAAGATGTTATCAATGAATTAATTTCTGAATTATAATTTGAAAATTTACAAATTAAATTTTTATTAAGCTAAGGATTTTTAAATATGTTACTAATCAATCTATATTAACATATTTATATCCTTAGCTTATTTATATTCTCATCTTTATTTTTATTAAGATACTATATAAATATAATTTACACCATTATTAATAGTATATTTCAAAATTTCCCTTGCTCTTACTTAATTTATTTTCCAATCAATTGTAGAAAATTTCATGTATAAAAACTCAATCACTTATATATCATAATTAAATTTTCTTTGCTTTCTATAATACTGCTTACTGATATAACCCTATCATTGCATATTATTTAATCTTCTTTTACAAGTACATTTGTTATCTCAGCTACATATAGAGTGTGATAATCTTTTTGTGGATACCATCTTCCATCTATCTCTTCATCAATAAAACATTGTGGGTCAATTTTTTGGCAGTGCATTTTTTTACATATAATAGCCAACTTTGCCTCTTTAAAATAAGGTGTATCATTCAAATATTCTATATTAAATCCTATTTTAGATATTTTATCCTCTCCCCTACCAGATACTTTACCACAATAAGAAAGTTCTTCACGAAAATCTTCATCAAAAAAAGTAAGAGAAAATGTATCTGTATTATCTATAAATTCTTTAGTATAACGTTGTGGTCTTATTACTACAAAAGCAACATTTTTTCCCCACATAACTCCAAGTCCACCCCAACTAGCAGTCATTGTATTTACTTTACCTTCTTTTTCAGCTGTTATCAATGTCCAGTCTTTACCTATCAACTTAAATGGATTACTTTTAATTTCTTCTGACATAATCTCTTTAAATTCACTCATACCTCTAATAACCTCTCATTCTATTATATTGATAATACTTTTATTTTCATCATAAATTATTACTAGAATTTATGATGAAAAATAAAGTATTTTTTATTAAACATATTATAAAGGAGTAAGGATATAGATACCTATTCATTTTCTAATATATTTAATATTTTCACTCAGAATATATATATACTTTATCTAAGTTAAATATGACTGTTATGTTTTATATGTAAATTATGACAAAAATATCATTTGACTAAATCAAAACTTGATTTATATACCTGGAAAAGGTATTATATTAAAGAGTGCTTAAAATACTTCTTTTGTATATAAGCATGTATAAAATAATAAATAAGGAGAGTGATGAGCAATGGATACTAGTCCGTTGCGGAGAGAATTTTTTACAATTTCATCACTTAATAATATCTAAATTTAAAACTAATACAGATATTCAGTTATATAAATTAGTTAATTAATAGATACTATTAAATGATGAGATTTATATAAAACTGAATAAAGGATGTGTTGCCATGATAAGATATTACAAAACTATAGATTCAAAATTAGAGAAACTTAGTTTTTTTGAAGATGGCTGTTGGATAAATCTTGTTGAACCTAATCATAGTGAAATCAACGAAATTTCTAATTTATTAAATATAGATGTAGAAAGTATAGAATCTGCACTAGATGAAGAAGAGCGCTCAAGAATAGATGTTGAAGACAATCATACTCTTATACTTATAGATATACCAGTAGACGAAAGTGACTCTAATTCTTCTCATTATACTACAATACCCTTAGGTATTATAATAACTCAAGAAGCTATTATAACAGTTTGTAATGCACAAACTAAGATTTTAAATGACTTTATAGTTGGTCATATTAAAGATTTTTTTACATTTAAAAAAACTCGCTTCTTGCTTCAAATTCTTCATAAAAATGCAGCTTATTACTTGCATTACTTAAGAAAAATAAATAAAATGACAATCATAATAGAGCGAGAAATTTACAAATCTATGAAAAACAAAGAACTAGTACAACTATTGGAATTAGAGAAGTCTTTGGTATACTTCTCTACCTCTTTAAAATCCAATGAATTGGTCTTAAACAAGATGGTTAGAACTGCTGGTATAAAGAAATATCCAGATGATGAAGACCTCTTAGAAGATGTTATAGTCGAAAATAGACAGGCTCTTGATATGGCTAAAATCTATGGAGATATATTGAGTAGAATTATGGATGCTTTCAGTGCAATTATAAGTAATAATCAAAATAATGTTATGCAATTTTTAACAGTAGTTACACTAATTTTCTCAATACCTACAATAATATCAGGATTCTTTGGTATGAATGTTATCAATATGCCATTTTCTGATAACCCAAATGGATTTTGGATAATTATGCTCATTACTTCTATAATATGCATAATAATTACATTTTTTATGTCAAGAAACAAGCTATTATAAAATATTAATAAGAAAAAGCCATTAGAGTTAATTAATTTACATTTACTCCAATGGCTTTTATTTATTTTAAAAATACTCTTTTTATCAGGTTTTTTAATTATCATATTCTTCATCTATACTCATTTCAGTTTCAAGACCCTCCAACATTGAGTCTAAACTTTCTTTTATGTTCAATATATAAATTGGAACATACTCTTCTTCATCAAGTATTTCTTCCTGTAATTTAAATGGTGGAATTAATATTTCATCAAAGTTTATATTTAGTTTAGGGAAATCTTCTACTATTTCTCCACAGTTATCATATTCTTCATCTGCTAGAGAAATATACATATCTAAACTTTTTTTGTAGTAAAGTCCTGCAAGCATATATTCACACTTCTTACTCCCAAATTTAATACCTTCTTTATAATATTTTTCAGCTTCTGCATCATCATTTAATTTTAAATAAATTTGCCCTAAATTATATATTGATTCAACACAGCCTTGTGCTCTAGCCTTCTCATACCAGTATTTGGAATTAACGTAATCTTTGTAAAACATATCATAAATAAGTCCTACCATGTGTTGAGCATATATATTATTTTCATTAGCAGGTGTGTCAAGCATCATTTTAGATTCTTCTAGTTTTCCTTCTCTAAAATAAATTCTACCTAAATGTATACGCGCATTCATATGATTTTTACTACTTGCCATCTCAAAATACTTTCTAGCATTTTTTGTATTTCCTAAATTCTCATATATACATCCCAATCTATAGCTAGATTTGGTATCTCCATTTTCAGATGCTTTTTTATACCAACTTATAGCTTCTTCTATGTTATTTAAATCTTCATATATATTCCCTAATTTTATTTGACAAGATACATTATTTGGAATTCTAGAATAATATGAAACTGCTTTTTCTATATCTTGATTTTGATAATATAAGTCTCCAAGATTCTCAAGAGAACTTTTACATCCAACAGCTATAGCATCTTCATAGTACTTTATAGCATTTTCATAATCTTTTTCTTCAAAATATATACCTGCTAGATTGTTTTTAGCTTCTGTTATATCATCTTCTGCTGCCATTTTATAATAAGTCTTTGCTTTTTCTATCTCATTCTCTCTATTATATAAATTTGCAAGTCTATATTTAGAAAGTGTGTGATTTTTTTCTATTGCTTTTTCATAATAATAAATTGCGTCTCCTAATTCTTCTTTTCTATCATATACATATGCAAGTCTATACTCAGATTTTACATCTTCTCTATCTGCACTCTTTTTATAATATCTCTCTGCTTCTTCCAAATTATCATTGATTTCCATAATCATACCCAAGTTAAAACAACCTTTCATATGACCAGACTTATACAATTGCTTATATAGACTTACTGTAGATTTATTGTCCTTCTTCTTTCCATTTAGTATTGCTAGATTATACTTCGCATCATCATCTAAAAGTACAGAACCTTTTTTATAATATTCATATGCCTCATCTTCTTTTTCTAAAAATGTATACAATACTCCTAGATTAAAACAAGCCTTACCGAGATTATTATCTGCTGCTTCTTTTAACCACTTTTCGCATCTTATAAAATCTTTCATTTTAAAATGGCATACACCTAAATTATTTTGTGCTTGTAAATATCCTATAGTAGCTATTTTCTCATACCAGTATATAGCATACTCATATCCATCTAATCTATAATACATATTACCTAAGTCAAATGCAGCATCTTCACTTCCATTCTTATATGCCATTGAATACCATTTTTCTGCTTCTTTAAATTGCTTTTTATTTTCATATATATTTCCCAAAGTATATTGAGATTTTACATAATTATCTAATGCTGCACTTTTATATAATTCTATTGCACTTTCTGTCTTTCCCATTTTTTCAAAAAGAGCTCCCTTAGTATGTATAACTTTGGGGTCACTAGATATATTTTTTATTTTTCTTATAGAAAATTTTGTGTTTTTCATTATTCGCTACCTACCCATTTTATAAAATATATTCTCTCAAACATTATTATACATTATAAACCATAATTAATGCTATAATATTGAATTTTTACCTTTTGTCACTATATTGTAATATTGAATTTTAAATTTTATAATCATTAGATTTTATTATTGAGTTGGTATATAATGTATATATAGGGGGGACATTTTATGAATTTCAGCAATATTTTTATTCAAGTTGCAGTTTTATTTATAATTATTTTAGTAGGATACTTTGTCAGAAAATTCAACTTATTAGATGAACACTGTACATCTAAACTTTCAAATTTGACAATGACTATTTTTTTACCATCTATGATAATTAGTTCTATGCAGATTAACTTTGATAATAAAATGATACAAAAAATACTACTATTATTATTTATATCCTTAGTTATGTATATAGTTTCTATTATAATTGCTTTTTTGTTAAAATACATTTTAAAATGTGAAGATACAAAAGACCTGGGGATATATCAGTATATAGTTGTTTTTTCAAATGTAGCTTTCATGGGTTATCCTGTAATTGAAGCAGTTCTAGGCCATGAAGCTATATTCTACACCGCTATTTTTAATCTACCATTTAACTTGTTTTCTTTTACTTTGGGAATTTACTTGTTATCTAAAGGTAGTAGCACTAAAGGATTTTCAATGAAATCACTTATAAGCCCTGCTACAATAGCAGTAGTTATTGGTTTATTTTTATTTATAACAGGTCTTAGATTACCTCAGTTTATAAATGATCCACTTAAGATGTTAGGAGATATGACTACACCAATATCTATGATTATTATTGGTAGTTTGCTTGCTAATTCTTCAGCAATAGATTGTTTTGTAAATAAAAGATTATATCTAGTTACTATTGTAAGATTATTAGTACTTCCTGTGATTATATACTTTATTCTAAAAGGGTGGGTTAATGATAAAATGATTTTAGCTATACCAGTAGTAATTTCTTCTATGCCTGCTGCTGCAAATACTGCTATATTTGCTAATCAATATGATTCTAATGTAACACTAGCCTCACAATGTGTATTTTTTACGACATTATTTTCAGTTATATCAATACCTTTTATAAGTATTTTTTTACTATCTTGATTTATTCTTTTATGTATTATATAATAATAGACTCAATAAATTACAAATATAAACAATTTATTATAGTGTATTGATGGAATTTTTTCCTAGATATTTGTCAATAATATCTATATGTATGATAGAATAGGAGGCTTAAATATGGATATAGATTTACTCTTTAAAATAGTATTTGCTATAGTCGCTATAGGCGTTTCTGTAAAAATTATAAAAACTGTTGCTAGTCTAGCTTTTAAGGTAGCTTTGATATTGCTAATAATTCTATTTGTATATAGAATGTTTTTATAAATTTTCGATAATAAAGTTTTTAAAATATAATAGAGAAGTAATATTAAATTATCTTTAATGAAAATTCTTTATTAATAGATAATCTATTCTACTTCTCTATTTTTATTGGAATGAGTTAAATTAAATCTTTATTATATCTTCCCATGATATAAACATCTTCAAATTTTCCATCTCCAATTACAGCATATTTTTTAGTTCCTTCTATTTCAAATCCCAGTTTTTTGTATAAGTTTAATCCCTTTTCATTGTCTACAATTACTTCTAACCCTACTCTCATCAACTTAATCCAATTGTCTGCTATGTCTAAAAGTTGTTCCATAAGCTTTTGACCTACTCCTATACCATGATACTTTTCATCAACGGTTATTCCTAGTTCTGCACTATGTCTTAATCTTGGAGATGGATTCACATGTAAACCAGCAAAACCTATTACATTTTTTTCTCCATCATTATCAATTTCAGCCACAAACATATAATCATTTTCACCTAGAGAATCTAGCATAGCTATAGTTCTATCCAGCCTATCACTCATTAATGCTAGTGTATTTCTCATAACATTATATGCTCTTCTCATTTCATTAATCGATTGCGCGTCTTCCCTTCTTACTGGTCTTATTACTATGTCTAATGCTTTACTCATACTGTATTCCCCCTTAAACATAACCCTCTTTTTAAATTAATACCTACAATCTTTATTTTATACTATTTAAATCTATGTATGCTTCTATTTGAGGTATATATATCATATTATCCTTTATATGTGTATTTCCAAACTCTTTTAGTTCAGTGCCATCTTTATCTTTAGTTATTTTGTATTTAATTGATTCTTCTCCTTCGTTTACTTCAGCATGAAAAAACATCCCTTCATATTGTTTAAATCTAAAATTAAAATTATCTTTAGTAAGCCTTATTATCATAATATTTTTTACTCCTTATACAATTGTTATTTTTAATTATTATTAGTTATACATAAATTGTTTATTCATATGAATATTATAACTTATCATTTATTTAGTATAAAGTCATAAATATAAATAACTATACCTATTTTACAATATAACTTTAATTGATATATAATATATTTATATAAATTAAAGTCTGCGAGGTGAAATATGAGTAAAAAAATAAAATATTTTTCTTTAATCCTTTTTCCTATTGCTTTGTTTTTAAATTTCATAGCAAGTAAAATTCCACATATTGTTGAAAAATATTATTCTCAAGCCATAGATAAAAAAGTTATACAGCTATTAAGTAAAGTTTCAGGAATATTTCCATTTTCTATCTACGAAATTACAATGTACATAATAGTTATATCTATTTTTTTATTTTTATGTTCTATTGTATTTACAATTTTCAAAAAGAATAGAAATTTAAAGACATTTTTAAAGAATTCTATTTTAAATATATTATCCATTTTATCAATAGTTTATTTTCTTTTTGTAGTACTTTGGGGTATAAACTACAATAGAGTTCCACTCGAGAATACCCTTATCAACCAATACAATTTAAAAAACAACAGTTCTGTCCAATCAAAGCAACATAGTACTAAAGAACTTTCTGAGTTATATAAATTTTTGGTAGCTAAAGCAAATGAAACTAGAAAACTTACACTACAAGATAAAAATGGTGTCGTAAAATCTAATACAGATTATAAAGGTGTCATAAATAGAGCTCAATTAGGATATGATAAAATTTCATATATTTTACCTAGTGTTAGTGGTAGTTACTCTAAGCCAAAGTATGTTATTTCATCACATCTTATGTGTTATACAGTAATAACTGGTATATACTTTCCCTTTACAGGTGAGGCAAATATTAATATTGCAATCCCTGACTTATATATTCCTTGTACAGTTGGTCATGAAATGGCACATCAGAGAGGATTTGCTAGTGAAGATGAAGCTAACTTTATAGGTTATCTCACTTCCATAAAACATCCTGATATTGATTTTAATTATTCTGGTTATATTTTGGCCTTAAATTATACTGCTTCTGCTTTAAGCAAAGTTGACTATAAGGCATATGCTGATATTTCTGCTGGTATTTCACAGTCTGTTCGTAGGGATTTAAAAAATGAGAGTGAATTTTGGCAAAGATATGAAGGTAAAATTGATAAAATCTCCAATGAGTTTAATAATTCTTATTTAAAAGCTAATGGAATTGCTGAAGGAACCCAAAGTTATGGTAAAATGGTTGATTTATTGCTAACTTATTATGAATTATATCCATATAATTAAAAGTATTTATAGAGAATGGGAAAATAGATAAAAAATAAAAAATTGTTATTTTTATCTACTTTTCTATTATTTAATAGTTTATTTTTTATAAGTTCATTATTAAAAAACAAACTATTTCTAAGTATTTACTACATGTATACTTATGATACAAGGAAGAATTATAGTATATATTCTTAAATAGGTTCTAAAATGTATTACTATTTATATTAACATAATACATCAATAGTTTTAGTAACTAAATACTACAATAATAGTAATTATATTGCAGTACTACTATTGTAATTTTCATTTTAGCAAATATAATTTTATTATAATAAATACAGAATAGATTTTGATACTCACTTATATGATTGAATTAGAATATAGATTTCTTATATCTTTTCAAATTTACTTAATTAAAAATAGCTAGATAATTAAATACCATGAATAAAATTTCTTCCAAATGTATTGAATATCTAGCTATTTTATATTTATTGATTGTTACTATAACCTATCAATTTCCTCCAGTAACTCATCAACCAATTTATCACCATTAATCATTCTTACAATTTCACCCTTTTTAAATAAAAGACCTTCACCCTTACCACCAGCAATGCCTATATCGGCTTCTCTAGCTTCTCCAGGTCCGTTTACAGCACACCCCATAATTGCAACAGTAATATCTTTTTCCATACTACCAATTTTATCCTCAACTTCATTTACAACACTAATTAAATCTATATTACATCTGCCACATGTAGGACATGATATAACTTTAATCTTATCATTTAAAAGACCCAAACTTCTTAAAATCTGTTTACCAACAACAACCTCTTCAACAGGGTCACCTGTCAAAGATATTCTGACAGTATCTCCAATCCCTTTAAGAAGAAGTGCTCCCACACCTATAGAAGACTTTATTGTTCCTTTATGAACACTTCCAGATTCAGTAATTCCAATATGAAGAGGATAATCAACTTTCTTTGATATTAATTCATATGCATCAACAGTTTTATAAATATCAGATGATTTTAGAGAAATAACTATATTATAAAAACCTAAATCTTCAAGAATCTTAATATGTCCCATAGCACTTTCAACTAATGCTTCAGCAGTTGCAGAACCATATTTATTTAAAAGTTCTTTTTCTAAAGAACCCCCATTAACACCAATTCTAATTTTTAGATTTTTTTCCTTGCATTTCTCAACAACCATTCTAACTCTTTCTATGTTTCCAATATTACCAGGATTTATTCTAACACCATCTACACCCTGTTCTATAGCTTCAAGTGCTAACTTATAATCAAAATGTATATCAGCAATAACAGGTATATTTACATTAGACTTTATCTTTCCTATATTTTTAGCTGCTTCCATATCAGGAACAGCAACTCTAACTATATCACAACCAGCTTCTTCTAATCTTTTTATTTGAGATATTGTAGCCTCTGCATCTCTTGTATCAGTATTTGTCATAGATTGTATGCTTATAGGATTTTCTCCTCCTATTTTTACACTCCCAACACTAACTTCTCTTGTCTGTCTTCTCTTGTAACTCATATTTCACCTCTATATATTATTTTATATTAAAATTATTCAATATCTTAAAAAATACTACAAACTACATATATATTATAAATTAAAAAGCTATATAGTTAAACAACTAAGAATAAATTTAACCTTTTAAAATTAATTTATTCTCACTTAAAACTACATAGCTTTTTTAAACTTTATATAAAGTTAAATTATTGAAATAACCTTAATATATCTTTATATGTTATAAAAAGCATAAATAACATTAAGGCTCCAAATCCAACTACATTTATCATACCTTCTTTATTTGGGTCAAGTTTTTTACCGCCTCTAACAGCTTCTAATAATAACATAAGTATTCTCCAACCATCAAGGGCTGGTATTGGTAATAAGTTTACTATACCTAGATTTAAACTTATGACAGCTGCCAAATAGACTACATTTATAAGACCTGTTTGGGCTGCATCTGATACCATACCAATAACACCTACTGGTCCTGCAACAGCATTACCAATTCCTCCTGGTACACGTCCTGTAACCATTTGACCTAAGAATGTTAACATCTGTTTTGTCATATCCACAGTAGTTTTACATGCATTTACTATTGAACCAAAGAAATCTTTTTCTCTTTGTGGCTGAATTCCTATTTCATACTTTCCATTGTTATCTTTAGGAATTACATTTACAACTTTATCATTTCCATCCCTAGTTATACTAAGCTTCAATTCTCCACCAGAAGAAGTATTTATAATATTTGCAACTTCATCCCAAGTCTTAACAGAATTACCATTTATTTTATTTATCTTATCTCCTACTTGAAGTCCTACTGCTTGTGCAGGAGTATCTTGCATTATTTTTCCAAGTGTAGTAGTTGGAGAACCTATATACAAAAACACTGGTACTAAAAGTATTGCTGCCAGTATTATATTAAATATTGGTCCTGCTACAATAGTACTAAATCTTTGTAGTATAGATTTATTTCCAAAAGAATTTGGACTTATTTGTTCTTCGTCTTCACCCTCCATACTTACATATCCACCAATTGGAAGAGCTCTTATGGAATACTCTGTATCTTTTTTTACACTATATATCTTAGGTCCCATACCTATAGAAAACTCATTTACCTTAATCCCACTTCTTTTTGCAAATATAAAATGTCCTAATTCATGTATTAATACAATTATACTAAATAGTATTAATGCAGCTATTATAGTCATAAATTCACCTTCCTATTTTTTTATCAGATTTTCAACATAAGCTCTACTCCATCTATCTGTTTCTAAAATTTGTTCTAACGTTGGTTTGCTTATGCTTTTATGAACCTCTAAAGTTTTCTCTATGTAATATGGTATGTCATAGAAACCAATTTTATCCTCTAAAAATTCACTTACCAAAACTTCATTTGCAGAATTTAAAACAGAAGAATAAGTTCCACCCATCTTTAGACATTCATAAGCTAATTTTAAACATGGAAAAGTCTCTAAGTCTGGTTCTTCAAAGGTTAAAGTACTAAATTTTGAAAAATTCATTCTTTCAAAATTACTTTCCATTCTATCTGGATATGTAAGAGCATATTGTATAGGCAACCTCATATCTGGACATCCTAATTGTGCAATTATAGAACTATCTGTATACTGTACCATTGAGTGAATTATGCTTTGTGGATGAACTACTACATCTATATTTTCTTGTTTTACTCCAAATAGCCATTTAGCTTCTATTACTTCTAGTCCTTTATTCATAAGAGTTGAAGAGTCAATACTTATTTTTCTTCCCATACTCCAGTTTGGATGCTTTAAAGCTTCATTTTTAGTTATATTTAAAAGTTCTTCTTTTTTCTTTCCTCTAAATGGACCACCAGAAGCTGTAAGTATTATTTTTTCTATATTTTTATTATTCTCTCCATTTAAACACTGAAATATAGCACTATGTTCACTATCAACGGGAAGAATATTTACATTATATTTTTTTGCCTCTGCCATTACAAGCTCTCCAGCAGTTACTAATGTCTCTTTATTCGCTAATGCTATATTTATTCCCTTCTTTATAGCACAAAGTGTTGGGACCAATCCTATCATTCCCACAACAGCAGTTAAAAGTACATCAATTTCATCTAGTGATGAAATTATTTTTAAACCTTCCATTCCTGTTAAAACTTCTATCTCTATATTTTGTGGCAATATTTCTTTTAATTTTAATGCTTTGCTTTCCTCAAAAACTGTTACATATTTAGGTCTAAATTCTACAATTTGTTCAAGTAGTAATTCAATACTGCTATTAGCTGATATTGCAACTACCTCAAACTTGTCTCTATTTTCTCTAACTACATCTAAGGTTTGCTTACCTATAGAGCCTGTAGAACCTAAAATTGATATTTTTTTCATATAATAATCCTTTCTAATAATAAATATACCCTACCAAGACATTATAACACTACTAAAACAATTATTTTTACTATTCACAAAAACTTCATATAATTACTGGAAAAATATATTTAGTTTACATTATAGCATTACTCTTTAATTTTAATTTATTCACATATAGTTACTTTTATTTTTAATCCAATAAAACTCTATCTATTAAATTAAACCTTACCTATTCTTTATATGTTTTTTATAATATTATTAAAATATTTTAGCATCATTAAACATCCTTTTTTATTTCTACAACATCTTCTATTTTACAGTCTAGTGCTAAACATATCTTTTCCATTGTATCCATAGAAACAGACTTATCATTTCCTAATCTACCTAAAACAGAAATACTTATACCTGATATATTTACAAATTCCATCTTTCTTATTTTTCTATCAATTAGCAATTTCCACAATGGAGTGTATGAAATCATTTTATCACCTCTTCTAAAATCTATTTTATCATATTTTATCTATTTTGAAAAATTTTCATCTTTTTCGATAAATAATCACTTATTCAAAATTGGCTAAAACCATGTTCTTTCAATATTGATAAATAAATTCATTTTAATATAACAATAAATAGCACCTATCAAAAATATGTTTTAAAATAATCTGTATCTAATTAAAAAGCTTTACAGAAAATTATATTTATTAACTTTAAGTAATGATAGAAGTAATTTCTTCTGATTACAAATTTGTATAATCATTATCCCAAGTTAACATAACATTCCAAAAAATAAAAAACTTCAATGTTACTTTTTTATATAAATATGTTAAAATAAAACAAAGTAATGGATTAAAAAACTATACTATTAATAGAGGGTTATTAAATGAAGCAGAGTGAAAAAAGAGAAAATGAATTTATAAAAAATAGATGGACTTTAGCTGTCATAGAAAAAGAAAAAAAGGTTACTTGTATTATTCGTTATTTACTAACAATACTTGCTATCATTGCTCTCCTTAATCCTATGAAAATTAAATTTTCCATCTATATATTTATATTACTATTCAGTTGGATGATGTATTTATGGCTATATCCTAAAATGCTACTAGAAATACCTAAAGCAAAAGAATCAAGAAAGTATCATATACCATTTCCTTTAACAGCATGTTCATTATCTATGTTAACTCCACTTTTATCAACAAACACCCTAAATACACCAAATAATGAAAGATTTAGTTTTTCTGCTATTTACATGATAGTGTTATTAATTTTTTATGCCTTAGTATTAATTATCAAAAAAAGACATGAAACAAAACTTAAAGTATTACTGGTTACCTTATCTACATTTATTCTTAGTTTTTCTACAACACCAGCATTAAATTATATAGCAACATTAGATAAACCTGAGTTTGAATTTGTAACAGTTGTTGATAAAGAAATAAATCCTTCTCGCTCTGAAAACGATTACTATCTTAAAATAAATGTAAATAATAAAATAAAAAAATGAAAGTTACTAATAACATGTATGATTCGACAAATAAAAATAACTCAGTTCAACTTTGTAAAAGAAAGAGTATCTTTGGTTATGAATACTGGACATTACACAAATAACATTATTACATTATTAATAAAATCAAATTGAAATCAACTCAATTATTATATGAACATTTTATTCTTATGATTATTAATCTAAATAAAGCCAATAAGAAAAAGCATTAGTTACATTACTAATACTTTTTATCTATTGCTAATTTTAATTACAAATTTTTAATTCTTCTAGCATGTTATGTTCTTATTACACTTTTACAATATTTATATTATTTTTCAGTCACATATTTATTAAAAAATTCTTTTTCTTCTATTGGTCTCGAAAAATAAAATTCTTGTCCCACATCACATTTAATAGTCTTTAAAAAATCTAAGTCTTTCTTAGTTTCAATTCCTTAACATACAACATACATATCTATACGATGTGACATTTTAATAATGTACTAAATGATACTTGTAGACTTTTTCTCAATTAAAGGTTTCTTTAAGTAAGCTTTTCTAAAATTGAATTAACTGGCTCTGATATTTCATTAAAAGCACTTTCAGTTACCTCTATTATAATGTATCTATATAACTTACAAATAACTAATCACTTAGTAAAGGTGATTACAAAAGCTTTGTAGTAACATGTGTTTGATTGATTTTATTTTTAGATGGAAAACATACAATATGTATTTTTACCTTCTTCTTTTGCTCTATACAATGCACTATCTGCACGATGATACAACTCGTAAAACTGTTTCCCATCTTCTGGGTATCTAGAAATACCTATACTTACACTTACTTCAAAACATAATTTATCATATGTAAACGTGGTATCTAATCTTTTTAATATATCATGACCTTTTTTTTGTAGGCTTTCTTTATCTCCATTATACTCCATAAATGCTATAAATTCATCACCTCCAACACGGCCAACAATATCTGTTTTCCTAAAATTACTTTTTAGACATTCCGCTAACTCAATTAAGATTTTATCTCCAAATACATGCCCCATAGTATCATTAACATCCTTAAAATTATCTACATCAATCATAAATAATGCATATTTCTTATTTTCATCAACTGATAGCAACATGTGTCTTATCTTTTCCTCAGTAGTACTTTTATTTAGTAATCCTGTCATTAAATCATTTTGAGATTGCTCAATTAACTTATTATACTCTCTCTTTTCTTCATCAATATTTCTTATTTTACCTAGTATCGATATAGTAGCATCTCCAATCTTATCAGGTTCATTAAATACTATAGAACAC
This sequence comes from Clostridioides sp. ES-S-0001-03, assembly GCF_020676075.1. Taxonomy (NCBI): domain Bacteria; kingdom Bacillati; phylum Bacillota; class Clostridia; order Peptostreptococcales; family Peptostreptococcaceae; genus Clostridioides; species Clostridioides sp. ES-S-0001-03. The sequence continues at coordinate 184,472 of NZ_JACVWJ010000003.1, read as the reverse complement.
CATAAATGTACGTTATCTTTAGAACGTATACGTATCTCTATTGCTTCTGGCTTATTACCAATACGTGCATTTTCTAAAGCGTCAAGTAAAATCTGATGGTCTTCTTCATAAATATTTGATAATTGTTCAGAAATTGTTCCTCTTGGTTCTATCTCAAATATACTATAATAGTTATCAGAAAATGTTATTGTACCATCCTTAAAACTATATTCAAATAATATATCTCCCCATTGTTTTAAGGCTGTTTGATAGCGATTAACAAGTCTATTAGATTTTTTATCACTTTTTTCAGAAGTTACATCTGTTGCCTCTGTTACATCCACAATACTTGAATAAAAGTACTTCTTGCCATCTTTATCATTTTCACATAATCTAGAAATCGTTTCTAAAGAAATCAAACGATTATCTTTACATCTAACATGATAATGAAGTGTAACTATATCTCCAGAATTAACTTGGCTTATCATATCTCCAAGTACAACTCTTCTATCTTCTTCTATAATTAAATTGATATACTTTCCATCAAACTTACTTTTAATTTCTTTTTCTGTATAACCTATCAATGATATAAAGCTAGGAGAAATATAATCTAAAGTAAAATTTTCATCAAAATGGATACATTTTACACAAGCAGGAATATTATCTAAAACTCTTCTGTATTTCCAATAGGATTCTTCCATCTCTAAAGACCTTTTCTTAAGCCTATCATTTTCTATTATGACTACAATTAAACTTTTAGAACCCTGCTTACCTTTTACTACATTGCCTGTTCCAAGTATCCATATAGGAGTTCCATCAGATTTTACTACCCTAAATTCAATTGTAACTATATCGCTAATTCCAAGTTGCCTTCTAATTTCATAATTCACATATTCCATATCATCTGGATGCACAAATCCTAATGCTTGATTTTTAAATTTTTCTTCCATCTCTTTAATGGTATAACCTAACATCCTTCTATAGCCTTCATTACATGTAAGAAAAGTAAATTCAGGGTTCATTCCTACTTGAAATATGCCTGCATAAGCATTATCAACCAATTCTTTTATATTCATTGAATGTGTTGGAGTAAAGGCAGAATATACCATACTTTTTTCTTTTTCTATAGAAAGTTCTTTTGATATAACATCTTCCTGATAATTAATGCTCTCAATATTCTTTTCAAAGTAATGCTCATAAAACTTCTCTGCGTTTATAGGCTCATTATAATAAAATCCTTGCAATATTTCTGGTCTCATCTGTTCAATTATTTTTAAAGTTTCTTTATTTTCAATTCCTTCCACATAAACGGACATATTCATACTATGACATAGATTAATAATTTGAGAGACGATTTTTTGGTCTATTACATCATATGTAATACGGTTTAAAAGAGTATGATTAATTTTTAAAGAATCAGCACTTAGTTCACGAAAAATTTCTAAAGATGAATGTTTTGCTCCAAAGCTGTCGAATGTAATCTTAATACCTTGACTTCGAAGAAAATCAAAAGAACTCCTTATTTCTTCTATTTGTTTTATGTTATTATTTTCTGTTAATTCCAATGTAATCAGAGATGGAGATATACCCTCTTGCTTTATAGTGTCTAAAATAAAAAACTTGAAGCTAGGGTCTTCAAGCTGCTGATATGACACATTTATATTCATATTGAAATTTGGCATATATTTTGTCCATACTTTTAATTGCTTTAAAGCTGTTTTAATTACCCATTGACTAACTGTATCCATAAGCCCAGAAGATTCTAAAAAAGGTATAAATTCAGTTGGACCAAGTTTCATTTCAAAATTAGGATTTCTCCAACGAAGCAATACTTCGCATCCATATAGTTTCTTACTATTGTTAAAAATAAGTGGTTGATAATTTAAATAAAATCCTTTAAAATTATTTAATACACTTTCTCTTAGATACTCTATCAACTGTATAGAATACTGCGAAAAAGTCAACTCATCTTTTGAATAGACAATTAGTGTTTTTTTCCCTTGCTTTTTTGCTTTTTCAAATGTAACACGTGCATTTTGGTATAGTGTATCACAATCTATACCATCTTTTGGATAAAAACAAATACTTCCTGATATAGTAAATGAAATAGCATGTCCATTAATCTGTTTTATACATTGTGCGATATCTTGAAACCTATTAAAGAGTTTTGTTAATTCATAACAATCTCCATTTGGATACAAAATTCCAAAACCATTTCCATCTAATCTATATAAACTTATATCTTCAGGTAAAAAAGGTAAAATAGATTTAGAAAACTTTTTTAAAACCCTATCTCCAAATGAATAAGAATATAAGTTATTAATTTGTTCGAAATCATCAATTCCAATAAACATAATACCATATGGCTTTTTCTGTGTTTCTAGACTTGAAAGCATCATTCTCAAATTGTAATTTCCATTTAAATTCGTTAATTTGTCTATAATATTATTAGTTAACATGCCTATTAATCCATCCCCCCTAAATTGCTTTAACTTCTTGAAATAAACTTTTTTCTATTATTTTTTTAATTCCAATAAGATTTTCTAGTTATGAAAATTTTTATATATATAATAAATTCTTACCTAATTCAAAAGCTATTTTTATACTGGTATACTTTAAATTTACATCATCAACTTGATGATGTTGAAGATGGAGTACCTAATATATTTCAATAAACAAGTAAAATATATTATTTATTGAGAATTTAACTATTTGAATTTATTTTATCATATTTTGGAAGTATTTTCCTTTTTTTTGATATATTACTTAAATTATACCCATACTTATCAAATAAAATCAATAATATACTTATGACTTATTAATTATACATAAAAATAAAATTTATAATTGAGAATAAATTAGTTATATTAAGATATATAGCTTATAAAAAGATACTATATTTAAAAATGTCGAAATTATTAAATAAAAAAAGATTTTTTACAATATTTTCTAAATTATAAAAAAATGAAAATAGCCATGTAACTAAATACTCACAGAATTCTTCTGCTTTTTAAAAGTTACATAGCTATTTTCATTACTAGCAATTATAGACTGCCTTTTTAAAACCAACCAATCTTTATCTAATAAAAAATTTAATAGTATTATATACAAAAGGTGCTACTAATATAACACTATCGAATCTATCTAATATACCCCCATGACCAGGTATTATCTTTCCATAATCCTTTATCCCTACATATCTCTTTATTGAGGATGCAAATAAATCTCCTAATTGAGCTATTATACTTCCTATGCTTCCTATTATAGCCAATTGAAGCAAATCAATACCAAATAAATACCCAAATAAAATACAACAAAGTGTACTTCCTATTATTCCTCCAATAGCTCCTTCTACAGTCTTTTTAGGACTCACTTTAGGGATTAACTTATGTTTGCCAAGTAAATAGCCACTAAAATATGCAAATATATCTGTCATAAAAGATATTACAAATATAAGCCATACATAGATATTCCCTCTTTCAAAGCTATTTATAGTTATAACTATAAAATCTAAAAATACTCCTATATAAAAAACTCCTAAAAATGTAATCGAAACATCTATAACATTGCTTTTGCCCATCAACATATAAATTATACTTGCTAAAAATAAAATGAAAAGCACTGCATAAGTATATTCCAATGGTAAGTTAAAAATATTTTTTACAGCTAAATAAATAGAAAATATATACCCTATAATAAATATTGGATGTATATCTTTTATTTTAAATGCTTTATAAAATTCATGTAATGCAATATAAACTATTGCCATCTCAGCTATATAAAGAGGAATCCCTCCATATACAACAAATAGAAATAATGGAACCAGAGCTAGTGAAGCAATAATTCTTGTAAGCATAAAATAATCTCCTTACTTAAGTCCTCCAAATCTTCTATCTCTTTTTTGATATAAATATATAGCCTTTTGTAATTCTTCTTTGTTGAAATCAGGCCAATGTATATCAGTAAAGTAAAACTCAGAATAAGCAACTTCCCAAAGTAAAAAGTTACTCAATCTTTGTTCCCCACTTGTTCTTATGACCAAGTCTGGATCTGGTATAGACTTTGTGCTTAAATAGTTTTTTATAATATCTTCATCAATATTGTTTATATCTATTTTACCACTTTCACAATTTTTTACTATATCTATAAGAGCATTTTTTATATCTGCCCTACTTCCATAGTTCAATGCTAAATTTAAGTTAACTCCTGTATTGTCTTTTGTCATTTCCTTAGCTGAATTTAATTCTCTTATACAAGTTTTTGGTAAAGCACTTATCTCTCCTATAGCTGTTACTTTTACATTATTTTGATGCAGTTCAGCTATTTCATTTCTTAAGTATGTAGATAATAAGTTCATAAGTGTATCAACTTCAAGTTTTGGTCTTTTCCAATTTTCTGTTGAAAATGCATATAGTGTCAAGTGCTTAACACCTAAATTTGAACATTCTTTAACTATATCTCTTATAGTTTCTACTCCAGCCTTATGTCCTGCAGTTCTTGGAAGAAATCTGGATTTTGCCCATCTTCCATTCCCATCCATTATAATAGCAATATGAGTAGGTATGTTATTTAAGTCTATGTCATACATGATGTTGTTATTCATATTTTGCCTCCAATATTGTTCTGACTCCTTAAATTAAGGAGTCAGAAAAGTATGTGATTATTAGTTCTACACTATCACCTATCTCAGATATTTTTATAACTCTAGGAACTACAAGTTTATCTTTATCCTTTTTACCTTCAATAGATTTTATGGTATAAGCTACATTTTGTTCATCAAAATACTGTTTTACCTCATCTATATGAAGACCTAAAAGGTTATAATATTTTTTCAATATTATACCTCCATTATATCCTTTTCTTTTTTAGCCAATAATGTATCTATTTCTTTTATAAATTTATCAGTCATTTTTTGAACTTCATCTTGTGCTTTCTTTAATTCATCTTCTGTTATTTCTCCGCCTTTTTCCATTTTCTTAATTTTTTCATTGGCGTCTCTTCTTTCATTTCTTATTCTAACTTTAAATTCTTCTGAAGCTTTACTGGCCTTTTTAGCTAATTCTTTTCTTCTTTCCTCTGTTAAAGCTGGTACAGAAAGTCTTATAACTTCACCATCATTAGATGGATTCAATCCTAAATCTGAGTTAGCTATAGCTTTTTCTATTTCATGCATAGCAGATTTATCCCAAGGAGATATCATTAGTATTCTTGGCTCTGGTACAGATATAGCACCAATTTGATTTATTGGAGTTGGAGTTCCATAATAATCAACTCTTATTTTGTCTAACATTTGTGCATTGGCTCTTCCTGCTCTTATAGTTCCAAATTCGAACTTTAAAGCATCAATTGTCCCATTCATTTTCTCTTCTAACTGCTTATGTATTTCTAGTTTCATAATTTTACTCCTCCTTCATTCTTCATTATTTTACAGTAGTTCCTATATTTTCACCTTTTACTGCTCTTATTATATTCTCCGTTGTAAGCTCAAATACCTTTATTGGAATCTTATTATCCATACATAAAGATGTAGCTGTAGAATCCATAACTTTTAATTCTTTTTGTATAACTTCCATATAGCTTAATTCTGTAAATTTCTTAGCATCTGCATGTACTTTTGGATCCTTGTCATATACTGCATCAACATTTTTAGCTAACAAAATAACTTCTGCTTCCATTTCAGCAGCACGTAAAGCAGCAGTTGTATCTGTTGTAAAGTAAGGGTTTCCAGTTCCTGCACCAAATATAACAACTCTTTCCTTTTCTAAATGTCTAACTGCTCTTCTTCTTATATATGGTTCTGCAATTTGTCTCATATCTATAGCAGTTTGAACTCTTGTAGCAACGTCTATATTTTCTAGTGCATCTTGTAATGCCATTGCATTCATAACTGTAGCTAACATACCTATATAGTCAGCAGTAGTTCTATCCATTCCTTCGCTAGTTCTACCTCTCCAGAAGTTTCCTCCACCTACAACTACAGCCACTTCAACACCTATTTCTTGTATTTTTTTAATAGCAATAGCAATATCATTAACTACATCATTATTTATACCAAAACCTCTTTCTCCCGCTAATGCTTCTCCACTTAATTTTAACAATACCCTTTTGTACATTGGTTTATCCATCAGAAACCTCCTATTTCAATCCTTCATATCCATTTTTTCTATTTTTTAAAAAAGAGAACACCTGCGTGTTCTCTCTTTGGTTATTACTTAAGTTGCTTAGCAACTTCTTCTGCAAAGTTTTCTTCTCTCTTTTGTATACCTTCACCAACTTCGAATCTCACAACTTTAACAACTTTTATATCAGAACCTACTGCTTTAGCAACATCAGCAACTAATTGTTTAACAGTTATATCTGGATTTTTAACGAAAGTTTGCTCTAATAAACAAACCTCTTTTAATTCTTTTTCTAATCTTCCTTTAACCATTTTTTCAACTATATTAGCTGGCTTTCCTTCATTTAATGCTTGTTGAGTTAATACTTCTGTTTCATGTGCTATGTATTCAGCATCTACTTCATCTCTTGAAACGTATTTAGGATTCATAGCAGCAACTTGCATAGCTACATCTTTACCTAATTCTAAAACTTTGGCATCTCTAGCTTCTGTTTCCATTTCAACAAGAACACCTATTTTTCCACCACCGTGGATATATCCAGCAACTTGTCCATTAGTTACAACTTTAGCAAATCTTCTAAAGTCTAATTTTTCACCTATTTTTGCAACTCTATTATTTAAAACTTCTTGTAAAGTTATTCCTTCTCTATGAGTTTCACCTAATAAAGAAGCGATATCTTCTTTATCAGTAGCTAATGCCATACAAGCAGCATCTTTAACGAACACTTTGAAGTCTTCATTTTTAGCAACGAAATCTGTTTCTGAGTTAACTTCTACCATAGAAGCAACTGTATTATCATCGTTCATTTCTATTGCAACTAGACCTTCAGCAGCAACTCTACCAGCTTTTTTAGCAGCTTTTGATAATCCTTTTTCTCTTAATAAATCTACTGCTTTTTCCATATTTCCTTCAGCTTCTTGTAAAGCTTTCTTACAGTCCATCATTCCTGCGCCTGTACTTTCTCTTAACTCTTTTACCATTTGAGCAGTTATATTAGCCATTTTTTAAGTTTCCTCCTACTTATTCTATTCCATATTATAAATGGTAAGGGCGACCCTTACCATTTAATTGTCAAATTATTATTCTTGGTCTTCAGCTACTTCTTCTTCAGCACCTTGTCTACCTTCAATTACAGCTGTTGCCATAGCACCAGTTATTAATTTTACGGCTCTTATTGCATCATCATTTCCTGGTATAGCAAAGTCTAATTGTTCTGGGTCACAGTTTGTATCAACTATACCAACTACTGGTATACCTAATCTGTGAGCTTCTTGAATAGCTATGTTTTCTTTTCTTGGGTCAACTACGAACATTGCACCTGGTAATTCAGGCATGTCTTTTATTCCACCTAAGTACTTTTCTAGTTTTTCTTTTTCAGCTCTTAATTTTATAACTTCTTTTTTAGGAAGAACGTTAAATACGCCTTCTTCTTCCATTTTTTCTAATTCTCTTAATTTATTTATTCTAGTTTTTATAGTTTTGTGGTTTGTTAACATTCCACCTAACCATCTTTCATTAACAAAGTACATTCCACATCTTTCAGCTTCATCTTTTATCGCATCTTGAGCTTGTTTCTTAGTTCCTACGAATAAAATTGGCTTTCCTGTTTCAGCTACTTCTTTAGTGAACTTGTAAGCTTCTTCAACTTTTTTAACTGTTTTTTGTAAGTCGATTATATATATTCCATTTCTTTCTGTGAATATATACTTAGCCATTTTAGGGTTCCATCTTCTTGTTTGGTGACCGAAGTGAACACCTGCTTCTAATAATTGTTTCATTGATATTACTGACATATTTACCTCCTGGTTTTATACCTCCAGCTTGATCTTCTCCCTAAAAAACCATGTAATAGGCACCTTTTAAGGATCCCAATGCTGTGTGTGATTTATTTTATTTTTTCACCTCTAGTAGTATATCATAGAGGTGAAAAAATAACAATATTTTTTCCATATTTTCTATTTTTATATTTTTTTGTATATTTTATACCATTTTTTTGAATTTAATTTGCAAATTTCATTTTTAATTTTATTTTTAGTGGTACATTATCAACACTATTATCACTGACTATATCTACACTTCCAAGTAAATCACCTGAACTAGTGTAATATTTTATAGTACCCATAGTATCACCTTTTTTAACAGGATACTCCATATTTTTAATTTTTACTTCAGATTTTATATTTTCATCATTTTTTAATATTGTATAAAGTTCATTTTTTGCTTTTAAAGTAACCTCTAGTTCTTTCATTCCTTTTATATATTTCTTACCAATAAAGCTATCTTTATCAATTACTTTTTTCATATTAAAATTCTCTTTTCCATATTTTAACATAGCCAAAGAAGAGGATATTCTTTTATCTTTATGATTAGCACCTAATACAACGCCTATTACTCTACGTTTTTTCTCATTTTTATCATTCTTATTAACAATCATAGAAAATGATAAACAATAGCCAGCATTCCCAGTGTACCCTGTTTTTATACCATCAACTTCAGGTATAATTCTCAATAATGCATTTGTATTGCTTTTTTCAAAGCTTCTATCTGAGTTCGTATAGGTTTCCATATCAGTTATAGCTGTTACTTGCTTTTCATAATGGTCAAACATGTATTTTCCAAGAATAGATATATCTCTTGCAGTAGATATATTTTCTTTTGCTGGTTTTTTGGGATTACTTAAATCATATATTGGAAGACCATTTGGATTTAAAAAATGAGTATTAGTCATTCCTATTTCTTTTGCTTTTTTGTTCATCCTATCTACAAATGCCTCTTTAGATTTGCAAATATGTTTTGCTATAGCAATTGCTGCATCATTTCCTGATACAATCATAAGACCTCTCATAAGTTCTATAAGTGGTACTTCTTCACCAACTTTTAGTTTATAGCTTGAACCTTTCACTGAAGCAATAGACTTGTCTATCTTTATTGTGTCAGTTTCTTTTACTTCTTTATTTTCAATAGCCTCTATTGCAAGTAAAAAAGTCATCATCTTACTTAAACTTGCTAAAGGTACCTTCATATCAGGCTCTTTACCATACAAGACTCTACCTGTTTCTTGGTCTATAAGTATAGATGTTTTTGAGTATTTGTCTACGGATTTTTCATCAGCATATGAATAATTTGGTATTATAAATGCTAGAATTAGAGTTAATGTTAAAATTTTTTTTATTCCGTTTTTCAATTTTTTCACCTTCTTGGATTATTAAGTATATTTATATTTAAATTTTCCCTCTTTAGTCCAATTTATATCTAGTAATTAATACCTATCCATATTTACACAGATATTATCTTATCATTCTCTTAATAATCACAGATGCCCAAATTGCTCCTATTGTAACTCCTAAAAATACTTCTATACCTGCTAAAGCTTTACCAATCAAACTTGTAGCAACCATATCTCCGTATCCTACTGTACTAAATGTAGCCATACTAAAATACCATAAATCTATATATGTTTTAAAAATCTCACTTGCTGAATAATTACCTAAGTTATTTATATTTAAAGTTATAAGTGTACTGTTTGAACTTTCTATACCTACGAATAGATATAATAAGGCAAAACTACTTATTATAGCTATAATCACAAATAATATATTCCATGGTTTTTCTCCATAACCTGTAGTATAGTGCGCTATTTGGTCAAAAAACTTTTCAACTAAATAACTGCTGAGAGTTGGATAGTCAGAACGTTTTATCATTTTGCTACTATAAATTCTTTCCTTATAATAGTAAGGACCTATCATCTCATAATCTCCAATTTTTGTAGCTTGATTTCTAGCTATTCTATAATTTATTTTTCCATGCTTGCATTCACTTTTTCCATACTCCACATTTTTAAGTATAAATTTTGTACACATACTAAAAATTATTCCATCCATTCTTGGAAAATTTTCTACTTTATTAACTACTAAATCAGGCCCTTTAAATTTTACTTTTTCAAATATCTTATCATTTATATATACCTTATTGAACTTTGTTTTATTAAAATCACAATTTTCTAAAAATACACAAGCATTAAAAGATACTTGACCCCTGAAATCTGTATAGTTAAAAATAACATTTTTTTTAAAAAGATATTTTCTAAAATTTGCTTCTTTTTTAAATATCGTTTCAGAAAAATTTAATAATTTATAGTCATAAGTTAATATTTCTTCTGCATTAAATTCATTTTCAAATATAAATCCATTAAATTCATTTATTTCTTCTTTATATATATTATCCATCATCAGTTTTATATCTTCACTAGACTTATTCTCTTTGTGAAAAATACAATATCCAGAAGAATCTGCTTCTCTATGACATTTTTTTCTTTCATCTATTTTAGATATCCATTTGCAATTCATAAATATCCTCCAGTACAAAAAAATTATCACTATTTTGTATTAGTTTGGATATTATTTTATTTTATATACTTAAATACATACAAAATATATATTAAATTGTTTATTTTAAAATTTTCAAGTTATTTCTCCTTAGATAAACATTAAAATTTATCTATACTCAGTATCTTTGCTTGTCATCTCCATAGAGTAGTACAATTACAAAACTACTTATCTTTTCTAAGTAGTTTTGTAATCATATTTAATGCTACTAAGTCATCCATAAATCCTATTGGAAATACAAAGTCTGGAATAACATCCGTTGATATAACAAAGTAAAGCAGCATACTTCCAGTCAATAAATATTTTTTTATTCCTAATTTTCCTGTACAAAATTCAGCATACATGTCCCTCAGTCTATCTGTAAATTGTCCTTGTTTTTCTATAGAATCTATTTTTTTACTAAAACTATCAAAAAGTAATTTTTTCCCTTCATCTGTTTGAACATATAATTCACATTTACTTAACTCTTTCTCAATATTTCCGTTGAAATTTTTATCATTAATTAAATTTGCAAATCCAAGTACATCATCAAAGTTACTAAAATCGCTATCTATATTAAAAATTTGTTTATTATTACTGTTTTTAAACTCATATCCTGATGCTTTTAATAACTCTTCTAAATTTACATTTAAGTGTATTGCAATCTTTTCTAGGTGATTTATATTCGGTTTTTGTTTATTATTTGCTATGCGAGATATAGTAGATTTATCAATTCCGCTTTTTTTACTCAACGCTCCCATTGATATTGATTTTTCTTTTAATAATGCCTTCAATAGATTACCAAAACTCTCAACCTCAATATGTTGCTCCATTATTTTCACCTGCTTTATTAGGTTTGATTTTATATTATATAATATGAATTTTTTGTTTTTTAGGTGTTACAAAATGTTGAAATTCTATCAACACTCTATTGGTTTATCTGTAACAATTTATCTCTTTTTACAATACTATAACTATATAAGTATAAAATTTAAGAGAAAGGATGTTAATCTACTGTGATTGAATCAATTTTATTAGTAACTTCTCTTTGTATAGATGCCTTTGTAACAAGTTTTGGATATGGCGTAAATAAAGTTAAAGTTCCTTTATATTCAAATATGATTATTAGTGTGGTTTCTTCAGCAATTTTGGCAATATCACTTTTTGCAGGTACAATAGCTAGAGACTTCTTACCTCAAAATATAACAATGTTGATATGCTTTTTAATTTTATTTTTATTAGGAAGTTCTCGATTAGTTGAGAGTTTCTTTAAATCTTATTTCAAAAAAAAATCCATACATTCAAAAGATTATAATTTTAATATGCTAGACCTTAAGTTAAATTTTAATGTTAGTGTTGAACCTGACACTTTAGATACAAATAAATCTAAAATTCTTAAACCTGCTGAAGCATTTACACTTGCACTTGCTTTAAGCTTAGATGGATTAGCTATTGGATTTGGAAGTGGTCTTGTAGGTGTAAATTATATACAAGTTATCTTATTTTCTCTAATTTCAAATATATTAGCAGTATCATTTGGTTGTTTACTAGGAAATGTATTTGTTAAAAATATAAATCTAAATTTATCTTGGTTAAGCGGTTTGATTTTACTAATTATTGGATTTATGAAAATATGTTAACAAAAAGGCTATCTTAAAATTTTATTTTAGATAGCCTTTTTATATATATTTTAAATGATAAAAATTTCTACTTAAATTTAATTATTATATTAGATGAAAATTTACAATCAAATACATTTACTGAACTACAAACTTCTCTTATTGCATATTGAGTTTAATATATCCAAGCTGAACTCCCTTTGTGACAGCTTCTAATGAAGAAGATACATTTAGTTTATCAAAAATGTTTTGGATATGATTAGATACTGTTCGCTCACTTAAGTATAATTGAGTTGCTATATCTTTTCTCTTAACTCCATTATATAGAAATTGCAATATTAATTTTTCTCTATGTGTTAGCTCTTCAATATATTTTATTTCATTGGGAAAATAATTATATCCATTTTGAATCTGATTTAATATTTCAATAAATTTATCTGGCTCGATATTTTTATTTATAAAACCTTTTGCACCCATTTTTTGAGCTTCATACTTATATACAGGCAAATCATAACCCGTTAACATGACTATTTTTACTTTAGGTATTATTCTTATAATGTCTTTTGCTAGAGACAACCCATCATTGTCAATTTTTCCTAAATTAATATCAATAAGAATTATATCTGGTTTTTCATTTTTAATTATTGAAATTACCTGGGAAATATCTTTAATATAAATAAATTTTTCTATTTCAGTATAATCTTCTAATGCAATTTCTAAGCTTTTTGCAAATAACACATGGTCATCTATTAATAAAATATTTATAATAATTCTCTCCTTCCATAGGAATTTTTACAACAATACTAAACCCAGAAGCTGTCTTATCAATATTAAAAACACCATTTAATCTGTGTAATTGTTCTTGAATAGAAGATAGCCCATTATTTTGATATCTTATTAAATCATATTCACTTTCCACTCCCACTCCGTTATCTAATACTGAAAGAATTATATCTTTATTTTTTTGAATTAGTGAAATTTCGATTTTAGAGCAATTTGAATGTTTAAAAGCATTTGTTACTAGCTCTTTTAATATACGGTATATAATAAAATTATATGGTTCAGCCAAAAATATATTATCTTCACATGTAAAACAAATTTCTATATTTTTAGATAAATAATTACCTCTAACCATAACAAACATATTTTCTATATTTTCTTTTAATGTAAGTGTTTTTAACAATATTGGATGATAATCCTGCATTTGATTGCGAATAGATAGATTTAATTTTTCTAATGTACTTACGATTATATATTTTACATCTGGATTTTCAGATTTTTTCATCATATTTTTAATTGACAGTAAATCTTGTAATACTTCATCATGTAGATAATTAGAAAAATCCTTTTTAAGCTCTTCCTCTTTATATATCTGCATTAGATTATTTATTAAGTTGCTTTCTTGCACACTAAATTTTTTTACTGAATTTTTATTATATATGATATCATCAATGTTTGTGTAAATTAAAATAAAGTAAAGTAGAGTAAACCAAAATATACAATGTATTATTATAAAATACGTAATTATATTAAGGTCTAATAGTTTTCCAATTCCAACGAAAAATACACTTATTAAAGAAATAAAAATCAATCTTTTCTTACCATTTAGCATAGTATTTTGTTTTATATAACCTTTATCTTTTATAGCAATATTATGGATACTAAATATGGCTAATGATATAATTAAATACATTCCTAGATTCTCAACATATTCCTGTTTTTTAGAAAAAACTATAGCATATACAAGGAATATAAACAATAAAATAGCTGAATATATAAAATTTCTTTTCTCACACTTTAAAACAAGTATCACAGTTTTTTTATATAAGACTATTAAGAATATAAAGCTTATCAAACTTATAATTATTTGTAATAAATAAAGTAGTGCAAACAGATGATTATCAATAAATTTTGAAACGACTGTCAAAGCACACATAAGTTTCAATATAAATTCTAAGCCTTTCTGGTAGTTGTATTTGTAATCTTGAAAGAAAAATACAAATAAAAATCTTACACTTTCAAAAACAATAATCGGACTTAGGAAAAAAATTAATTCAGAAGATATTTTACTATTATCAAATAAAAATAAAAAATACCAAGAAAGCAAAACAAGCAAGTTTGTAAATTGTACGAGCACTCTATTTTGTTTCAAGTTAATTAATTCAATGTACATTATATCAACAACTATAATAGATACAAGTAAGAGAGTGAAAATGGAAATACTTTTAATATTTTTATTATTAAAAAATTCATAAATTAGAAATAATATTATCAATAATTGATTTATTAATATGAAAATCTTTCTTTTATTATAACTGACTTTGAACATATTAACTCCTTTCTGATAATTAATTATATGATAACATTACATAACTTGTAAATTAATTTATATACAAGATGCTTATCTTCTATTTTCCAAATATTTTATAAAATTTTTAATGCTATTTTTTAAGCACTATTTTATAACATGAATACTTTGTTAAAATGTAATATCCTATATATACTAGTGTAAATATGACACTTGCAAATACTATTGGAATTATTATAGGTGTATTATTTCCTAATATGTTATCTATTAAAGCAGATTTGTAAGCAATTAATCCAAATATACTATGTGCCATTCCTAATACATATGGTATCGAAAAAAACACTAAAATCTGATTCTTAATTATTTTCTTTATATTTTTTTGACTATATCCTATTTTACTCAATATATTAAAACTATTTCTATCATAAATGGCATTAGAAATACTGTGAAAATACAGCATACTTCCTGTAGTAATAAAAAATATAACAGAAAGAAAGCTAATCAATAAAAAAGTTGAACTACTCTCATGCACAATTTCAAATTTTCTTTGATAAGCACTTATAAAATATGGATTATTCTTTAATAAATTTTTAAGTTTTTCATAAATTTCTTTATTATCTCTCATATCTTTTCCATCAATACTTATAATAGAATTTCTTGATAGATTATTGTATCTAGATATTTCATTATATAATTTATCCGACACTATTAATGTTCCAATACTATTTGAAAAACTAATTGGATTATCTAATGTAGTATCCTTTATAACCACATCTACCTTTTTATCTGAATATAAATCTAAGTTAAGGATTTTCCCTTTATCCACATTCTCTTCACTTGGTCTATATTTTACTAATACACTTTCATTATAATTCAGAGGTTTTAAATCAAATGTTTTCCCTTGTTGTTTAATTAATTCTATATAATCAGACTCTGATATACAGTCAAATCCAGAGATTCTTCCTTTGTCTTTGCCAATAGAATATTCAATCGGTAAATTTTTTGATGAAGAATTTACTTTTATAATATTTGTTTCTCTGTATTTAAGGTTTTCTATTAATTCATAATCTCTTACAGCATTAATAATTTTATCAACATTACTTTTTTCTTCTAACTTAAACTCAATAGCAG
Source organism: Clostridioides sp. ES-S-0001-03 (assembly GCF_020676075.1). Lineage (NCBI taxonomy): Bacteria > Bacillati > Bacillota > Clostridia > Peptostreptococcales > Peptostreptococcaceae > Clostridioides > Clostridioides sp. ES-S-0001-03. The sequence goes on along the minus strand of NZ_JACVWJ010000003.1, from coordinate 168,952 downwards.
AAGGTACTATACGAGAAACTGCTACTACAGGATAATAAATTGATAAAACAGTTGACGCAAATATACATAATGTTCCTGCTGACAACAAAGTTAATAAAATTAATGTTTTTGCATTAGAACGTATGGAGTAAATAAACTTAGGAATTGTAATAATCTGTATTTCTCTATAAAAATGATTTTTTTTAGTTTTTAATATTCTAATAATATAAGGTAAAAATGAATTTATAAAAAAAACAGTTCCAACAACTACGCAAAGTAAGGTCAATATAGCAATTGGAGAAAAACCAATACTATACCAAACAGAATCCTTTCCTCTAGTCATATCAAAAGCTAGTACATATCCTAATACAAGCATAAAAATACCTATAAAAGCTATCAAAGGTCTTATTATAATCTGTTTTTCTTCGTTTCGTTCTATTTTGACTAAATTAAGAAGAGAATTTCTTCGAATCAATTTCCAATTTGAAAAATATAGTACAAGTAATATAACAATTAAAAATAATATACTAGAAATAACAGCATTTACATTGAAAAAAGGTATCTTTGAACTATCTACATTTAAATTTAATGAATGCACAATTACATGTATAATAAACTTATGTAATAATGAACCAGCTAAAACACCTATAATAAAAGCAATCATGCAAATAAATATATTTTCAATCATAACTAATTTTAATATACTTGATTTTCTATATCCCATCAAGGTGTATATGCCAAGCTCTCTCATTCTACGTCTTATAAAAAATCTATTTGAGTAAAGCATATAGAATAATACAAATGAAATTATAAAAATTGAAATAGTTTTTGTCATAGTTTCTACTCTTCCATCTGATGAAATTTTATTCATTATAATATCATTCACAGAAAAAGATACAAAACTAAAAAATATCATGAGTATAAAAGCTACAGAAAACAAATATAATGAATAAAACGAAAAGTTTTTCTTGAGATTCTTTTTAGCAATGTTATATATATTCATTTTTACTATCTCCTTTTAATGTATACTAATATATTTCTTCTAGTTTACTGGTCTTGCTAACTATAGCTTCAAAGAAATCTTTATGATTTTTTTCATTTTTTTGAAGTTCATCTATAATTTGACCATCCCTAAAAATCAAAATTCTACTACAAAAACTAGCTACATAAGCATCATGTGTTACCATCAATATAGTAGTTTTTAATTCTCGATTTACATCACTTAGTGTTTTTAGTAACTCATTTGCTGATACTGAGTCAAGTGCTCCAGTTGGCTCATCTGCAAGTATTATAGATGGTTTTTTTATAATAGCTCTTGCTGCAGCAACCCTTTGACATTGACCACCAGATAACTCATTTGGATACTTATACAAAGTTGAATCTATTCCAAAACGTTTTGTCAATAACTTGATAGAATCTTCGATTTCACTTGCTTGCATATGTTTTAAAGTAAGTGGTACAGCTATATTTTCAAAAACATTCAAACTATCAATCAAAAAGTATTCTTGAAATATAAATCCAATATTATCCTTTATAAAATCCGCAGTAGAGTTATTATTTAATTCTTTTAAATTTACACCATTAATTATTATCTCACCACTATTTACACTATCTATTGTAGATAATACATTTAGTAAAGTTGTTTTTCCAGAACCTGATGCTCCCATAATTCCAACAAATTCACCAGAATTTACCTCGAATGAAACATGATTCAAACTTGGTTTTTTATTTTTACTGTAAGTCTTTGTTACATCTTTTACAGATAATAGAACATCCATATTTATACCTCCTTTAATATTATTTCATCTATGTTTAAAGTATAAATTTTTACACACAAAAAAACATGAGTAAAATACGCAAAAATAATCGCATTTATTACTCATGTTTTGTAAAATAATTATTTACATTTTAAATAGTCATTTATGTTTTTTACATTTGTTTTCTATTTTCTCTAATTTCTCTTTGAATCTGTTTAAGAGCTTTTTTTGAACCTCTATGAATGTCTTTTTCTAATTTTCTATCTTTAAAACTAGTAAACAATGAATTTAAATCATATCCTTCTGGATATAACTCTTCTGCTTTTATACTAAGTTCTAATCTTTTTATATTTACTAAAACAAAATTGTCTTTAAATAATATTTCTACATTATTAAATTTGTCTCTAGGTTTATACACAACTCCAAAGTCATTTTCATCCAATAATTTTACTTTATCACCTGTATTATACTCTGTATAATTGGAAATAAATTCAACATTATCTTTATTTTCAGTATGGGATTTTAATTTACTTCTCTTAACTAAATCTAAATTGTAGTTTCTATCAGTTATATATTCTTTAGCTCTACTTAATACCTTATTTTTTATTCCCATCTTTTTAGAAATAAAAAGAGCATTACTATCTTCAGATTTTCCTATTGTTAATTTATATAATGGTTCTAAAGTTTCTTTATCAAACATCATACCTGCATTTTCAAATTCTGGATGCAAATTAGCAAACTTTTTTATTTCGCCATAATGAGTTGATGCTATTGTTATACATCCCATACTATAAAACTCTTCTAGCAATGATATTGCTAGTCCTGCTCCTTCATTGGGTTCAGTTCCACTACCTATCTCATCAAATAGAACAAGTGTAGAATTATTTGATGAGTCCATAATTTCTGCAATATTTTTTATGTGTGATGAAAAAGTACTTAGAGCATTTTCAATACTTTGATTATCTCCTATATCTACAAACACTTTTTCAAATACACTTAGTTCGCTGTCTTCTTTAGCAGAAATATCAAAACCACATTGAACCATCAAAGTTAATAGACCAACAGTCTTAAGAGTTACAGTTTTTCCACCTGCATTAGGTCCTGTTATTACAAGACTTCTATAACTTTTACCTATTTCAAAATCTAAAGGTACCACATCTCCTGTTAAAAGTGGGTGCTTACCTTTGATTATTTTTATATATCCATTGTTGTTTATTCTTGGAGTAATACCATTTATTTTTTGACTATATTTAGCTTTTGCAAATACCATATCATATTCAGAAAGTATTTCTATATTTAACTTTATCTGAGTTATTTTATCAAATATAAGCTCTGTTAAATAAGATAATATCTTATATTCTTCAATAGTCTCGTCAGCTTTTAACATAGTCAATTCTGTACTTAAATTTGACACACTTATTGGTTCAACGAATACAGTATTTCCTTTTGATGAAGTATCTAATATAGTACCATCAACTTCATTTTTATAAGAAGATTTAATTGGTATTACATATCTATCATTTCTTTTACTTATTATAAACTCTTGTATATACTTTTTGTTTATACTTGATGTTATAAACTTATTTAATCTATCTTTTATTTTTCCTTCTGTAACTTCTATATTTCTTCTTACCTTTTTTAATTCTTTACTGGCATTAGAATCAACTTTATTTGATTTTATGCAGTAGTTTATCTCTTCCTCTATGTTTTTGCATTCTGTTATATTTAAAGCATAAGAACTTAATGTAGGCGAATAAAATTCTTTGTCTAACATAAAAGCTTTCATCTTCCTACAACCTCTTAAAAAATCCTCTATATTTACAAGTTCAATAGGTTCTATTATCATTCCTTTTTCAATTTTATCTATTGTAGAACCTGCATTAAACAACCCTTCAAGTGGTATATGATTACTATTTTCAATTATTTTTCTAGCTTCTTTATTTTCTTTTAATTTCCTTCTTACTACTTCAATATTACCACTAGGAGTTAATTTGTCTATTAAATTTCTTCCAAGTGAACTTACACAATGTATTTTTATTAATTCTTTAACCTCATTTAGTTGTAGTCTTTCAATTGTATTACTATTCATTATTTTACTTTCTCCTTTATTTATAAGTCATGAATTTTAAATAACTATTTCACTTATTTTTATAATAATTATTTGTAATCGACTTAATAAATAAGGAATTATTGTTCATTAAACTCCTTATTTATTAAGAAGTCTAACCCCGGACTCACTAATGTTAGTATTCTTTTTCATAAAACACTGCTCCTTTTCTATTTTTACTTAACTATTTTAGTCACTTTAACATTATTTCATAAATTATATCCTAGTGTCAATATAAATAAATTTATTTATCTTTTAACATAATAAAACACCTATAATACTCACTATTAAAATAAAAATAATGTTTATTCTTTCATTTATACCCAACATTTCTTACAGAATGTAATTTTATAAAAATTACATATTATGAAGTTAAGCTTTTTAAATTATTAACCCTAACAAAAAACAAAAAAATAACTGATAGTATCAAAGCATTCTTAATATGCTTTAATAAAATCAGTTATTTATAATTTAATATAATTTTTAAAATTACCCTTTATAAGTAATTAGTGGTTTCATAGTTGCCACTACTTGAATAAGCTTATATTCTATCAAACTTTCAATAATTTGTTCTATATTTTTATATGCTTCTGGAGCCTCTTGAAATAACAAGTTTATATCATTACATAGAATATGACTTTTAAATTTTGTTTGTTTTATAGTATCTTTATTATACTTGTTTTTAAGACGAGATTTACAAATTGAACGAGACCATTTTCTACCAGCTCCATGTGATAGAGAATATAAAGACAGTTCTGTATTTTCAGTAGGCATAACTATATATGATAGACTTCCTCTTGAACCAGGTATAATTACAGCTCCTCTTTCACTTGAAACAGCACCTTTTCTATGTATGAATTTATCTTCCCTTTTTTCTATAAAATTATGATTTATAGACAATATTTTTTCAATATCTCTAGATATACCTATTGATTGCATGATTTTTTTACTAACAATTTCACGATTACGCTCTGACCAGATTAAAGCTTTATCATGATTTATCATATAATCTCTTTCTTTTTCACTTCCAACTTCAATACCATTTTTATTATAAAATTTTTTAAGTATGGTTTCTCCGTAATTTCTTGACCCACAATGAACTAACATCATTATGTCATCAGATGAAAATCTTAATAGTTCAAATTTTTCTTTATTGTGAATTTTATTTACACATTGAAATTCTATAAAATGATTTCCACTTCCAATAGTCCCCAAATTTGATATTGGGCATTCCTCTTCATATGGATTTATTATTTTTATATCAGATAAATCTTTAATTTCATAAAGACGTTTAATCCATCTATCTTTTTTAAATTTCTTTTTGGAAATTCCAGTTTTAAATAAAGTCATGCCACAACCTATATCATTTCCAATTATATGTGGATAGATAATATCTTTGGTTTCAACTGCTAGGCCCACAGGTATTTTACCTGCATGTAAATCAGGCAATCCTACTATTCTTAAAACTCCATTCAATTTTAAAATATCTTCAAGTTGTTTCTTTGCTATATCTTCAATCCAACACTTGTTACTTGCTATTATTTTTATTTCACTCATACTTTGCTCCTTTTTAATATACTCCTGCCTTTAAAAAGTAGCAAAAAGCTGTGACTTTTAGCCACAGCTTTTTTATTTTAAACTACAAAAGCAGGTGGCTATTTGTTAAAATACTCTTAAACGTTTAACACCTCATTATTTTTTGCTAACATAATAACCACTTCCTCTCATAATTAAAACAATACTAAAATTTTAATCTATATGTATATTATTTATAGACATTTATTTTAAAATGTACAATATATAATTTTTATATTATAGAACCTATAATAATCATTGAAATCATAACTATAGCTAAGCCAGCAACAACAATTTTTTTATGTAATTTTCTTCTCACTTTACTTTTATCTTCTTTTCTAACCTGAACAATTTTTTTTGGTTCTTCTTCTAATTTATCTTCAACCTCTATATATGCTTTTTCATACATTACCTTACTAAGGTCAACAATAATATCATTAGCTCTAGTATATTTATTATTTCTACCAAGCAGTCTTTTTATAACATTTATAAGTTCTATGTTGCCATTAATTGCTCTTATACTATTCCAATCTAGCCCTTTATCAATCAATTGTAACATTTTTTCTTCTGAATTTGCTTCTCCAAAAGGTAATTTCTTAAATATAGACTCAAATAAAATAAGACCTGTTGCGAAAAAATCACTCTCTCTATCAGTATAGTTTATACATAGTTGATGTGGACATAAATATCTTCTATTTCCATAGCTTCTTGTATTAACCCCATTATTTGCTTTTGTAATTCCAAAATCACAAATTTTAATATTATATTCTGTATTCACCATTATACTACTTGACTTTAAACTGCCATGATATGAATAATTTCTATGTATCATTTCTAAAGCTTTTAAAACTTGTATCATTATATTTATAATTGCTTCTAGATGAAGATAATTACCTAGAATTAATTCATCTAGGCCAATACCATCAAAGTCTTCACTTACAATATAATATAATGTTGTTTCTTCTGTGCAATGAATCCCAACATCAATTATTTTTAGTATATAAGGAGAGTTTATTTCATCTAAAGCAGTACTTTCATCAATTAAATTTGATACAAAATCTTCACAAATATAGTTATTGTGTTTTATAACTTTTATTAACACATTTTTTCTGTAAAAAACATCCCTAGCTTTATAGATTTTGTTAATTTCTAAAACGTCATCAGAATTTACTACCTCATACCTATTGCCTATAAAATTCAACCCTGTCACCTCCTCATACATTTTATATAACTAAATCTATTTATAATTATACCAATATATAGGAATATTTTCTATATATTAATGATTCTAATATCAAAACGACAATTAGTAAGTCTACTCTTATACAAAAAACAAGAGAGTTATCAACTCTCTTGTTTTTTGTATCAATTCAATATTAAGCTAAAAAATAATCTATTTTTTCAATTCTTTATAAGAACTATTTGATATATGTTCTCTTTTTATGACTTTTCCATTTGAGTCTTTATACACCCTATATGTAGAATATTTATCTTTTCCAGTGTTTTTTACTTCTATAGATATATTTGGTTTATCACCAGAATTGCCATATACTATAGATGATACACTTCCTCCACCTGCATAATTTTTAATATATACAGGATGGTTATATGGATTTTTAAATTTTAAATTTAATCCTCCATCACTTACCGTAGCATCTCTACCTCTTGGTACATAAGTAGATGCAGATGAGTGGTTTGTAACTTGTGTTATTTCCATACCTGAAAGAAGAGCTGCATTATAAACTGTTGAAGATGTTTGACAAACACCTCCACCTGCTGATTGCTCTAATTTTCCATAAACTATAACTGGTGCATCTTTGTAACCATTAGCTTTATTGCTAGGCCCTGTAAGCTTATTATATGAAAATTCTTCACCTGGCATTAGTAAAACATCACTAGTTTTTCTTGCTGACAATGCCACATTATATGCTCTACCTGATACAGATTGAGAATATGTTGTTGAATATTGACCTATAACAGAATTCACAGATTTTACTTGTTCTGTCGTTATATCTGGTTTTTGAAGGTTTACTTTTAGTTCTAAAGGCTTATGCTCTTTATTTTTTATCATGTTGTATATAGATTCTTTATTTGATGCCAAGTCAAATTCTCTACCTATAACAGACTCTGTGTAATTTAATCCACCACTTCCAACACTAACTGAAGCATTTTTCATTTTAACGTTGATGCTATCTGCTACTGAAGATACTTGAGCACTAAGTTTTGCCTCATCATATCCAGATTCTATTTTCAGGGATAGCTTATTTATTCTTATATCAATATACTTCTTTAAGTTTTGAAAGTAAGAACCTTTTTTTGTACTCTCATAAGCATTTTTTACAACTTCTTCTGTGTTATATTTTAAATCAATATCATTTGGAGATATTTTATAATCTTTTCCATCATAAGTAAGATTCAGGTCTTCTGGAGTATACTTATCTGTTACAGCTTTTAATGCTTCTTCTTTGCTCATATCGGATACATTTATATCTTCTATATATACATTTTTAGCTATTTTCCCATTATATAGAAATTTGTTGTTAAAAAAATAAGTAGACACACCAATCGCTACAGCTAAAACTGCTAACACTATTATAAAATTTCGTTTTTTTTCTTTTCCTAATTTTGAAACCCTTGTTGTACTTCTGCTCATAAATTCACCTCATTTTAACACTAACTTAATTTATCTTAATTTTGCTTATTAAAGTTTCCCTTTCAAAACTACTTTAGATTATATTTGAATAGCTTTTTTTAAACAAGGCATTTAAGCAAATGTAACTTTATTGTAAATTTATGTCTTATAATTAGATTTCTTTTTGACACTTTTTAATTATATTTTTTTAATTATACCTTAATAAAAAATTTACTCTTTATTTACGAATATTGATTAAGTTACATTAAAAATCAAATATATCCTATTACTGGATAATGGTCTGATAAATAAATCTTCTCTACTATATATCCTTTTAGTTCAGTTTTTCTATCAACAAAAATATAATCTATCCTAGAATTTGACTTTTCAAAGGTTGCAAACTGAGATTTATTTAGACAAACAGCCATATCACTAAACATATCTAAAGAGATATTTTTTTCATTGAAATCACCACATAAAACAATAGCTCCTACTAATCTATTTCTATAGTCTATTATTTCATCCAGTTGCTTTGCTCTCTCTTCTCTATCTAAACCTAAGTGAACATTTATAATATTTATAATTCTTCCATAATCATCTACAGTTATACAAAGTGCTCCTCGCTGTTCTTTTTTACTAGTTAAAAAAAAATGATTATTGTTTAATATTTTTAATTTTGTAAATGTACAAATTCCATATAGCATATTTACCTTTTTTACATTTGTAGCAAATACACCATCCATATTTAAAACAGCCTTTAAAGCTAAAAATTGAGGGTATAGTACTTCCTGCAAACAAACTACATCACAATTTAAGTTCTTTAAATATATTCCCATTTTAGATAATGTCAATTTATTATTTGAATCCATACCTTTATGAATATTGTAGGTTACTATTTTCATTAATATCACCTCTTATGCAGTATTATGCCCTTGAGATTTAAACTCATTTATTTTTTAGTTTATAAAACACTGTACTGCTTTCTAAAACTCAAGTAATCACAGATTTTATCACAAAAAACCTAACTTAAGTATTTATATTCTACATAAGTTAGGTTTTACAAAATTTTATAGTATTTATTTTATGCATTTTTAATGATGATTCTCCTTTTTTATTTTTTTCAATTTGCCTTCACTTACAACAAATAAAAATCCCATCTTTTTATATATTTCATCTAATTCAATTAAAGTCACTTCACCATTTTTTAAATTTGTTAATGTTATATCCTGTATTTTTCTTGATGGAATTATCATAAGTTATCAACACTCCTTTAAATTCTTTTTATCTTTATATTTAAATATATTTATGCATTGTGATATATATTCATAAATTATTAAAATAATTTCAAAAAACATTCGTTCTGCAAACATTCGTTCTATATATTTATTATACATCATACAAACGTTCGATTCAATATAAAAATTAAATATATATCGTTATTGGTAATTTTTACAATATTATTCACTAAATATGTCAAAACAACTTTTTAAAACGACTTATTTTGCCAAATAAAAAAAGTTATTTCGATAAAAGCTTATGCTTAAATTGAAATAACTTTTTTGATATGAATTATTTAGCTTTATACTATAGTTTCATTAAGCTAACATATGTAATATTTGAGTAACTATAAGAGCACAATAAGTTCCTATAACATTTCCTAAAAGCCCCATAAGTACACCTACTGGAATTAATACTGGATTATGAACCCCAGCAATCATTGGTGCTGTAGTTACACCACCTATATTAGCTATACTTCCTACCTCACAAGTAAATAAGTCTAATTTAAATAGTTTTGCAAGTCCTATAAATGAAATGGCATGTACAAGAACTACTACTAATCCAAACATTATGTAAACAGGAGCCTCTGATAGTCCAAAGAAATTTGCTTTACTTCCTGTTGCTGCAAGAAGCAAGTACATAAACACATTTCCTACTAATGTACTTCCTTTAAGTTTTGATATCTTAGTCATACCTAACAGTATTGATACTGTAGAGGCAACAAGCACTACCCACATAGTCTCATTAAGTATGCCTGAAGTTGGAAGTATCTTAGATACAATCTGTGCAAATGCTGCAACTCCAAATCCAACAGATAATAAAGTCATAAGTTCCACAAACGTAGGTGCTGTATTATCTTTATTTTCTTTCTCAAGCTTTGCTGTAACCTCATCTATAAAACTTGTATCACATTTTGTCCATTTGTTAAATTTAGGTCCAAATTTTACAGACATTAGACAAACAGACATCCATACTGTATATCCTATAGAACCCATAAGTATTGCATAACTAAGCCCTTCTTCTGCAACACCTAAAGCATTAGCTGCTGCAATCATATTTGATGAACCACCTATCCATGACCCAGATGCTGCACCAAGAACTTTCCATGAATCTGCACCCATTGAACCTTTAAAAATTATAAAGGCTATAACAAACCCAAACATAAATGTCAATGTAGCACAGAAAAATGATAATAACATTTTAGGGCCCATTTTTAATATTTTTCTTAAATCACATTGAATTAATAAGAATACTAACATTAATGGTAGAAAATTTACGGTTATTATATTCTGATAGATACCAACTTCTTCATTTTGTGCAAATAAACCAAATGATGCAAGTATAGCAGCTCCTAAATAGATTAAAAGCATTGGATTAATAACATCGAATATCTTCCATTTTAATTTATCAACCATGTAAAAAATGCCACCTACAAATACAACTAAAAAACTACAAAATACGAATCCGTTTTCAATCACATTATACACACCCTCTCTTTTTCTAAGTAATCCAGATTTTTTATAATTCCTAATAAATTTTTTCCCAATAATGAAAATAATTAAAATAAACTTTTTTTATATTTAGCTAATTAAATACATATATAACCAACTATTTACACATATTAATAAAGGTTTACAGATTAATTACTTTAAAAACGAATAGTCTGAATTTAAAATCTTTTTCAAAAATTATTTTATTACTAAAATCTTTATTTGTAAAGAGAATTAAACTAAATATTTTATTTATTTGTTTTTATTTGTTTATTTGTTTTTTATTTATTTTTATTATTTATACAATAAAACTATTTTCAACTTAAACCCATATAATATAAATTAATTTTACCTTATATATTATTTTTTTTAATAGATTTAGAAATTTTTCTTTCAAATACAGTTTTCAGAACATTCGTATTTATGTTATAATTTGTATGAATATACATTTTTTAGGAGGAAATAATATGAATTTAAATTTAACTAATACTATAAATTTGATGAAGAAGTATCTTGATATACCAAGTCCAGCTGGATATACTGAAAATGCAGTTTTAGAAAGCAAAAAGGATTTTGAAACTTTAGGTCTTAATACTACTCTTACAAAAAAAGGTGCTCTTATAGCTACTCTTCCTGGTGAAGATGATTCAAATCAAATAACAATATCTGCACACATGGATACACTTGGTGCTATGGTAAAAGAAATATCACCAGATGGTACTCTTAAATACCATAAAGTCGGTGGTGGTTGTTGGGCCGCTATAGAAGGTGAAAATTGCACTGTTATAACTAGAAAAGGTAAAAAAATTAGAGGAAGTGTTGTGTTTAAATACGCTTCTACTCATATATATGGACAGACAAAAGCTGCATCTGAAAGAAATGAAGAAACAATGATTATTAGACTTGATGAAAAAGTATTTAATAAACAGGATATTTTGGATTTGGGAATAAATGTTGGAGATTTTGTATGTCTAGACCATCGTTTTGAAACTACAGAATCTGGTTTTATAAAATCTAGATATATAGATAACAAAGCAGCTGTAGCAATGGTTCTTGAAATAGCTAGATACTTTAAGGAAAACAACTTAATACCTAAGCATACTACTAACTTTTATATAAGTAATTATGAGGAAATTGGACATGGTGTCTCTAAAGCTTTACCTGAAAAAACTAGAGAATTTGTAGCAATAGATATAGCACCTACTGGACCAAGTCAAACATCTAGTGAACATGGTGTAACTATAGTTGCAAAAGATAACTTATCTCTATATGATTTTAGTTTAAGAAATAAACTTGTAGATGTTGCAGAAGATAATAATTTAGATTATGCTGTCGATGTATTTACTTTTTATGGTTCAGATGCTTCAGAGGCTATTCGTTGGGGAGAAGATGTTCAAATAGCTTGTGTTGGCCCTGGAACAAATAATAGCCACCACTACGAAAGAACTCATATAGAAGCAATTGAAAATACTCTAAAACTTCTTATAAACTACATGCTAAAAAAATAATTAACTATATATTTTATTAAAGTCATTTCTTTGTAAATAACCAATTTTTATTTTTATTTTTATACAAAAATTGGTTTTTCTATAGACTTAATCTCGATTTACTACTATTATATAAGTAACTTCAATTTTCTTTAGTTAATTTTTATATGATTCACACAAATTGTATAAAAATTTTCTTTAGCTAATTGTTGTTAAAATAAATTTTACAAGCTAACCCTACCAGAAAAGAGTTATCTAATCTGTAAGGAAATAGTTTAATATAGCACATTATAATTGTGTAATTAATAACTTTTCTTTTGTAGAAACTTTTCTTTAAAAAGAAAAGTTTTTTGATTTTGGATTTGTTTAAGAACATATTTTCTGAGTTAGGAGGATATTTATGAAAAAGGTTGCGGTTATAAGTGCTATTTTGGAAGAACCAAAAGAATGTCAGCTTAAATTTAATGAAGTTGTATCAACTTTTAAAGGTATTATTAAAGGTAGAATGGGAATTCCTTGTGAAGAAGAAGGTGTCTCAATTGTGTGTATAGCAGTTGTTGGCGAAATGGATATTATCAATAGTTTGACTGGTAAATTGGGAAATATACCTCATGTATCTGTAAAAACTAGTATATCAAAAAAAGAAATTTAAGGTGGTGAGTACAAATGAGTCTAAATTCTACTCCACAATCAATAAGAGTACATATAGGTCTCTTTGGTAAAAGAAATGCAGGTAAATCTAGCGTAATAAACGCTATAACAAATCAAAGTGCTGCAATAGTATCAGATATTGCTGGAACTACTACAGACCCAGTATTTAGACCAATGGAAATCCTTCCTATAGGACCTTGTGTTCTTATAGATACTGCTGGTCTTGACGATGTTGGTGAACTTGGTGAGCTTAGAATAAGCAAATCATTAGATATTTTAGAAAAGACAGACATAGCTTTACTAGTAGTGGATTGCCAAATTGGTGTGTCAAAAGAAGATTTATCACTAATTGAAAAGTTTAATGATAAAAATATACCTCACATTTTAGTACTTAACAAGATTGATACAATTAAAAATCAATCTGAAATTTTAAACTTAACTAAAAATAAAGTTAAATGTCCAGTTGTTTCTGTCTCATCAACAGATAAAATTGGAATTGAAGATTTAAAAAATGAAATAATAAAGGTTTTGCCTAAAGACAGTAATGAGTTTAAATTGGTATCAGATTTAATCGAGCCAAATGATTTAGTTGTCTTAGTTGTTCCAATAGATAAGGCAGCTCCAAAAGGTAGGCTTATACTTCCTCAACAGCAAGTTATAAGAGATATTTTGGATATTGGAGCAATTTCTATAGTTACAAAAGAAGATAGCTTAAAAGAAACTCTATCTAATTTAGGTAAAAAACCTAAGCTTGTTATTACTGACTCTCAAGTATTTCCACAAGTGGATAAAGATACTCCAAAAGATATTCCTCTTACATCTTTTTCTATATTGTTCGCTAGACAAAAAGGAGACCTTAAAGAATTAATTGATGGTGCCTATGCTTTAGAAAATTTAAAAGATGGTGACAAGGTCTTGATGGCTGAAGGTTGCACTCATCACAGACAAACTGATGATATTGGAACAGTTAAAATCCCTAATATGATTAGAAAGAAAACTGGTAAAAATATTACTTTTGAATTTAGTTCTGGAGTATCTTTCACTGAAGATATAACTAAATATGCACTTGTAGTTCACTGTGGAGCTTGTATGATGAATAGAGCTGGAATGTTATCTAGAATAGAAAAGGCAAAATCTTTCAATGTACCTATCGTAAACTATGGTATTTTAATAGCATATACAAAAGGTATTTTGGAAAGATCCCTTGAACTTTTCAATTACTAAAAATTTAAATATATTTAATAAATACATACTAAGATATGACTAAAAATAAGATTAAATACTTTATAGATAAACTTTACAGCATTAATTCACTAAGCTTTGATGAACTACTATACTTAATAGAGAATATCGACAATGAAGAATATAACTTTGAACAAAATTTGAGAAACTATCTTTACAAGCAAGCTAGCGATATGAGAAATAAACACTATGGAAATAGAGTCTACTTAAGAGGGCTTATAGAACTTACAAACTACTGCAAAAACAATTGTTACTACTGTGGTATACAATCTTCTAACAAAAATATTACAAGATATCGACTTTCAACGGATGAAATACTTGAATGTTGTGATATAGGTTATAAGATAGGATACAGAACTTTTGTTTTACAAGGTGGTGAAGACACATATTTTACTGATGATAAGATATGTGAGATTGTTTCAAGTATCAAAAATAAATATGAGGATTGTGCTATAACATTATCATTAGGAGAAAAAAGCTATGACTCCTATAAAAAATACTTTTTAAGTGGTGCAGATAGATATCTTTTAAGACATGAAACTGCTACAGACAGCCATTACAAAAAATTACATCCGCCAAACATTGAACTTAGAACTAGAAAAGAATGCCTTAAAAACCTCAAGGAAATTGGTTATCAAGTAGGTGCTGGATTTATGGTTGAGTCACCATTCCAAAGCAATGAGGACCTTGTTCGTGACTTATTATACCTAAAAGAGTTAAATCCTCATATGGTTGGTATAGGACCTTTTATCCCACATCATGATACAATCTTTAAAGATTATAAACATGGTGATTTAGAAAAAACACTACTTATGCTTTCAATTACAAGACTTCTACTTCCAAAAGTCTTATTACCTGCTACAACAGCTCTTGCATCTATAAACCCTAGTGGTAGAAATGCAGGTCTTTTAGCTGGTTGTAATGTAATTATGCCAAACCTTTCTCCTCAAGAATTTAGAAAACAATATTCTCTTTATGATAACAAAGCCTTTACTGGTCAAGAAGCTTGTGAATATCACCAGAGTTTAGAGGAAAATATCAAGTCACTAGGACTTAAAGTTGACTACTCTCGTGGTGATAATATTGAATGGAGGCGTTTGTAAATGTTCATAAAACATGAACTTATTAATTCTTTGTTAGAGGATGCAAAAAATTCAACTTCGGATGATATTGAGAAAGTACTTGATAAAGCTGATAGAAGAGAAAAACTTAGTTATAAAGATATAGCTACACTTCTTGAAGTAGAAGATAAAAAACAACTTGATAGATTATTTAGTATAGCTGGGCAAATAAAAAATGAAATATATGGTAATAGAGTGGTTTTATTTGCCCCTCTTTATGTATCAAACTACTGTGTAAATGAATGTGTTTACTGTGGTTTCAATACATGTAATAAATTTAAAAGAAAAAAACTTACTATGGACGAAATAAGAGAAGAAGTTAAAATACTTGAAAAAATGGGTCATAAAAGACTTGCTTTAGAAGCTGGTGAAGACCCTAAAAATTGTGATATAAATTATATATTAGACTGCTTAGATGCAATTTATTCAACATATAATGAAAATGGAAACATAAGAAGGGTAAACGTTAACATAGCAGCTACTAGTGTAGAAGAATATAAACTACTAAAAGAAAAAGGAATAGGAACTTATATACTATTTCAAGAAACTTACCATAAGCCAACATTTATAAAGATGCATGGTCAGTCTATAAAAAATGATTACTACTACCATTTAACAGCTTTTGATAGAGCCATGGAAGCTGGAGTTGATGATGTTGGTGCAGGAGTTTTATTTGGTCTAGCTGACCCTAAATTTGAAGTTTTAGGACTTATGATGCATAATGAACACCTAGAAGAAAAATTTGGTGTAGGATTCCATACTATATCTTTCCCTAGATTAAAAAAAGCTGAGGGTATGAGTTTAGAAAATTTCCCTCATTTAGTTTCTGATGATATGTTCAAAAAAATTGTAGCTATAACTAGATTGGCAGTTCCTTTTACTGGAATTATAATGTCTACTAGGGAAACTGCTGAAATGAGAAACGAATTACTAAAATATGGTGTATCACAAGTTAGTGCAGGTTCTCTAACAGGTGTTGGTGGATATAAAGCATATGAAGATGGTGACAATACAGAACAATTTGAGGTTGGAGACCACAGAAGCCCTGTAGAAGTCCTTAAGGAATTAATCACTGATGGATATATCCCTAGTTACTGTACAGCCTGTTATCGAAAAGGTAGAACTGGAGATAGATTTATGAGTTTGGCTAAGAGTCGTCAAATTCACAATGTCTGCACACCAAATGCACTTACTACATTGAATGAATTTTTAATTGATTATGGTGACGAAGAACTTAAAGCTATGGGTAAAAAACTTATTACTGAAGAAATATCTAAGATAGAAAGAGAAGACATAAGAAACATCGTATCTAACAATATGACTGCCTTAGAACGTGGGGAAAGAGATTTATACTTATAAAATTTTATTCGTTGTATATTATTATTGTATATTCTATAGGTTAGTAGTAATATTATCTAAAGGGAAAGTTTAAGGGAGGGAGATTAACATTGAAAGATAACAACAATACCAATAAAACTATTCAATTTGGAGAAAAAAAAGCTAGCCTAGAAAACAATATTCAAAAAAATAAAAATGTCAAACTTGATGATACACACAAAGTCATTCCTTACCCTAAAAATAGAAAAAAGGATGATAAAAAGAAGAATAACAAAAAAAAGAATACAAATATAAATAAACATAAGGTCAATAAAGATAATTATGGACATTCTTTTTTTAATAACAAATACAAATATAAAAGAAAACCATATGTTATTGCTTTATACACAGTAATTTTTATTCTTTTAGCAATTTTGATTATAACAAAACTGACAGATAGTTCGAGTAAGAGTAACTACTCTCGCAATACTGTTTCTAATACTCACAAAAGTAATACCCAAAACATAACCTTTAATGAATCGACTAATCTTCTTACTTGTGGGTAACTTAAAAGAGTTATCTCATTTCAGAAATTATTTTCTAAAATTGAGATAACTCTTTTTTATTTAATATCTATTTTACCAACCTTGAGTTACTTCATAAACTTCGTCACCAATTCTACCATTTAAATAATCATCTATTGCAGAATCTATAATACTCATTGCTTTATCTACTTGTTCCTTAGTTATTACTAAAGGTGGTTGTACTCTTAAAGTGGATTGTCCTAAGAATATCATTATCAAACCAGTTTGTATACATCTGTAGCATATCTTAGCTGTAGCATCTGGATGTTTTTCAGTAGAACCTTTTCCTTTAACTATATCAACTCCTATAGATAAACCTAAGCCTCTTATTTCTCCAATTATATCGTATTTTTCTTTTAGTTTTTCAAATCCTGCTTTAATATAATCTCCCATTTCTATACTCTTTTGAAGTAAATTTTCTCTTTCAATTATTTCTATAGATTTTAAAGCAGCTACACATACTGTTGTATTTCCAGCTAAAGTAAATAGATGTGCTGGTGCATCAAGACTTTGCATTATTTCTGTTCTTCCAACAACTGCTCCTAAAGGTAATCCTCCACCAACAGATTTTCCAAGAACTATAAGGTCTGCTTCAACACCAAAATTTTCTATACCAAACCATTTACCTGTTCTTCCCATACCTTGCTGTATTTCATCACTTATAAGTAGTATTCCATTTTCTTTACATATTTTACTTAATCCTTTAATCCATTCTACTGGAGGCACTATTATTCCTGCATCTCCTGCAATTGGTTCTATAAATATTGCAGCTACTTCTTCTACTGGTAAGTAGTGTGCAAAAGCATATTCCATTTCATCTAAACATTCTTTGGCAGTTCTATTTTTATCTGGATAATGGAAGTGATAAACTTCTGGTAATAATGGACCCATTTTTCTTCTCATATTTGTACTTAATGCAGATATAGATATAGCTCCATAAGTACTTCCATGATATGATTCACACATAGATATTATTTTTGTTCTTCCAGTATATCCTCTTGCTAATTTTATAGCAGCATCTATACAAGCAGAGCCTGTTGCGCTGTATAATACTTTCTTATCATTATCTCCAGGGGCTATTTCCACAAGCTTTTCAGCTAACTTTACAGGAGGATCACTATGAAAATATGCAAGTGTATATTGTGTGATATCATCCATTTGTTCTTTAACTGCTTGTGAGATTTCCTTATTTCCATGACCTACATTTGCAGAGCCTGCACTTGCTAAAAAGTCTACATACTCATTACCTTCATAATCATATAACATCGCACCTTCACCTGATTTAAATGCTACTGGATAATAAGGTATTTTTTGAGTCTTAGCAACATATTTTTTTTCTTCTGTACTTATCATTTGACTAGTTATCTCGCTCATTGGCAAATCATTCCCCTCTTTAAGTAAATTTATATTTTTAGAATTATTGCAATTTATAAAGATATTTTTATATAAAATTCTTTATATACTAATGTTAGTATTTTTGACACAAATTGTCAATATATGTTTTTATAATTTTCAAAATATTTGTTATTCAGAGATAATATATTTTATTTTCAGCAAATCAACTCTATTTCTCCAAAAAATAAAGAACTCTATTCTATTATAATAGAGTTCTTTGCAAATTATCTTATAAATACTATTTTTCCATTTATTTCTAATTAAATCATCTTATCATCTTTTATTATCATTAATGATTTCTTTAAAATATTGTAATTGTTCTTGTTGTTTTTTATGTTTTATATCTGGGAAAGCCTTGATAATTCTTTTTTGTAAGATAATATTAGATTCTATACGGTCTAATTTACTGTTTATTTTGTTTAATTTTTCTCTGGCTTCTAACTCTTCACTATTTATTGTTTTAAATAAAGCTTGTATCTCTCTTCTATCAAACTTATCCAATTTCATGTTTATACCATTTAGGTCTGTAATTATTTCATCTAATAAATTGAGCTTCATGTCTAATTTTTTAAGTGATATGATAGTAACAATTAAATCCACAATTGTCCATAAAGTCGTAATTACCACTATTGAAATTAATATATTATACGGAATAGTACTCACAATGTATTCTATATAGGGATGTATAAATTTTATTATTACAACAGACATTATTCCAAAATATATTGCATTTTTTAAACAGACTCTTCCCTTTACATTAAATTTTTGGTCAGAATAATCCCACCATTTGGCATGGAATAATGTTTCTAAAATAAATCCTGTAAAATATTCTAGTATTGTAGTCAAAATCATTCCTATCAAAAATAAAATAATTATATTGTCAAACCTGCCTAATACTGATATCACAAGTACTGCTCCAAAACCATAAACAGGACATATTGGGCCATTTAAAAAACCTCTATTGATTATCCTTTTGCTTGCTATAGAACATCCTGCACTTTCTACTACCCATCCTAGAAATGAATATATAAAAAAATACAAAATATATTTTATTATCTCCATAATTTATCTCTACTCCTTCAATAGTTGATATATTTTTGTGCATAATGTAAAAATAATTGTAGAAATAGTTTTTTCGTTTTTTACTTTTGTTATTCTTTTTTGTTGGATATTCTATTCATCTAATCCGATTAATAATCTAGCAGCTGTAATTCCATGTTCATCTTTTGGTCGATTATACTTATCAATCCAAATCTCAAATGTATCAGATTTCTTTAACAGAGGCAAATTTTTAGCATCAAATTCTTCATATCTAATTATATCTTTATTCTCTCCTTCAGTGATTACAAAGGATATTAGTTTTGTATTTTTACTTAGATAAACTTTTATATTACCATTCTTATCCATTAAATTATCTGGACTCTTTATATTATTATTACAAGCTGCCTTAATAGTTAATACACCATTTTTAAAGCTTTCAAATGAGCCAATTATATCTCCCTCATTTTTATCTATATCTTTAATTATTTCCTTATTTTCTTCAACTAATATTCTTGAAACTTGTTTATCTGGCTTGAGTTTAAAAGTTAACAAGCTTTGGTAATTTGTAACAATGACACCTAATCCTATTACTCCCAAAACTATGCTTGTACTTATTATGGCTTGGAATTTCTTAATGTTATTAGGAAATAATTTGGTCACCTTTGTATAAATAATAATACCAAGTATCCCACCTAATGAATTTAGAAGCACATCATCTATGTCACTGCTTCCAATAGCTAAAATATATTGTATTAATTCAAATCCTAAACTAATAAGAGAAATTATTATAATTATAGTTTTTTTATCTAATTTTTTTAATACTACAGGAAGAAAAATTCCCATTGGAATAAATATACCAATATTACCTATGATATTTGCAATAGCTCTTATAAGACTAATGTTACTATCTGTCATAAATTCCCATACTGTATAGAATGGAATTAAGTTGACAGACCTAAATCCACCCTTGAAAATGGCATAAATTGGTACATCTTTAAATAAAATTATCCTTATAGTTATTAGAACATATACAAAAAATATTATGTATATAATTGATAATAATAATTTTTCTGAAGTTCTACACATGTCTTTTTTCAATAATAACACCTTCTCTCTTCTAATATTTTAATAATACCAACAAGTGTTTAAGATGCCTTTAAAATTTTCTTAAATTTTCCTTAAGTGTTAAATTAAAACATATTAAAAAGGTCTATACTTTAAAATATAGACCTTCATAAATTTCATTATAGATACATTTTATTAAATGACAAACAATTTAAGTGTAGAACAAACAATAACCAAAGTTAAAAGTAATCTAGCATATAAAAAATTTTTTTCTTTAAGCATAACTCCTGCAACTCCAAGTATAAAAAAGAGAGATGCAATAAATTTACCAAGAATATTATTACTTGGATAAGAACTAAAATACATGAAACAAAGTACAAATGTATATACACCTATTGCATTAAATACAATTGTGTTAGATGCTATCTTGCCTTTATTAAAAAAGAAACAGAATATTGATACTAAATCTAAAAACAAAAATACATAAAACATGACTTTTAAAACGCCCATACTTATACCCCCTAAAAAATTTAATTATAATATCTGCTTTATTTCATACAATTCTCAATATACCCAATATAAACTTATAATCTTAATATAATAATAGTATAAGTTTATATTATTGGTTTATTACATCTTATATTTACATTACTGGTTTATTACTTCATATTCATACATATTATAATCACATTCATACATATTTAAAGACTCATATGTTGCTTTTGCATTTATGTTTTCTTTTTCTACATATAATCTCATGCCAACAATATTTTCATCTCTATCACACATATTTTTTATATGATTAAATAAATAATTAAAGATGTTCTTTCTTCTATACTCTTTCTCTACATATACACTCTGAATCCAAAGAAAGTTTCCATTTCTCCAATCACTCCACTCATATGTATACATAATCTGTGCAACAACCTTATCAAATACTGTATATACATAGTATTTTCCTTTTCTTTCATCTAATAACAGCGCCCTTACACCTTTAGTTAAAACATCCATGTCAAGTTCTTTTCCTTCTGTTTCTTTAGCTAAATTATAATTAAATCTCGCTATTATATCCAAATCATCTAAACGGGCTTCTCTTATCTCTATCAGTTCTTCATTTTCATATAATTCTATATAGTCCTTTTGTTCCATACTTATTCCCCCATATCTATTTTACGTATTACATTAATCTCTTTGTAATAATACATTATAAAATTTTTTCTAGTTTCATAAATGCATAATCGAAGGTAGATTCTAAGTTACCATTATTTTTTCCCCCACCTTGAGCTAAAACCTGACTTCCTCCACCTTTACCATCTATAAGACTTATTGCATCCTTCAATAAACTTCCCATATTAACATCCTTCAAATTTTTAGAACATGCAAAAATCAAGTTTATTTTTTCTTCAAATCTAACAGCTAATAATGCAATTTTATTTTCATCTTCTGTAATTTTATTTGCAATTTTATTTACATATTTTAAATCTTCTTCATCATAAATTTTTTTAACAACTGAAATATTTCCAATCTTATTTGCATTTTCAACCATTTCTTTAACTTGATACTTAGCTACTATTTCTTCAAGTTTTCTCTTTTTACTTAGAGAATCTTCCACTTTCTCATTTAAATTTACAATTCCATTTATAGCATCTTCTTCACTACAACTTAAATATCTACAGATTTTAGTTAAACATATATCCCTTTTTAATACTTCATCTACAGCTCTTTTACCAGCCAAAAACTCTATTCTTGTACTAGACTTATGCTTCTCCCATTTCTTTATTTTTATCATTCTAAGCTCACTTGTTGATGTTGGATGTACTCCACAACACGCATTTGTATCTAAGTCACCTATTTTTACTACCCTTATTTCTTCATTTGTGTTTGGTAAAGCACGTCTTAACCAAATTTTTTTTAATTCTCTTTTAGTTGGAAGTAATGTTTCTACTTGTATATTCTGATGAATAATTTCATTGGCAAGCAACTCTATCTCTCTAATTTTTTCTTCATCTAAATTACCCTCTATATCCACTGTGCTGTACTCATTACCTAAATGAAAACCCGTTGTATTTGCATTAAAAGTCTTAAAAAAACATCCTGAGAGTACATGTTGTCCAAAATGTTGATGCATACCATCTTCTCTTCTATCCCAATCAATACTACACTTTACCTTATGTATCTTTATTGGTTTTTTATCTAATATATGATATACTTTTTTATCTTCTTCATATACACTTATTACTTCATAATTATCTATTTTTCCTAAATCTCCAAATTGTCCTCCTCCACCAGGGAAAAACGCTGTTTTATCCAACAAAACATGAAACTTATTTTCTATTTCTCTTATCTCAATTATTTCTGCTGTAAAATCTCTTATATACTGATTTGTATAGTATAACTTTTCCATTATGATTTTATCTCCATTTCCTTTATTCTAAACTGCCTTATTGTTTAAATATACACATATTTTAGGTTAAGTTTAAAGTAATTACACCAGATAGAGCTTAACCTATTTTTTAATAGTAATCTTCTACTATATTTTAACATATAGATATTAATGTTAACAAATTTATAATTATATATTATTTTAAATATTCAATAATATAAAGTATATTAACATTGCTTTTTTAAAAACTTTAGTATAAAATCATATTAAATAAATTTTCTGAAATGATAGAATATTGCAATCTATAAAAAACATACTTAATAACATATAGCATTGTATTATAAATATATCGTTTTATTTTGTAGGGGGAGTGATTTAAAATGCCAATAAAACCAAGAAAAATATCTATTGTAGGTTCAGGTCATGTTGGTTCACACTGTGGATTTAGTTTGATAACTCAAGGAGTTTGTGATGAACTCTTTATGATTGATATTGATGAAGCTAAAGCAAAGGCTCAAGCTTTAGATTTAGCTGATGCGGTTTCCTATCTTCCACATAAAGTACATATAGAAAAAGGAACTTTTAATGATTGTAAGGATTCTGATATCGTAGTGATAAGTGTTGCAGATTCTTCAGAAGGTCCTTTACGCAGACAAAACACAACTAGGTTAGACTTACTAAAACCAACTATTGGGATGATAAAATCTATAGTAAAACCTATAACTGATTCTGGATTTGATGGTATATTTATCGTTATTTCTAATCCAGTTGATGTAGTTACAAATTATATCTGGGAAAAGTCTGGTTTCCCTAAAAACAGAGTTATTGGAACTGGAACAGCTTTAGACTCAACAAGACTTAGAAGACTCTTATCTGAAGAAACTGGAATCGCTCAACAATCAATACAGGCTTACTCAATGGGTGAACATGGAGATTCTCAAATAGTTCCTTGGTCTCATGTTTCAATTGGTGGCAAACCAATTTTAGATATGATGAAGGATAATCCAGATACTTATGGCAAATTAGACTTACCATCAATAGTTGAAAAAAACAAGAAAACAGGTATAGGTATAATAAATGGCAAAGATTGCACAGAGTTTGGAATAGGAACTGCTTTAGTAGAAATTGTAAAGGCTATACTACATAATGAGAAAAAGATTTTACCAGTCTCTACATTATTAGAAGGTCAATACAATGAAGAAAATGTATTTGCAGGTGTTCCTTGTATTATAGGAAAAAGTGGGATTGAGGGAATTGTTGAAATCAATTTAACTAATGATGAGCAAGAAGGATTTAGTAAATCTTGTTCTGTTTTAAGAGACCATATTGCACTTTCAAAGACTATTTAGTTTTAAATATATACGATTTATTCTTTAATTAACTTATTTAGATACTCTATAATTATTATAGAGTATTCTCATATGTATACATAAAACAAATTGTAAGGAGATGTTAAATTTGTCAATAAAACCAAGAAAAGTATCAATAATAGGAACTGGTCATGTCGGTTCACATTGTGGATTTAGTTTAATAACTCAAGGTGTTTGTGATGAACTACTGATGATTGATATAGATGAAAATAAAGCAAAGGCTCAAGCTTTAGATTTATCAGATGCAGTTTCTTATCTTAAACATGCTACAAAAATAAAAAGTGGAACACTTGATGATTGTAAAGATTCTGATATTGTAGTAATAAGTGCAGGTCCATTACCTGAAAAAAATCAGACTAGATTGGATACTCTTGAGTCTACAGTCAACATTGTAAAAACAATTGTAAAACCTATTGTTGATTCTGGATTTGATGGTATATTTATTGTAATTTCAAATCCAGTTGATATAATTTCTGATTATATTTGGAAAGTTTCTGGATTTTCTAAAAATAAAGTTTTGGGTACAGGCACTGCACTCGATTCTTCGAGACTTAGAAGGCTTTTATCTGAGGAAACAAATCTTCCTCAACAATCAATACAAGCTTATTCTATGGGTGAACATGGAGATTCTCAGATGGTTCCTTGGTCTCATGTTTCAATTGGTGGTAAACCATTATTTGATATTATGAAAGAAAATCCTAACACTTATGGAAAATTAAACTTAGATGAATTAACTGAAAAAACAGCTAGAGCTGGTTGGGATGTACTTTATGGCAAAGGTTCTACTGAATTTGGTATTGGTACTGCTTTAACAGAAATAGTAAAGACAATTTTTCATAATGAAAGAAAAATCCTTCCTGTTTCTACTTTATTAGATGGTCAGTATGGGCAAAAAGATGTGTTTGCTGGTGTTCCTGCCATAATTGGCATAAATGGAGTTGAGTCTATAGTAGAAATTAATTTAACTGATGATGAACAAAAAAAATTCAATAAATCATGTACTATTTTAAAAGAATACATTAAAATTGCTAAGGATATTTAGATTAATACCATATTAGAATACATATTTAAGTTAATAGCATATTTTAAGTGTATCTCAAATTTAATATTGAAAGCAGGTAAATTTCTTATGATAAAAAATTATCTTAATAAACCTTAAATTTAAATCATAAATACCTGCTTTTATCTTTCAATATTAAAATATTAATTTATCTTTTCCCATCAAATTTTATAACTTTACTTTTTTTCTTTGTATTTTGAGATAGGAGTCCATTTTTCAATCCCATCAATAATTCTAGGTCTTCTGGATAAAGACTTATTCCTATATCTCCTAAATTTGATACTATATTGTCTGTGTTCATTATTTTGTTTTCTATCAGTAATTCGACTGCTTTTTTTAAATATACTGGACTTACACCCTTCATTTTATCTAATGGTTCTTCTATTAACCATCCTCGTTTATCCATTTCGCTCATAAGATAATTATACTTTTTATAGCTTATCTCACCTAAATTGTATGCTCTAAAAATCATAACAGATATAGGTACAATCCATTTTTGCTTTAGTTCTACATAATAATCTAGGTCTTCTGGATAAACCAAGTCTTCTAAAAAAGTCTCTCTTGGAAGCAAAAATGCACAGGCATATTCATCTGCTAAGAATTGCTTATTTGGTATTCCCAATTGACTTGATATTATATATCCAAGCTCATAGGCTAAATCATAGTTTCTAATTGATGCTGATTTTTTATCATTCCCAAGAGATATTAGATATTTAGTTTCTTTACCTATTCTCTGTTTTTGAGTAAATACGGTTGCTCCTTTTCTATCTACATTCATTCCTGATATTATAATCCCATTAGCCTCTAATAAACTTACCATAT
Organism: Clostridioides sp. ES-S-0001-03; assembly: GCF_020676075.1. NCBI lineage: Bacteria > Bacillati > Bacillota > Clostridia > Peptostreptococcales > Peptostreptococcaceae > Clostridioides > Clostridioides sp. ES-S-0001-03. The sequence continues at coordinate 142,596 of NZ_JACVWJ010000003.1, read as the reverse complement.
TTACTATTGGATTGTTGTTTAAATTCCAAAGTTCTCTAGTCTTATTAGCAAGACTTTCTATATCATTTATATTAACATCCTTAATTAGTTTTCTATTTGGTAAGTTTTCTTTTGGAAATTTTATATAACTTTCCATAAACGAGTATATTTTATGAATGATTATTATTTTTTCTCTATAAGAAATTTCCTCCACTCTAGGAAGTTTAGATTGAGGATTAAAATGACTATCTTCCACAATAACATTTATACTTTCGTTTTTATAAAAATACTCTTTTGGGAAGTTTAATATATTTGATAATTTTAATGCATTTTCAATATTTGGAACATACTTATTTTCTTCAAAAGCTTGTAAATCTTTTTTATTTATTTTAGTTTCTTTAGATAACTGCTCTAGAGTTTTAGCTCTAAAAACTCTAGCTGATTTTAATCTTTTTCCATTAAAGTCTTTTAAATTCATTTGTTTTCTCTCTTTCAAAAATTAAATTCTTTAGTCATACAAATATAAATTATAACATTACAATTAATAATTTATCATATTATTGGCAAAAAAACAAAAGATGAAAACATAAATTTATATTTCCATCTCTAATCTGAATATATGATATAACTAGTTTTAATTATTTAAAAAGCTCTAAATATTCTCCATATCCTAATTCTTCCATGTCTTTTTTAGGTATAAACTTAAGAGAAGCAGAATTTATACAATACCTTAAACCTCCAAGTTCCTTTGGTCCATCATCAAAAACATGACCTAGATGAGAATTTCCTTTAGCACTTCTTACTTCAACCCTATACATGCCTTGTGAAAAATCACTTCTTTCAATTATAGACTTATCTATAACTGGCTTTGCAAAGCTAGGCCATCCACATCCTGCATCAAATTTATCCTTTGAAGAAAATAAAACCTCTCCACTTACTATATCCACATAGATACCTTCTTCATTATTATCATAATATTCATTTTCAAAAGGTACTTCTGTCATGTCATTTTGAGTAACTTCAAATTGAATAGGAGTTAAAGTCTTTTTTAACGCTTCCCTATCTACATTATTTCCATCCCAATAACTTTTTACAAAATTATATCTTCCTGAACCTTTATAATACATATTATAATTTAATGGTCTTTTTTTATAATAATCTTGATGATTTTCTTCTGCTTCGTAAAATTTAGTTGCTGGAATTATTTCAGTAACTATTTTACTATCAAATATTTTACTATTTTCTAAGCTTTCTTTTGACTTCAAAGCTGTATTTTTTTGCTCTTCATCATGATAAAATATAGCAGTTTTATATTGAGTTCCTCTATCACCAAATTGTCCACCATCATCCGTAGGATTAATTTGTTTCCAAAATATATTTAAAAGTTCATCATAACTTATTATATTATCATCATAAGTTATTTGAATAGCTTCAACATGGCCAGTTGTTCCTGAACATACTTCTTGATATGTAGGATTTTCAACATGACCAGATGTATATCCAGAAACTACTTTTATAACTCCATCATATTTATCAAAAGGTTTTACCATACACCAAAAACACCCACCTGCAAAAGTAGCAAGTTTTATCATTTTCATCACTCCTTAAAAAAATTATATTTTATTTATTCCCTAAGAAGTAACTTAATAATCTTGTATTTTATTATTTTTTACTTTATTTAGAAAATACTATATGATATTAAAGTATTTAAAATTGCAAAATCTTTTATCAAAATTATAAACTATAAAAATTTTCTACTTATAAATATAATGAAAAACTATACCTAATTTTTATAAAAACCTTTTTTATTTATCCATTCAAATGCATCTTTTATATCACAGTTTTCACCTAGAGATATTAAATATTCTAGTGAATCACAATCATCCATAGCTACATCTCTCTCCATTTTAGGATTTAACCTATAGTAATTATCTCCAAGAAGTTTTTGAGAAAATAGTTGACTCATTTGAGAGTTCCCTTCTAGTGTAACAGATATAATTGGTAAGTCTGGCTCCTTATTGATTATCCAGTCAATAGCTCCCCATTCAGTTGTATCTGTCTTTATACTATTATATACATATCCAGTCCCTATAGAAAAAAGTCTTGTATTTTTATAATTTAGCTTAAGTCCACTGTCAATTGAATAAACTATACATGCTAAACTTGGGTCAGTTGCTATTATACCACCATCAACATGACAATTATAGGTTGGAAAGAATACTGGTGCAGCACTACTTGCCATTGCTACATCCACAACTTTACTAGTTTTATTAAGAGAATTTGGCATATTATTATAAAATACAGGCCTCCATGAATGTTCTTCATTACCTATATAAAAGCTTGGTACCATGACTAATTTACTTAAATCTTTCAATTCTAAGTCTTCTGGAAATATACTTAGTAAAATTTCCTTTAAATTTTTATTTTCATACTTTGGTCTGAGCATTTCTGCATAACTTTTGTTGAAAATATACTTTGAATTTTCAATTGAATAGAGAGTCTTTATCTCTTTTGGGCTTACACCATATGCAAGCCCTAATGCAATCAAACTTCCTGTAGATGTTCCTCCAAACATATTTATGTTATTTAACAAACTTGGATACTCCTCTACTATTCTCTCAAGTATGGATATACTTAATGCTCCCTTTAATCCACCACCATCGAATGTTAATATATTAAAATTCGAATTTTTCATATATACATACCCCCATATAAAATGCCTTATATATTTTAAATTTTAGTTAAAATAATTACACTATAATATATATATATTATGCAAATTCTATATTACAAAGTTCCTCTTTCTATAATTAAATTCAGTATCCTGCACTATTAAAACTATACTTTTTATTTGTTTGTACTATACACATATTTTAAGTATTATAAGTTTAAAAGTATGATTTATTATAAATAATTGATTAAAATAATATATACTTTAGTAATAGACCATAAAAATATAAATAAGGGTTGACCTTATACAAAGCCACCCCTTATTTATGTTAATTATAATTAATCTTAATAATACTTTGATTATAAAATTTATACCTTATCAGCTAAGCGTATTTTCTTTATCCTAATATTTTTTTCATATCTTCTTCTGGAGTAGATATAGGAGTTAAAGCAAATTTCTCAACCAATATATTCAATACATTTTCAGACAAGAACGCTGGTAAAGAAGGTCCTATATAGATATTTTTTATACCTAAGTAAAGCAATGTAAGAAGTACACAAACAGCTTTTTGTTCATACCATGATAGAACTATGCTAAGAGGTAATTCATTTACATCACATTCAAAAGCATTTGCCAATGAAATAGCCACTTGAATTGCACTGTAAGTATCATTACATTGTCCCATATCCATTAAACGTGGTAAACCACCTATTTCTCCAAGATTTAAATCATTAAATCTATATTTTCCACATGCAAGAGTCAATATAACAGTGTCTTCAGGAGCTTGTTTTACAAATTCAGTATAATAATTTCTTCCAGGTTTTGCACCATCACAACCACCAACTAATAAAAAGTGTCTTATGGCACCATTTTTTACAGCTTCTACTACTGTATCTTGTACAGATGAAACTGTTCCTCTTGCAAAACCAGTAGTTAGCATATCACCTCCATTTATTCCAGTCATATGCATATCTTCTTTATATCCTCCAAGTTCAAGTGCTTTTTCTATTACACTAGAAAAATCTTTATCTTCTCCAATATGAACCATACCAGGATAAGCAACCACTTCTGTAGTAAATACTCTATCTCTATAACTATCCTTAACAGGCATTAAACAGTTTGTCGTAAATAGTATTGGAGCAGGTATATTGTCAAATTCTTTTTGTTGATTTTGCCATGCTGTACCAAAATTTCCTTTTAAGTGCTTATATTCTTTTAATTTTGGATATGCATGTGCTGGTAATAATTCTCCATGAGTGTATATGTTTATTCCCTTATCTTTTGTTTGCTCTAGCAATTTGTGTAAATCATAAAGGTCATGCCCTGTAACTACAATAAATGGACCTTTTTCAATTTTCATAGGTACTTGAGTTGGCTCTGGTGTTCCATAAGTTTCGGTATTTGCTCTATCAAGTAATTCCATACATTTTAAGTTTATTTCCCCAGTTTTCATTACAAATCCTAAAAGTTCATCACTAGATAAGTCTTCTCCAACTGCTATTAACCCTTCGTAGAAAAAGTCATTCACTTCTTTATCTGTATATCCAAGTACCATTGCATGATAAGCATAAGCAGCCATCCCTCTTAATCCAAATAAAATTAATGATTTTAATGAACGTATATCTTCATTATCATTCCATAAATTCTTCATATCATAGTTATCATTTCTACTACAAGTTGTTGAGCAATCTGAACATCTAGGTACAAGTTCACTTTTTGCTAGTTCAGTTTTTTCAATTTGTCTTTTTATAGCTTCATCATCAAAACTTACATTTGTTACAGTAGTAAACAATCCTTCTATCATAACTTTATCTGTTTCTCTTGTTGGTCTATTTTTATTTCCAACAGTTGCTCTTGAAAGTCCAATTAATACTCCTGTAAGTTCATCTTGTAAATTAGCTGTTCCCCCTTTTTTACCACAAGCTCCATTTATAGTACATCCTTTACCACCAACTGTCTGTTCACATTGAAAACAAAACATATTCTCCATCTTTTATTCCTCCCATTTAATTTTATTTATTAAAATTTATTAAATTGTTTACGATTTACTTAATTAGATTTCTCCATCTACTATTTTCCCATCTACAGATATAGTAATTACTTGCCATGGTATCATCTTTCCACTATTTTGTAGGGCTGTTTTAACTGCATTTACGATACCACCACAACAAGGTACCTCCATACGTGTTACCACTATATTTTTAATATCATTTAATCTTAAAATTTCTGTAAGTTTTTCAGCATAATCAACTTCATCAAGTTTAGGGCAACCAATTAATGTAACCTTATTTTTCATAAATTTATTATGGAAATTTCCATATGCATATGCTGTACAGTCTGCTGCTATTAAAAGACTTGCATTCTTTAAATATGATGCATTAGCAGGTACTAGTTTTATTTGCACTGGCCACTGATTAAGCTGAGACTCTTGTGCCTCCATTACTATATTGTTATTTGTAGATATAGTATCTAAATCTTGTCTTTTTATAGACTTAGACTGAGAACCTGGACATCCACATGCTAAATTTTCTTTTTGTGCTCTCTTTGCTTCCATATTTGCTTTTACTGCTTCTTCATCATATTCTGCAGCCTCTCTATTTTCAAATGAAATTGCATTCGTTGGACAAGTTGGTAAACAATCTCCTAAACCATCGCAATAATCGTCTCTTAAAAGTTTTGCTTTTCCATTTACCATACCTATAGCTTCTTCATGACAAGCTTCAACACATAATCCACAACCATTACATTTTTCTTCATTAATTTTAATTATTTTTCTAATCATTTATATCACCTCATAAAATTTTTTTGTTTAAAATACTACTTTACTAGATATTTATTTTTAAGACATAGGTCTTTTTTATTTTAGATTTTTGTATCAGGATTTTTATATCTCCTTGCTTTTATAAATTTAGTATAGTACAATGAAAAGAAATTATCGGTTGCATATGCAACAAGGAAGTGATTATTTGAAAAAATTTTTAGAAAAACATATAAATCTATTAAGAAGGATTTCTCTGTTTGAAGGGATTAAAGATGATGAACTTGAAGCAATGTTAGAATGTTTGGGTGTTACTGATAAGACTTATCCAAAAGATGACATAATATTTTCTGTAGGAAATGAAGTGACTTCTATTGGAATTATGCTTAAGGGAAGTGCACACATAATAAAAGAAGATATTGAAGGTAATAGAAATATTGTGGCTGAACTTTTACCTGGTGATTTATTTGGAGAGGTGTTTGCTTGCACTAGACTACATAAAAGTACTGTAACAGTAGTGACAACATCTTCATGTGAAGTTCTATTTATAAAGTTTAAAAGTGTGACTGGTATTTGCTCGTCTACATGTGAATTTCACAATAGACTTGTTGAAAATATGTTACAATTAATAGCTGAAAAAAATATTTTACTTCATAACAAAATAGAGTTGCTTTCTTGTAAAACAACTCGTGAAAAATTGCTCATGTACTTTTCAAATCAAATAGAGAGAACGGGTAACTATAAGTTTACAATCCCTTTTTCAAGAAATGAAATGGCTGACTTTTTATGTGTTGATAGAAGTTCTATGTCAAGAGAACTTGGAAAAATGAGAGATGAAGGTCTATTATCTTTTAACAAAAATAAGTTTGAAATCTTTTGTTTCCAAAATAAGTTTGATATTTAAACTTATATGATTCAATACACATAATTTTAATTAATTCAAATTATAGGCATTACGTCTAAATCTAGAATTTATATTTTTACTCAAAAAGTTAATAGATATCTTAATTATATAAATTAAGATATCTATTAATTTTGTATGTTAATTAGCTTACTTTTATGAAAGTATCTCATATGTCTTAAGACATACTTCAATTATATGTTTTTAATTAAATACTTCTTCTTTCCTAATAATATTTAAAAATTTTGCCGTTCTTTCATTTTTTGGATTATTAAATATTTCATCAGGAGTTCCTTCTTCAGCTATCACACCATTATCCATAAATATAATTTTATCAGCAACTTCTTTTGCAAAATTTATTTCGTGAGTCACAATAAGCATTGTTATTCCATCTTTTGCAAGCGATTTTATAACACTTAAAACTTCTCCAACAAGTTCTGGGTCAAGTGCAGATGTTGGTTCATCAAATAATATTACATTTGGATTTACTGCCATCGCTCTAGCTATACCTATTCTTTGTTGCTGACCTCCAGATAACTTTGATGGATAAAAATCTTTTCTATCTAACATCCCAACTTTTTCTATTAATTTTATCGAAATTTCTCTAGCTTCTTGTTTACTCTTTTTATGTACCGCTATCAATGCTTCCATTACATTTTCTAATGCTGTTTTATTTTTAAATAGGTTATAATTTTGGAATACCATAGATGTATGTTTTCTTAAATTTGCTATATCCTTTTTTGTTGCTTTTTCTACATCTACTTTTACATCTCCAATCATTATTTTTCCTTTTGTAGGCTCAACTAAATAATTTAAACATCTAAGTAACGTAGATTTACCTGTTCCAGATGGACCAAGTATAGCTACTACTTCACTTTGATTTATTTCTAAATTTATACCTTTAAGAACTTCTGTACCTTTAAAACTTTTATGTAAATTCTCTACTTTTATCATCAGTATCCACCTTTTTTAATAAATATAATAGACTAATCACATATTTGATACTAAAAATTAATATGTTAATTTGAAATCTAAAAATAACTTAGTTATTTTATTTTTAAATAGAATATATTCTTATAATTATAATCTAACATTGACAAAGATAATCTACTGCAAGTTGTGCAAATAATGAAGATGCTGTGCTTAAACATTTTTCATCTATATTAAACTTGTTATTATGAAGTCTGTAATTTATATTTTTTTCTTTATTTCCTACCCCTATATACATAAATAAACCAGGTCTTTCATTCATATAAATAGCAAAATCTTCACCTGTCATTGCTGGAAAATCAATCATTTCAATATTTTCATCTCCAAGTATTTTTAAAGCACTTTTTCTTCTAAGATGATAACACTAATATCGTTCCTATAGTTAATGAAAATATCAGTGAGCTTATTGTTAAAATCACAGTTACATTGAATGATTTCATTATTATTTGAAATAATTCCAAAAAATATTTCATGTTAAAAATCATAAAATAAGTCCCCCTCACTTAATGTTGTTTTTTGCAAACTTTTGTCACATGTTCAATTATAATAGAATTTTCTTTATTTTTCCAATAGAAAAAAACTATTTCCTTATTCACTTATATAGCCCTTTTTAATATCAAATTTATTTAATATAATTGGGCTGTTTAACTCGTTTTTATAAAATTAAAACATATGAAAAAGTTGTGATATAGATATTTACATATCATTACTGCTATTGCAAATCAACCTCCGTGGAAGACTGTATATTAATCAATAAAAAATTAGATACGAAAAAATTTAGTAAAGAATTAAATATATCTCGTGTATCATTTACTTCAGAAGAATTATTATGGATGTAGTGATGGAACGAATACTGGATATATTAAAATAAAGACTGAGTATATATTAAATATTTTATTACCATATACTAAACATAAATATAGAGTTATCGAAACATCATGTCTAAATTTACTATAATTGACATAGTGTGCCTCCTAAATAATTAAATCATTATCTTCTTTTATCTTTATTGCCTTCTTAAATCCGTCTGAAATCACAAAACTCATAAGAGCAACCACAAAATATACAAGAGTTGGGACTGTAAAGTAAAATCCGAATCCTAAATCTAGGAACCTCATTCCTGTTCCAGTAGTACCGAAAGTTGAACTAAATTCTATAACAGAATTTAAAAGTAAAAGATAGCCAATAAGTCTAAATCTTTTTACATTTTCATTTATGAATAAGCTATATTCAGAACTATTTAATATTTCTAACAATGACTTTACTATAATAAAATATGATACAACCAAAGAAAACCTTAACATACCAGATATAAAACTTTGTATAGTTGCTTCACCACTAAAACAAATATAACTAAAGCCTTTAATTCCTCCTACAGAAAGTACTAATGCTAAAAGAAAAAATAAAATTTGTAATATACCATTTAATAGATTTTTTATAAATTTATCAGACACTATATCAACTCCTTTAAAATATTTTATATATTATATACTACATCATACAATATCGTTTTTCAATATTTTTTTTATAATAAAAGATATATTTTTATTGTTAAAAATATAAAATATTTTAATTTCCTAAGTAAATATTTTAAGAGTAATTAAAATTATCTGTTGTTAGTGTAAGGTTTCTGATAATTAACACTATGAATATCTATATCTAGATTCCAATTTAAAAATTATTAATATCTATATTAAAATTTATTAGATAAAAACCTAAATATAGTCACTAATTTTAAGTTATAATAAGTATATTAAAATCAATAAAAGGGAGTTTTAAATTTGAATGCTGAAAAAATAAATCAATATATTAGGTCAGTTAAACTAAACAGAAAAGGTATACATAGTATAAATGAATATCCATTTAATCTACCAATAGTAAAAAACTTATATCAACTTGAGTTTCATAAAAACGTAACTTTTATAATTGGTGAAAATGGAAGTGGAAAATCAACATTATTAGAAGCAATAGCTATTGAATATGGATTCAACCCTGAAGGTGGGACAAAAAACTTTGACTTTAGTACTTATAATAGCCACTCTGAACTTCATAAATATATAACAATCACAAAAGGACCTAAAAAACCTAAGCAAAATTTTTTTTTGAGAGCTGAATCTTTTTATAATGTAGCTACTGCAATAGATAAAGCTTCTAGGTTTTCGTCAGGAGTAAAAACTATAAACTATTATGGAGGAGTATCATTGCATGAACAATCTCATGGTGAATCCTTCTTCTCATTATTTATTCATAAATTTTCTAAAGAAGGAATATATATATTAGATGAACCAGAGGCAGCACTTTCACCTGCTAGACAGATGGCTTTTATAACAAGATTACACGAATTAGTAACCCAAAATTGCCAATTCATCATAGCAACACACTCACCCATATTAATTTGTTATCCTAATTCAATCATCTATGAAATAAATGAGAATGGCATTAATAAAGTTAAATGCGAAGATAGTGAAAATTATCAACTTACTCAAGATTTTTTAAATCATAAAGAAAAATTCTTAAACATGTTAATTGATTAGTAATCCATAAGACAAACTTTTTGAAATAAAAATTTAAACTTCTAACTATCTCAATTTTTTATTTTATAAGTATATACATAAAAAGACTACATTAAATTAGTTATAATACAAATTTAATGTAGTCTTTTACAAAGTTCATTTTACATCTTAGTATAAATTATAATTTATAATTAATCTACTTCCATATTAAACTTTAATGCTCCTGTAGGACATACCATTACACAAGGTGCATCCATACCACACTCATTTCGTTCAACACAACCATTACACTTGTTTGCTTTACCATCATTTCCATAAATCAAAGCTCCATATTCACAAGCTTTTTCACAAAGTTTACATCCTATACAATCTTGATTATCTAATATGACAAATTTATTTTCTTTTTTAAAACAATCTTTAGGACATACATCTACACATTTTGCCTCATCACAATGAACACATGATAATGAAAAATATTCTACCTTTTCTTTTTCTTCCACTGTAAATACATGTCTAAAAAATTCACCCTTATCTATGTCATTATCATTTTGGTCTATACAAGCAAGCAAACAAGCCCCACATGCTGTACATAACTCTTTATTGAATTCAAATAAACTTTTCATTATATCCCCCCAATTATTTATTCACTTTTTCAATCTTACACTTACAACTTCTATATGCAGGGAATCCACTATAAGGGTCAAAATTATCACAGATGATACTATTTACATCAACTTCTCTATATCCATGATACATATGTATGTTTTTATATAAAACTCTATCAGTAACATTGACCTTGACATTCAAACTTCCTATTTTAGTAGTTATTTTTATATAATCTCCATTATTAATACTTAAGTCTTTTGCATCTAAACTAGAAATGTCACAACTAGCCTCATTTTTTAATATTCTCGAAAGCTTAACATCATGAAGTCTTGAGTGTAATGCATTTGGAATTCTTGCACCTGATGTTAATAGGTAATTATACTCATCTATATCATCATTAAATTCTTTGTATGTTGGTAATGCATCTAATCCAAAATCTTTATATTTCTCAATAATTGTAGATTTTAATTCAAACTTAGATGTACTAGTATCATAACCTTCCATTGTATACGAACCTACCTCATATGATTTAAAATCTTTACATTTCAATGGTAAATCACTTTCTTTAAGTTCATCTACATCTACACAAGTTCCTTTAAACATATGTCTTATACTTGCTTCATAACCTGCTTTTAAGAAATCATCTTCTATGTCCATAACATTTGCTAAGTCAGAAAGTATTTCTACATCTGATTTTGAATCATATAATGTATCAATTACTTTTTTCGTATATGTAATATATCCACCTGGATAACTCTTACATTCTTCTCTTTCAAAAGATGTGCATGCAGGTAAAAGTATATCTGCATATTTTGATGCATCTGTCATAAATAAATCTATATTGACAAAGAAATCTACAGTGTTTAGAGCGTTAAAAAGCCTACCTGAATTAGGAAACATTCTAGCATTTATACCATGACAAAACAATGCTTTTATTTCATAAGGTGTCTTTTCTTCTATTTGTCGAGTTAAATCCATAGCTTGAAATTGATTTACCATTTCATTCCAAAGAGGAAATCTTTCCCCACCAATTCTTTCATTTATATTTTTAGGTAGCACTTCTTTTACAAACTCTTTTTCTAATGTTTGAAATCCTCCTACCTTACCAGCAAAATAATCTTGTTTTGGTATGTTACCTCCAATTTTATCATAATTACCTGTTATAGCAGATAGAGACATCATTGCCCTATAATTTTGAAATCCATTTTGGTGATGAACTACTGGAGCAGCACTTTCATTTATACAAAATGGACCTTTCGATAACATCTCTACAGCTTTTACTATATCATCTTTAGAAACCCCTGTAATTTTGTTGACAGTATCTAAATCAAATAATTTTACATATTCCTTGTATTCATCAAACCCATGTACATGTTTTTCTATGTATTCTTTATCTATCAAATCTTTTTCTATAAATAAATTAGCCATTCCTAGAGCTAAAGCTCCATCAGTACCAGGCTTAACTCTCAAGTGCAAATCTGCTATTTTTTGAGTTGTTGGTGTTATCCTAGGGTCTACAATTATAAATTTTAAACCTTTTTCCTTTAGTTTACTTAAATTTACACTATTTAAAAATTTAGAGTAGTATGGATTAAACCCCCAACCTAAATAAGTATTTGCATTTTCCATATCCTGCATTGTAAAATTTCTCCCAGTTGCAACATTTCCAGCCATCTGTGCTGATGTTGAACAGGAGCTTGATTCTGTACCATAATTAGGAGAACCAAATGAAGATGCAAACCTTTGTAAAAACGGTCTATACCACTTTCCATACCCTGTAAAAAATGCTACATGTTTTGCTCCATATTCGTCTTTTATTTTATTTAATTTTCCCCCTATTTCACTATAAGCTTCTTCCCATGATATTGGCTTAAACTTTCCTTCACCTCTTTTTCCAATCCTCTTCAGTGGTGTTTTTATTCTATCTTCTCGATACATATATTCTCTATTACAAAGCCCCTTTGTACACAACAACCCTCTGTTCATTGGATGCTCTTTTGTTCCTTCTATTTTTATTACTTTGCCATCTTTGACATATGCATCAATTCCACAATGAATTCCTGGAGAACAAATATCACATAAAGTCTTCTTTATTTCTATTCCTGTTTCCTTACATGGTATCTTAGCCTTAATCAATTTATAACTATCCATATCAATATCTTCCTTTCCCAATGATAAATATAAAACACTATAATTATTATACATTCTTTTAATTTAAATATCATAAACTTAAAATATGTTTTTAATAATTAAATTTTATATACATTTATAAACTACTTAAATCATTATTTTTCACTCCTAGTTTACAGGAGATTACAATAAAAATCTAATAGCAAATTGTTATTTATATATATTTTGCAATAGATAAAAGCTATTTATATATGCTTTAATTTAAACACTGTATTTAGAGTGTAAATTGGATAGATTTAGATTATAATATATACAGTGAGGTAAGGTGAATAAAATGAAAATAGATATGATATATAAATTAATCAAAAGAAATACAGAACCATCAAGATGGTCAAGAGGTATAAAATACTATAGTAATCAATTAGTTGATTATATAGACATTGATATTGATGACTTACAAAATAACTTGCTAACATTTCGTGGTGGAGTCAATTCTGAGGATAATTATAGCTTTTATTTTAATTCAATAACAATAGATATAAAACACTTTAAAATAATTGAAAGTGACTGTAGTTGTGTTGATTGTCAATCAAATATTACAAATCGAGGCATCTTTATATGTAAACATCTAGTTGCTATTGTGATAAAAAGCCTAAAGCAAATAAAAAGTAAAAATGACATTCCTCCTGTTCTAATAGATATATTAGATGATGATAAAGATAAACTTTCTAAGACTGATTCTAAAGTCGGCTTGGACTTAAGTAAACAACTACTTTCTTTTTTAAATGATACTAAAAAAGAAAGAGTCAATTTAGATGTATTATTAAACATTGATTCAAACAAAGCAATTGCTGAGTTTAAAATTGGAATCGATAAAATGTATGTTTTAAAAAATATCACTGAATTTGCATATTCAAAACTTAATGGATATGAATTGGAGTTTGGAAAAAAATTTATTTATAATCCTAACATCCATTATTTTGCTGATGAAGATGAGAAGTTAATAGATATGATAGAAGAATATGGAACAAATCTTTCATATAATTTTTCTTCGTCATACTCAAAAAAGTTCATGGAAATAAATATGAGTTCTCTGAAACAATTTTTGAATGCTCTTAAGGACAAGGATTTTACTCTAATTTTTTCTAAGGAAGAATATCATCCAAAAGTATCAAGTGATATTTTACCAATAAAATTTAATTTTAAAAATATAGAAGATAAAATTGTCTTATCCTCCAAAGACTTACTACCTGTTCCACTTAGTAGAAAAGGTGATGTACTTTTATATGAGAATAATATCTACTTATTGTCTCATAAAAAGGCTCGAGATTATTCAAAAATCTATCAAGTATTATCAAAATCTAAGGAATTAAAATTTGATAAAGAAGACTCTAAAGATGTTTTAGGGCTATTAGTGCCTAAATTAAAGTCAATATCCAAAGAAGTTTATTTGGATGAAAACATAAAAAATAATATAGCAAATAATTTTGAAACAGAGTTTTACTTTGATATAATTGATGGCAATGTATGTTGCGACATAAAGTATATCTATGATGATGAAGGTGGTAAAAAATTTATACTTCCCAATATACAAAAGGAGGCTAAAATTGAAAATAAAATGCTTTCTTCACAATTTGTAAAAGAAAATAACAGATATACATTTAAAGGAACTGACTATGACCTATTTACATTTTTAGATTTACAGTTAGAATCTTTAAAGGAATTTGGAGATATCTATTATTCTGAAAAGTTTAAATTGAAGAAAATATATAATTCTTCATCAATTCAAGCTTCAATTAATCAAACTAATCAAAATTATCTAGAATTTAATTTTAATATATCTGATATAAATCCAAAAGAGTACAAAGATATTCTAAAAGCTCTCCAAGAAAAACGTACTTTTTATAAGCTAAAAGATGGAAGTTTTATAGACTTATCAGAAAAAGAAACTAAAGATTTTTTTGAACTGGTTGAAAATTTGGATGTAATTGATAAATCAAAAGATAATAAAATTCATAATAATAAAGCTCTATATATAAATGAAATGATAAAAGGTAAAGATTTAAAATTTATAACTGGTAAAAATGAATTAGAAAATACATGTGCTAAATTTAGAAATTTTAATGTTATAAATTCAGAAATTCCAAGTAATTTAAAAGCAAATCTACGTGACTACCAAATAAATGGTTTTAATTGGTTTAAAGTTTTAGATTTTTATAAATTTGGTGGTATATTAGCTGATGAAATGGGTCTTGGAAAAACAATACAAACTATTACATTTTTACTATCTGTATTCAATAAAAAAAGTATTATTGTTACGCCAACATCACTTATTTATAATTGGAAAAATGAATTTGAAAAATTTGCTCCAGATATAAAAGTTCTATTGATACATGGAAATAAAAAAGATAGAGAAAAGTGCTTTAGAGAAATAAACGATTTTAATGTAGTCCTTACAACATATGGTACTCTTAGAAATGACTTAGAAAAATATAATGAAATAATTTTTGATTATTGTGTAATAGATGAGGCTCAAAACATTAAAAATCCAGTGGCTTTAGTAACAGAAGCTGTAAAAAATATAAATGCCAAAAATAAATTTGCACTTACTGGTACACCTATGGAAAACAATTTAGTAGAGTTATGGTCTATATTTGATTTTATAATGCCTGGATATTTATATAGTAGAGGAAAATTTCAAGAGTTATTTATAAATAAAGAAGATAATGTTGAAAATTTAAAAAGACTTATAAAGCCTTTTATTCTTAGAAGAAGTAAAAAAGAAGTAATGAAAGAACTCCCAGACAAGATTGAGAAAAACTTTTTTGTTGAATTAAATAAGGAACAGAAAAAAATATATAGTGTGTATGCAAAAGATATACAAGATAAAATGAAAGATAAAAATCTTAAGAAAGATAAAATAGTTATTTTCTCTTATTTAACTAAACTAAGACAGCTTTGTTTAGACCCAAGTATAGTGGTAAAAGATTATAATAAAAAAAGTTCAAAAATAGAAACATGTCTAGAAATACTTAGAGATAGTATAAATGAAAATCACAAGATATTATTATTTTCACAATTTACATCTGTCCTTAAAAATATAGGCAAGGAACTTGATAAGTGTAAAATTGCATATCACTATATAGATGGTAAAACTAATGCTAAAGAAAGGCTTGAACTTGTAGATAAATTTAATAATAGTACTGACAAAAAAGTTTTTTTAATATCTTTAAAGGCAGGTGGTACAGGATTAAATCTTACAACTGCTGATATTGTAATTCACTTTGACCCATGGTGGAATCCATCAGTAGAAAATCAAGCTAGTGACAGAGCTCATAGATTCGGTCAAAAAAATGTAGTACAAGTTATAAAGTTAATTGCTAAAGGCACTATAGAAGAAAAGATAATAAAATTACAAGAAAATAAAAAAGAGCTTATAAATCAATTTATAAATGGAGAGCTTTCTAACGAAGGTGTATTAAGAAGTTTATCTGATAGTGAGATAATGGACTTGTTTAATTGAAGGTAAGATATATAGTAAGTAAAAATAAAATACTACTATGTTATTTGTAATTGATAAACAGGAGTTTCCTAAAATATAGGAGACTCCATAATATCTTAAGCTTTGCAAATTATATGTAAATCTTTCTTTGCTTATATATTAACCTTCTTTATAAATATACAATTAATGCAAACAATCCAGATAACACCATCATAAGTATAGGTCCAATCTTATATTTTCGTAAACAGTACAATGAACAACAAAATAAAATAACAGCTATAATATCTATATTTTTGAAAATATTGGTAGTATAATAATTTGAAGAACCAAAAAATGTCAACAATATAATTGTAAATCCTGCTGAGATGATTAATCCTAAAGAGGATGCTTTCAGTCCATTTAAAATTTCAAAAACAAATTTCGAACTCTTATATTTTTTAAAAAATCCATATAAAAACATAGAAATAGTTATTCCTGATATTATACAACCAACTGTTGCTGATATAGCACCCTCAATTCCTGCCACTTGCATACCAACAAAAGTAGAAGTATTAACAGCTAATGGACCTGGAGTCATTTGAGAAATTGTAATAATATCAGTAAAAACCTTTTGTGTTATCCATCCTTGCTTAAAAACTACCTGTTCCTGTATAATTGGAATAATAGCATAACCACCACCTATACTAAACATTCCTATTTTCAAAAACGTAAAGAATAAATTTATAATCATATACTCTCCCCCTTTTTTCGAAGTTGAATATATATAGCAAATAAACAAATCAAACAACTTAAAAGTAATACGAGTATTACATTAATTTTAAGGAAAGTACAAGCAATAAATGAAAATGGTACTAATAGATTTAATAACATTGATTTTTCATTAAGAATCATTTTATACATATCTATAGTCAAATCTACAATCAATGCAGCAACGCATGCCTGCATACCTTTTAAGATTGCAATTATATAAATATTTGAAGAAAACGCAACATACCACCTTGAAACAAGTCCTAAAATTACTATAGGAGGTATAATTGAACAAATACAACTGATAATTACTCCTATAAATCCAGCTGTTCTTTTACCTGCTAAAATGCTTAAGTTGATTGCAATTGCTCCAGGTGAAGATTGAGCAATTGTAGCCATTTCCATAAGCTCTGATTCACTAAATATTTTTTTATCCATAACATAGTACTTTTTTATCATAGGAACAACAACGTATCCACCACCAAAAGTAAAGGCACTTATAAATAAACTTATATAGCAAAGCCATAAATACAATTTAATATTTTTTCTCATAATATTCCTTTCTATGTGCACATGGACATATTATAAATGTTGTACTGCTATTTGTAAAATGATAAAATATTGTTGCAGACATGAATTTAATTCATGAGTAAAGGAGTCTAATTATGAATTTTAAACATTGCATTATTTTTAGAGAAGTTGCAAGAGTAGAAAATTTCACTAAAGCTGCAAATAATCTATTTATTACACAATCAGCAGTTTCCCATGCAATAAGAGAGCTTGAGAATGAGGCTGAAACCAAATTATTTGAGCGATTACATAAAAGTGTTAAATTAACAAAAACAGGAGAACTTCTTTTACAAGAAATTTTGCCAATACTTGAAAATTTAGAAAATGTTGAATCAAGGATTAAAAACTTAGAGTGTGAAACGCCCATACATATTGCGTCTTGTATTACATTTGCTCAAATATGGCTGCCTCAATTAATAAGGAGATTTCAAGAAATATATCCAAATACTAAGATTAACGTTGAAGTTCATAGTGCATTAAAAGCATTAAAATTATTGAAACAAGGAAAGGTTGATATAGCTTTTATTGAAGGGAAAATCATACAAGGCGCATTAGAAATCAGAAAATTTTCTTCTTATGAATTATGCATTGTATCTTCACCAAGCTATTGCAATACTGCCGAGTTAAGTTTATCTCAACTATTGGGTATGGATTTACTATTACGAGAAAGAGGAAGTGCTGTACGTGAAACTTTTGAATCAGCTGTAACCTTGCAAGGTTACAAAGTACATGCAAGCTGGGAAAGTGTAGATTCACAATCCCTAATAGAAGCTACTAAAAATAGTTTAGGTGTTTCAATTCTTCCTAAAATTCTAGTTGAGCAAGAAATAGAAAAAGGAAACCTTATACAGATATTTATTCCTGATTTTAAACTTTTTAATGATATTACTGTAGTAATAAATAAAAATAAGTATAAATCTGCCTCATTAGAAAAACTATGTCAATTAATTTAGCATTTAAAAGGATACCTGATAAATTCTCTATGAAATAATCAAGTATCCTTTTTATAAGCAATATCTATTACTTTTTATAAGTCTCTCTTCCATTGTTTGTTATTCATTATTATATACAAAAACTTTTTAAATTACTTCTTAAGAAAACCTTTAGCTATTTTTAAGAAAGCAAGACCATTTGATAAAATTGCAGGATGACCAATTTATTAAAAAAGTATTATCAATACATAATAGATATGTCTAATTACATATTTTAATAACACCCTTTTTAAATTTTTTGTAATATAAATAAAAATTTGTTTGTGTTATTATTTAATCCCAGCTCTGTAATTCAATAATATTTCCCTCTATATTTGTTGCATATACAAATGTAGCAACTTGTCCATTAGGATATTTTGTTTTAACAATTTCTCCAACTTGACCTCCACCTGCACTTTTTATTTTATTTAGGGTTTCTTCAACATTTTCAATTTCAAATGCGATGTGTGAAAAACCATAATTATTTATATTTTTTTGAAGCACTTCACCATATAAATTATATGAAAATATTTCTAATGTTGGTAAACAATCATCATATCCAGGTAAAGCTAAGTGCACACCTTCAATATGAGCATCTTTTATCCCTGTCAATCTATCCAACCATTCACCTTTTAGGTTTCTTTGTGGTGGTACTTTTCTGCATTCAAATACATCTTTATAAAATTCAGACAGCTTTTCCCAGTCTCTTGCTATTATATTTGTATGTACGTATCTCATATATTCCAACGCCTTTATAAAATATAAAGTATTCTTTATTTCCATAACACACTCTATTCCATGCTCAAATTATATCATTAAATTATTCTTTTAAAAATTTCTTTGCTACATTTGAAAAAATTAATCCATTTGATAAAATAGCTGGATGCCCACCTTTATTAAACAGATGCATTTTTCCATTTTTAATTTTTTCAAGAAGTGATGAAAAAGTATTTTCAAAGAAATCATGAGCTACTAAAGATACAAATTCATCTTCTTTACTTCCTGTTAAAAGTACATCTGGTTGCATAGTTTCTAGAGGTTTATGAAAAAATTTACCTATAGTTTTATAATGTTCAAAAATAGCTTCTGTATCATTATCTACTACTTGCTCCCAATTTTCGCCTTGATTGTAAATATAAAAAGCTTTTGCATCATCATCTTGCTTTGATGCTTCACGCTCTAATTTCACATTTTGCACAAAGGACTCTAGAGGAGCTTCTCCTTCAAAACTATCTGCAATTACCTTATTCACTAAATCGGGTCTTTCAAGTGCAACATTTAATGCAACAAGAGCTCCTCCACTACTGCCAATTATATTTACTTTTTTATAGTTCATCTTTTCTAAAAAACATATAACTTGCATAGCCTCATCAAACCATAAATCGACAGAAAACTTATCAACCATTTGAGATTTGCCATGACCAACAAAATCAATTAATATTATTTTATATTCATCTTTATAAAAATCGATTATATCATCAAACATCTTAGATGAGGCTGTATTTCCATGTAAAAAAAGTAATGGTGTACCATCTCCAATTTCATTATAGTAGCACTGTTTGTTATTATATTTAAAGTATGCCATATGTTTCCCCCTTTAATATTTCTATAAATATATGTTTATGATTTACATTTAAAATGACTATTGTCATAAACACTTAAAAATAGTATAACTTAGAGTATAACCAAAATCAATAATACCTTAGTTGATTTGTTGTTTACTTAAGTTATTATAATCTAACTTCTGTAAAGTTTCTTTTTTGTACGAAAATGTTCTTTCCATTTGCAACTTCATCTCGATAGCAAAGCAATTCATTAGTATTGATACTTTTACTTAAATTCATAATTTCATAATCAAAGAGAGCATTTCCTGTATCTGTAATAAAAATATTCAATCTCTCTTTCCATTGTTCATTAAAAATTTGTTCTTTTTGGGCAACTAGTACATTTACTGTTAAATCTTCAATCCTTGAGATATGTCACAAAACCCATGCAATAGTTTCGTCTTTACTTGTTGGCACAATAGCATATTCATTTCTGTTTAAGTCATTAATAAGTTTGTCCACTTCATTTTTTTCTGTATTTGATATTTCTGAGAGATGTAATTTTGAATGAATTTCTAAAAATAGTGTTTTTACCTGTTCTATTTTTTCTTCTTTACGTATGATTTTATTTAATTCTTTGTGTACTTCACTTAACCCATTTCCAAAATATTTCATATAGTACCTCTTAATCAAATTCTTTTTTCTTCTAATTTTATTTTATCTAGCCTTTATAATCTCATTATACTTAGAAAATACAAAACCAATGCAATTTATTATAATAATTAACTAATAATGATAATTGAATTATTGTATATCTCTTTTTACCTTAACCATTTTTTTCTTTATAGGAATCTCTTTATATCTTTTCAATATCAAGTCTCCCTTGTAATTTAATATATCTATATATGAACATAAATCTTGAACTTCGATTACACCTATATCATCATTAGTAATACCTTTTATATTACTAAATGCTCCAACTATATCTAATACCCTTATCTTCTTCTTTTTGCCAGCATTTAAATACAATTTAACTACTTCATTTTCTAGATTTGATTTTATATCTCCACTTTTATTTAAATTTTTAGCAATTTTTTTTCTTTTCGATACTTCTTTCAAAATTTCTTTTGAATATTCTTCAAACAAAACTTTACCCTTAATAATACTCCTTTGTTCTATATTAGTTAACTCATTTATTTTATATCCTACATATGTTTCTATATTATCTATATATTTCTCATCTTTTTCATCTACTATAGTGATAGCTTTTCCACTATTTCCTTTTCTACCAGTCCTACCTATTCTATGTATATAGTTTTCCTTATCTTGTGGCACATCATAGTTTATGACTAAAGAAATATCATCAATATGTATTCCTCTAGATGCTACATCACTACTAACCAATACATTAAACTTTATATTTTTAAAATCCTTAATCACAAATATTCTTTTTTCTTGTGATAAATCTGCATGTAACTCTCTTACCAAAAAACCTTCCTTACTCATTTTATTATATAGTTTAGATACTTTTTCTTTAGTATTACAAAATATTATTACACTCCTTGGATTTTCGCTGTATATTAATTCTTTTAAAACTACATACTTATTTCTTTCCTTTGACTTGATTATTTTATCATCTATTTGTCTTAATCCTTCATTAGTGTTACTTTCATTTCCTTCTACATTTATAATGCTGTAATCTGGCATATATTTTTCACATATATATTTTATCTCTTCACCTATTGTAGCTGAAAAAAGACCTAATGTTCTCTCTTTAGGTATATTTGTTAATATTGTTTCCATTTGTTCAAGAAAACCTTTATTAAACATTTTATCAGCTTCATCTATTATTAAATACTTTATTTTTTCTAAATTAATAGTGCCTCTATTTATATGGTCAATTATTCTACCCGGAGTAGCTACAACGACATGAACCCTTTGCTTTAACTCAGCTACTTGTTCTTTTATAGATTGTCTACCAAATATAGCACTACATCTTACCTTCTTTAACCTTCCTATACTTGATATCTCATCTTTTACCTGTAGCGCTAATTCTCTCGTTGGTACTACTATAAGTGCTTGAATATTATTGTATTCTATATCAATATTTTCACATATAGGTATTGCAAAACTTGCTGTTTTCCCACTTCCTGTTTTTGATTTTACTGCTATATTTTTACTATTTAACAATTCTG
This sequence comes from Clostridioides sp. ES-S-0001-03, assembly GCF_020676075.1. Lineage (NCBI taxonomy): Bacteria > Bacillati > Bacillota > Clostridia > Peptostreptococcales > Peptostreptococcaceae > Clostridioides > Clostridioides sp. ES-S-0001-03. The sequence continues at coordinate 120,519 of NZ_JACVWJ010000003.1, read as the reverse complement.
GAATAACTTCTATTTGTACCTTAGAAGGTACATTATATTCTAAATTTTTTAATGACTTAAGTATCTTTTTATCCAATTTAAAGCTTTCGAATGTATATTTCATATATTACCACCTTATTATGTTTATTTTTATCTTATCAATTATATTTTTCTCCATTATATTATTATAATGTAAGACACCGATATTTTTATACTTTTTATCATTATATATAGATTTTAGCAGAAAAAATTATGAACTAGTCCTTAAATCAAAATAAAATCTAAAAAAATACCCCTTATTAACATTGATAAGTCAATATTTTCAAGGGGTATTTTTTTTAGATAATTAAATTGATTTAAATAAACTGAATTAGTATACTTCTTAGGTTTAATTTATATTCCTAGACAATTTTTCAATTTATATCTAAGATTAAAAGGTATTAATCAATACCTAAATTACCATAATCTCACATACCTATATCTTTATTCAAAATACCTTCTGTAATTAATCGTGCTATATAGTCATAACCTGCTTCATTGGCTTTATTGCAATCATCCACATTATCACAGAAAAAACTTTCAATTTGTATTGCAACTGGATTCGTGTTTCTCAAGATATATAAATTTTCTCTTTTTTTAGCTCCTCTATTTTCAAATAATTCTCCAAGTTTATTAGATACTCTTTTAGCATATTCTAATCCTTCATTACCATAATAAAGTACTTCTGCACCAAAGCTTTTTCCATCACTTTTATTTAAATGTAGCTCTACTAGTAAATCATATTTGCCACTATTTACTTTTGGAACTCTATAAAAAAACTCTTCTTTTTCTGCTACAAAATGTCTTTCTGGACAAATTATTACATCTACTGTATTACCTTGACTTATGAGCATCTCTGCTAACATAGGAGCTAATTTTTTATTATAACTATACTCATCAACTATTGCATTTACACCTGTACTTTTTCCACCTTTTAGTATACTATGACCTACTGTTATGCATATTTTCATTTACTTTTTGTCACCTTCTTTTAAAGCTAAAATTTGTATAATAGTAATATGATTTTAAAGCTATTACTAGTAATAATATATTAATTGAAGATGGCAAAAGTTCTCATAACTTATCATTTTTTTAACATATTTGTCTTATTTTAGCATAAATCTAGATGCTTAATTTTATTTATTACAATTATTATTTAACTCTATTTCATAATAACTACTGTAAATCCAGTATAAGTATTATAGTTCAACACATTATCTAACAGTATATGTTACAAACATTGAATTATTTGGTGTATTCCTAAGAATACTGTGGTTATTAAATTTATATTTCTATATTTATTACAGATATATTGCAAGCTAAAATTTCCTCAAGAATCATAAATTTCTTATCTCTAACTTTGCTAACACTTTTATTCTTAAACTATATACTTGTCATTATAATATTATAATAAATTATTTGATAATAGCTTATTGTTAAGGCTTTATAATCAATTTATAAGTCATAAATACTTGATTAACTGATTTTTTATAATTGATGCTATTTTAACAATAATTATCACCTTATATCTAATCTATAATAATATTTGTATACATTAAACCATATAATTGTTTTAGTAATTTTAAATTTTATGTACAACCAATTAATAGTATAATAAAAGTGATGTATTTATGAATAATTCACCATTATTCAGTTCATTTATTGATATATGTTCAGTTTTTATATTTATACTTTTTACATCTTCATAAACTATTCCAACAGGTGAACAAATAAAGCAAGAGAAACCAAAGGTTTTAGTAACTTTTTTAACTTTGCTAGGAGTAATATTAATTTGATTTTTGTAATTTTCGATATTTTCATTAGCCATTTTTATATTGCTTCTATAGTCCTTATCTTCTTGAATGTTATAACTATTATCTAATTTATTTACTGATTTAAATCTACTATAATTTCTACAACTATAGTTAATTTCAAACTCTATACTTCCAACAATTATTAAATTGCATAGTTTTAGATTTTTGTCTTTATTTATAGGATTTTTTATAAGTTTTATACTAAGTATTTTGCTATTTGTATTCACTTTTAATATATCTTTTAGATTTTTAGGTGCTTTTAAAGTATTGCTTATATTTAATTGTTTAAATACAGCTTTTTTAATACTTGTATAAACACGATTACTTTCTATTGATATTTTCATTGGAAATTTTTCCATATCATACTTATAATAATAATATATATTAGCGTGGTTTTCTATAACCCTACATGCTGAATTTGCTAATACTATACTTTTAAAAGATATTATTTTTTTACAATTTCCATTTATTTTACCTATGTAAAAACCTTGTTGTGGATTTAATCCACCCTTTCTGATACCATTAACTTCTACAGTATTATTTATAAATTTTATGTACTTAGAAATATAATCTTTAAAAAATATATTCCCAGTTTTGCGATTACTCATATTTGTAACAACAATAGTATATGTTAAAATATCAAATACAGATGCACATTCTTTATCAACATATTTTTCTACCTCTAAAATATTTCCACTCATATCATTTGAAACAATATTACTAAAAGTAGTTTTTGTTATTATAGGGCTTCTAGATAATAACTTATAACTAAAATCTCCCCCATATTCATTGATACCTCTCATTGCACCCACCTTTCTATAATTTAAATATTATCTTATTTTAAAATTATTGTCATAACTTATAATTGTAGTTATACTTATAAATAAATTATTGTCATCTAAAATGGATGATGTTATATCTTGTATAATATACTTTAAATTAATTTTATCGTTATTTTTTATTCCTCTAGGCATTTGTATAAATGTACTAAAAGGTATTTTTAATTCAAGTATATTTTTCTTTGTAAAATTCCTATTTCTTTTAGCATTATTTATATTTTCTAACCTTATGTTAGTATTTATATCGCCAACTAAAATTAACTTTTTACCAGTCATCTGCTCATCCTCTAACGACATACATTCTATTGTATCAATCAATTTTATATCGTGGATATTCATGCCACAAATAGATGTATCTAATAAATTTACTCCAGATTTTTTAGAAACTAGCTTAAAATTTTTATATGTATTAAATTGAGAGAAGTAAAGTGTATTTTCTAGACTCTCACATTCTTCCAGATTATATATAACCTTATCTTTTTCATGCATGATTTCATCAATCTCCCTATATCTATATATTAATACTATTCATTATAACTATTTCAAATTACCATTTTTAATTTTGTATGAAAGAAATATCGCTATTTATAAGATATGATATATTTTTGATAGATATCATACCTTTTATTTAAAATAAAAATATAATTTTAAAATTATAAATTAAATATTTCTATTGACTTTTTATTTGTGATTGATTATAATTTTTCTAAACCGACGGTCAGTCTTAAAAAGTGAGGTGTTCTAGAAATGCAAGATTTAAATAAAATGAATAGTTGTTTTAATAAGAATTTTAATTTAATAGTACTTGGTCAAATTGTCTCTATACTTGGTTCATCGTTGTTAAGATTTGGACTTTCCACTTATATTTTAGATATGACAGGACGTGCAGACATATTTGCAACTTTATACGCAATATCAAGCATACCTCTTTTATTTTCTCCAATTGGTGGTGCAATAGCTGATAGATTTAATCGTAAAAATTTAATGGTTATATTTGATTTTATTAGTTCAGTTATTATTTTTACTTTTATTTGTCTTCTTTCTACTTTAAATAATTCTATTGTATTAATTGGGGTTATTATGGTACTATTATCAATTATTAGTTCTATGTATCAACCTACTGTGCAAGCAAGCATACCTTTAATAGCAAATGAAAAAGATTTAGAACAAGCAAATGGAATTGTAAACGGAATAAGCTCTCTTTCAAGTATGTTTGCTCCTGTACTTGGAGGTTTGTTATATGGCCTTATTGGAATTAAGATGCTTCTTATTGTAAGTTGTATTGCATTTTTTCTATCCGCAGTAATGGAAATGTTTATTCATATACCTTTTAATAAAAGAAAAGTTAATGGAAGCATAGTATCAACAATAGTCAGTGATATGAAAGAAGGATTTTCTTATGTTATAAAACAATCTTATATTAGTAAAGCCATGATTCTAGCTGCTTCTTTAAATTTATTTTTGACTCCATTCTTACTTGTAGGAATACAATATATTTTACGTATAACAATGCATAGTAGTAATAATATGTATGGCATAGGGATAGGAATTATTGAATTTAGTAGTGTTTTAGGTGCACTTTCAATAGGTCTGTTTGCTAAAAAAATGAAAATGAATACACTGTATCGCTGGTTAATGTTAATTAGTATTCTGATGATACCAATGGCTATTTCTATTTCACCTTTAATGCTTAGACTAGGATATTATCCATCTTTTATATTGTTATTTATTTGTGTTATACCTATAGCCATGTCTATGACAATTATTACTATATTCGTTTTAACTATTGTTCAAAAACAAACTCCTAATGAATTATTGGGTAAAGTAATGGCTACTATTACCGCTGTATCACAGTGTGTTGCTCCAGTTGGTCAAATTATGCATGGAAAATTATTTGAAATTTTCAGTTCCACAGTCTATATACCTATAGTATGTATGTTCATAATTATGCTATTAATTTCAATTCTTGCTAAGTATCTATATAAGAATGAATCAAAAGCATAAAGTATAAAATAATTAAAAATTATTTTTAAATGTACAAACCGATTGGAAAACATACTTTAATCATCCACAAAATGTTAAAAAGCAACAGATAAATAAAGTATGACGCATTATTATCTGTTGCTTTATTCATTAGAACTACCTTTATTAAGTATACAATTATACTTCTATGTCTTCAACTTTTGAGATAAGCCATAAATACGAAAGTCCAGCTAATACTGCTGCTACTATCCATACAATAATAAAAGGAATATATGTGTGAATCATAGTTGTTATAATGTTAGCAGTGCAGGAAGCAAGAATAACAGAGACTATAATCGTTGTTTGAATGGAATATTTTCGAAATCCAATGCTAGCAGAAATTACACCTATAAATAAAGAGAATACAGCACACAAAATTGTTTCAATAATAATCTTAAAAAACAATCCAAGAGTAAAATTATCAGAAATCATAGGAAAAAAAGCTTCTGTAACCATAAATATAAGGAGGGAAATAATCGTCCCAAGCAACATAAAACTCAAACATAATGTAGCTATCAATACAATCTTTGAGTTCAATAAAGTCTTTCTATTTATTGGATAAGTAAAAATCAAAATTGCATTTTTTCCAGAATATTCTTTTATAACAAATGTGGAAAACAATACAGCTGATAAAATGGCATAAGCTGACATTTGTAGAACGTTAGTGATTACCCAAATATTATGGTAATTAGAAAACTCAGCAGAATCTGTATCCCCCCCTGTATAAGCAATCATAGCAAATGTATACAAAAATCCTAATACACATAAGGTAATGATACCCATGGCATGAAGATAAGGGCGAATATTATTTTTTTTTAGTTCTAATTTTATAAGTTTATACACAGTTGTTTCCTCCATTCATTATTTCAAAAAAATACTCTTCCAAGCCATTAGGAAATTCTTGTTTTACTGTAGACATAGGAATTTCTTTTAAAATACTTCCATTCGAAATAATGCCTATTGTATCAGCTATATACTCTATTTCACTTAATATATGACTTGAAATAATAAGTGTCATATCATATTCTTTTGCAAGTGTTCTGAATAAATCACGCATTTGTTTTATTCCCATAGGGTCAAGACCATTGATAGGTTCATCAAGTAAAAGAATATCTGGATTATGTATCATTGCACGAGCAATCCCCAACCTTTGCTTCATACCCAAAGAAAACTTACATACCTGTATCTTTCCAGTATTTTCGAGTCCTACTTTTTGCAAAACAGCATTTATATCTGCATCATAAAAATTCATGTAAGCATTATGTATCTTTAAATTTTCCTCAGCTGATAAATGTTCATAAAAAATTGGTGTTTCTATAATACATCCAATTTTTCTTAAAATATTATTACGATTTTCAGATATATTCATATCAGAAATCATTATATTCCCAGTGGTTTGTTTTAATAAACCTGCTATCAATTTTAGTACTGTAGTTTTTCCAGCTCCATTTGCACCTAAAAATCCATAAATACTTCCTTTCTCTACATTTATATTGCAATGTTTTATGACCTCTTGATTATCAAATACTTTTACCAAATCTTGAACTTTAATGATTGTATTCATTTTCTTTAATATTTTCCTTTCTCTATGAACCAGTATTTATTTTTAGTGTTTATTAAATCTTTCAAATTTGATTCATTCATAATTCATAAAATAATATTACTTCAATTAGACAATATAGTGTCTTATCTAAGAATACTATTTCAAATACAAAAAGTCAATATATTGTCTAAAATAAAAATAAAACTTATATTTATTAAGAGGCACAATGAGTATGACATATATTAGAATAATTAGGATATTTAATATTACTGAAGTAAAGCTTTCAATATTAAAAATGATATAAAAATAGTGACTATCTTAATTATTAAAATTAATTATAGTCACCATTTTGTATAGTTTAATTAAATATTATTTTATATGTGAGTTTGATAGAATTTATTTTCATTAAATCTATTATTCTGGTTTATACATAATTTTCTTATTATTATCATATATTACCAAAGAATTTGATTTTACAATTTCATTTTCATATTTAACATCTTTTTCAGAGAAATTAGCTACTACTTTTAAATCATCTCCATATTTAGTCATTTGAACTAATCTATCATCAGAAATAAACTTAAAGTCTGTCATTTCTCTTTTAATAGCCTTTTTATTGAACTCTGACCATACTTTATCATGAGAAATTATTTCACCTTTATGTTTTTCCCATTCAGTTCTATCTATATAATACATAGGTGGTGTATTATATAATACTTCTTTCATCATTCTACTTCCAACTTCATCCTTAATTTTGAAAGTTCCCCATAGCCATTGATGAGAAGATACAACAGAATCATTATAAACTAATCTAAATAAAGGTAAAGAATAAGTTGGGTCTATAAATATTTTTTTATATTTTTCTTTTACAGGTATCTGCTTTGAAAAGACTTCTGGCACTCCTCCTGTTGGAGAATAGTATCTACCAACATAATATTCACTTTCTTTGTTCTTACTCATATCTTTATCTACCCAAGCAAACGCTGGTGTTTCAAGCCCATGTGCAAATGCTATAGTGCTACTTGCAAAGTCATTTCCTCCTTCTGAACCTATAACCATATTTGCATTATCTCTTATATATGACATTCTTTCAAGTCTAGCTTTTAAATCTTGTGACTGTGTTGTTATATGATTTGGAGAATAATCATCAAAAATTTCTCCTGTAGCATCACAGTCTATAAACCAAGAATTAAATTCATACCCCTCATTCAATATACTTTTTACTCTCTCTTTTACACTTGGTAAAGATAATGTAGGATTTAGTTGTCTTCCTTCTCCTTGAAATCCAGATTCTTTTTCACCTTTTTTATTTTCTATAGTAGCATTTTCATATAGTGACTTATCTTTAAATGATGCTGTACTCCATTTTTCTTCCCCTGGCTTGTGTATAGAATGATATGAATCATATGGTCCTACAAGATAACCTAAATCATTAGCTCTTTTGACTATTTCTGGTGATACATAACCTTCTTCCATATCATCAAATCCTATCCAAGCATTATCAATACCAGATTTATTCATATCATTAATTACATCAATTGTATTATATCTTGCCCATGTATCAATTTTATTCACACTATTCCCTAATTTTGACTTTAATAACTTTTTGTTAAACTCTATAAGTTCTACTCTATTTAATTTAGATATTCCTTTATCTAGTACTTTTTTTATTTCTTTATCATTACTATCAAAAACCTTACTATTATAAAAAGTATTTAGTTGCATAACTTGATTAAAGGCTTGAACTATTTGATTTTTTTGATATTTATCTATATAATCTTGGGTTTTTATTTGATTAAGTACAGTTATAAATTCACTATTATCAGGTTTTTTACTTAGGAGTTCTTTCATCCAATTAATTAAATCATCTGATAAATTTTCCTTTAATTTGTCCCATTTAATATCACCTACTGTTATTATAGATTTGTCTGCAAAATAAATCTGAGGAGCTCCATAAAGCTTTTCAATGTTTTTATTATCCTTAGATTTTTCTTCTAATATTTTAAACTCACCTTTATCAACTATATAATTTTTATAGGTTTTTGCTACATCTGTAATATTTTTATCAGTCAAATATATTTTAAATCCATACTCTTTATTTTTATTTATACTTGGATATTCATGTGTAAATGTAAAATTAATTTTATCTTTAGAATTAAATTTAATCTCATTATTAAATTCATTTTCAATAATATAAAGCACAGAATACTTTGTCTTATTTACTGCAAAAAACTGCATCGAAAAGGATTCTATGACATTGTAAGCTGATTCATTTAAATGCTCTTTCCAGTATTTATCATCACTTGGTATAAATTTACCTTCATAAAGTGGTAACACATAACTTTCGCCTTCAATTCTTGGCCAATTAAAACTAGCTTCTTTTTCTGAATTAGATTTAATATCTACATCTAAATAGCTTTCCTCTTTTTTTATATTTATGTCTATGTTTTCATCAGGATATGTCCATGATGTCTCTGTTTTTGTCTGTTTAAAATTTGATACTTTCCTTTCTTTTAATGGTTCAGATATCTTTTCCTTTAAACCATTAGATTCTACTGATACCTCAAAAGTTTCTGGTTTTACTTCAAAATTAAAGTCCAGATTTTTGACATTATACATAGATGATGTGTCATTAATAACCTCACTACTACTACATCCAGTGATAGTAGTTGCAATAATTATACAACTTGTAAATACCGAGAATATTTTTTTCATAAAATCCACCTCCTCGATAAATATATCACCCTTATGTTACACCAAAGTTACAATTTACTTTGAATTTCACTATCTATTAATTGAAGATTATATTGTTGAATTAATTCTATTAGACGTTCTGCATATATGTTACTTCCACTTTCATCTTTTGCAGTGCTATAACCTGCTTTTTCTAATGCTTTAGCTTGATAGATATATGTTTTTGCATCAAATACACCATTGGCTTTATATCTTTTATTTGTAGCTAAAAATTCTGCATGGTCTTTTATAGATTCACTTTTATCATCATATATTCTAAATTTATCATCTATAATTGTATCTAAATGTTCTTTTGTTTCTAAAGTAACTGATTTTCCTCTCCAATAGGCATCAGCCTTTATACCAAATAAGTTATTATACTCTTTTGCTAAACTTGATTTACCCCAACTAGACTCAATTATTGCTTGTGCAATGGTTATAGATGGCAATATTTTATAATTTTTATAGTTTTGTATAGCAGATGTTTCAATCTCATTAATAAATTTCATATATTGTGTATCAGATTTTAATCTTTCTGGCTTTATTCCATAATCTTTAAGGTCCTCTATATAATCATTAACCAATCTTTTTTGTTTATTATTAAATTTCAACTCATCTAAAACACTACTTAAATTTTCTACTTTATTATTTTTAGAAAAATCTTTAACAAATAAATCTGATACTTCTTTTATTTGTGAATCATTAACTTTTTCTAACTTATTTTTATTTAATACAGCAATGATAGAAGCCACATACTTCCAATTAACTTGTGCATTATTTTCACTTGCTAAATCAGCATATTCTATATACTTACTAACATCTATATCAGCCTTATTTATCTCTTTAATTGAATATTCTTTTACTAACACACCTATTCCAACTATTATTATCAGTATTGCTATAATGAACTTCTTATTCTTCATAAATTATTTCCTCCCTTATATTCTCTACAGAATACAATATACCCTACTTTTGTTACATATTCTTTACGAAATTATGAAGATTTTATGAAGATTTATGTAATATATTTAATTTAAAGCACGATTATTGTTATAATATATAGGTTTGCATTAAATAAAAAATAGTTAAAATAAATTTAAAATTAGATAAATTTATTTTAACTATTTATACACTAAGACATTATTTCAATTTACTTCTATTAATTTCTATAGATTTTTCTAATACATACTCTTCTCCATATACAATAATTTTTATTGGTTTTCCCTTTAAATTTTCTATCTTAATTAAATTACTATATACATCAACATGGATATTATTATCTCTATAATTTATATTGAAAGAATAATTATTCCATTCTTGAGGTAACTTAGGCTCAAAAGATAGTGTTTCATTCCATGTTCTCATCCCTGCAAATCCATGTATAATAGAAAGCCATGAGCCAGACATTGAAGTTATATGAAGACCATCATTAGTATCATTATTATAATTATCTAAATCAAGCCTAGCTGTTCTTGAGTATAATTCATAAGCTTTTTTTAAGTCATCTACTTCAGAAGCAATAATAGAATAAACACTAGAAGATAAAGAAGACTCATGTACAGTATATTTTTCATAAAAATCAAAGTTTCTCTTTTTCTCTTCTTTAGTAAACATATTCCCAAAATAATAAATTCCTTGTAACACATCTGCTTGTTTTATAAAACATGACCTAAGAATCTTGTCCCAAGACCATTTTTGATTAAGAGGAAGATTCTCTTTTGGCAAATCCTTTACCTCTATAAATTCCTTATCTAAAAAATTATCATTTTGAACTATTATTTGTAATTCTTCATCATATGGCAAATACATTTTCTTTGATATTATTCTCCAGATTTCAATTTCCTCTAAACTTACATTATTTCTTTCAACACATTCGCTATGCTCTTTTTTTAACTTTAAGACATTTTCTACAGCATATTCTAAGCACCACTTAGCTATATAATTAGTATACCAATTATTATTGATATTGTTCTCATATTCATTTGGGCCTGTAACTCCATGTATCATATATAAATCTTTTCTTGTAGATAAATGTACCCTACTAGCCCAAAACCTAGCTACTTCTACTATTACATCTATGCCCTTTTCTTTTATATATCCAAAATCACCTGTATAATTTGTATAATTATATATTGCATATACTATACTTCCATTGCGATGAATCTCTTCAAATGTTATCTCCCATTCATTATGACATTCCACTCCATCGAAAGTAACCATTGGATATAGTGCTCCCTTAAGTCCAAGTTTTTTTGCATTATCTTTTGCTTGCTTTAGCTGATTGTATCTATATACTAAAAGATTTCTTGCTACACTCTTATCTGCTACACCTAAATATACTGGAAGACAATATGCTTCTGTATCCCAATAAGTAGCACCTCCATATTTTTCACCAGTAAAACCTTTTGGCCCTATATTTAATCTTGAATCTTCTCCATAATAAGTCGAGAATAATTGAAATAGATTATATCTTATACCTTGTTGACTACTCTTATCTCCTTCTATCTTTATATCTGCACTTTCCCATCTTTTATTCCACAATTTTGTATGTTCATTTAAAATTTCTTCATACTCTTTAGATATTTCTATATTTAAGATATCATCACATTTCTTTAATAACTCATTTTCACTATAATCTCTAGTGGAAGTTATTGTTACATATTTTTCTATTCCAATAGTTTCGTTTTCTAAAACATCCATTGTTATTGAATTTTCACAGTAATTATCAGTACTTAAATAAGATATATCATCTACTTTACCTCTTGTTTTAATATGCATCGTTGCACCTACTGTAAATATGGGTGTCTTAAATGTATTTTCTTTTGTACGTGAAAGTATATTTCCTCTATATTCTGAGGAACTTGAAGAAACTGCATTCCAAAATTCTTCTTCGTAATTTGAATCTTCGTTTTTTATATTTGAATCTAAGTATGGAATAAATTTTATTTTAGCACTAGAATTCAAAGCTTTTATATCATACTTTATTACAGCTAATTCCTTAACTGATACGCTTAAAAATCTTGTTATATTAGCTTCAAATTTTTTACCATTAATATTCACAGTAAATTTACGCTTTAAAATACCATTTTTCATATCTAATTCTCTATAAAAATTTTCAACATTACATTTTTCAAGGTCTAACTCTACCCCATCTATGAAAATTCTTATCCCTATATAGTTAACTGAGTTAGGAATTTTACCAAAGTATTCTGGGTATCCATTTTTCCACCATCCAACACGAGTTTTATCAGGAAACCATACTCCAGCTATATAAGAACCTCTATGGCTATCTCCACTATATCTTTCCTCATAGTTTCCTCTCATACCCATATAACCATTGCCTATACTCATTATAGACTCTGCTAATCTATTTTCTTTAATTTCAATCTTGTCTTGTATAACTTTCCACTCATTTATATTATCAAACAAACATTTCATATAATGCTCCTAACTATATACTTATTATACTCACTTAATATATACTTAAAATTTAACTGACTTGTTGAATTTACAAGTAAATTTGCTTTTTTTAGATTTTTATAATCTCCAACTCCAACAGAAAACATATTGGCTGAGTTTATAGCATCAATACCTGCACTTGCATCTTCTATTCCTATACAATTTTTAGGATTTACACCAAGTCCCTTTGCTGACATAAGAAATATATCTGGATATGGTTTGGTGTTCCTACATTTTGACGCATCTGCTATAAAATCAAACTTATCACTTATGCCTAGATGTTTTAATACATTTGTAGCATTCTTGCTTGCAGAAGACAACCCTATCTTTACATCATTAGATTTTATATCATCAAGTAAATTTTTTATACCTGGCAAAATATCATTTGAAGTTATTTTGTTTATTAAAGATACATAATAGTTATTTTTGTCTTCTGCCATTTTCATTTTTTCTTCTTCTGAAAATAAATCTTTTTTATATCCATATTCTAATATTTTATTTAATGACTCCATTCTACTTATACCCTTTAAAGACTCATTAAATTCTATATCTATATCTATGCCAATGTCATCAGCTAGTTTTTTCCAAGCTAAATAATGATAATATGCTGTGTCTGTAATCACTCCATCTAAATCAAATATAAATGCTTCTAGCATTCTTGTACCCCTTTCTCTATAAGGATTTTTTAGACTAATAATTAATTTATTTTGTGTCTATACCTTATATTTAAGATATTCTCTATAGAACTATTTAATCCAATTCACTCTTTAATTCAAAATCAACTTCTATTTCACTCTCTTGCACACCATATTTTTTTATCATTTTAGAAAAATTTGACCACATTTTTCCAGAAAAAGCATTTAAATAATTTATATTACAAATAAATTTGCCATCTTCAATCTCTTTCTTATATAGTTGTGGACCCACTATATATACAGGAAACATAGCCCATGCTTTTTTTCCTCTGTATTTTTTTATAACTTTTGTATAGTTGCCATTCTTCATAATACATACTAAAAATACACATACAAATATTTTTTCTTCAACATCTATACCAAAAGAAAAGGATATATCTTTTCCAAACTCCTTTTCTATTTTACACAAATCCTCTTTAACCTGTTTTTCAAGTTTTCTTGAAGCTTCATTGCAAAATTTTTTAATCTCACTAGATGGAATTGGAATCCAAAGTGGCATATCTGATATATAGTCTATACTTTTATCATCAAATGGCAACTCTCTTCGCTTCATTTCTGCTATAGCAGACATATAACTTTTATCCGATACAAAAAAAGTTGCAATTTTATTATTATCCACATATATATTAACTGGACATTCCTGTTTCTTATTATTTATTGAAATTCTAGTAATATCATTATATGAATACTCTTTTTCACTCCCTATACATTTACGAACTTTAATATTATATAAATCAAAAATAATATACTTTCTTGTATATTTGAGAATTGAAATTAATCCATACATTGTAAGTACAAGAGTAATTAATAATATATAATACTGTTTAATATATACATAAAATACAATTAATACAATCCCAATTGATAAAAATATTAAACCTAAAATTAGATTCACGATACTAGATTTTACTGTAACTATATATTCTTCATAGTCATTCATGTTTTCTCTTCCCTCTACTTATTCAGTAATTATACATCTTTACTTAACTACAAAATAATTAAAAATTTCAATATTAATTTTTATTCAAATAAAAACTTTACTTAACAAGTTTTACTGCAAATAATTTGTATATAAAATTATACTGAATTCACTTATTATAATTAATGATACTTTGTTTAAATAATATAAAAAGTTATAGTATAATCTAACAAACACATGGTTATATTATTTTAAAATAATAAACTTGTATTTTTTTAATGTTATTTCTTCCTTTAAATCAACTATTTTTTCTTCATATAAATCTTTTACTTTTCTATTTACCAAATAATCTGGTAATCTTAAGGTTAAATCTTTGGATGAATTATTTATTATTATTGTAATAGATTCTTTCCTTAATATAATTGTTCCATTTTCTTTATCTGCTAGTATCCATTCATTTGATACAGTTCTAAGTTCTCTATTTGATTTACGAAGTCTAATAATCTTCTTCATAAAATCAAGTATATCTTTATTCCACTTTCCTTCATTCCATTCCATACATTTTCTTTGTCCTTCAGATACTGGACTTAGTTCTCCTTGCATTCCTATCTCATCACCATAGTATATACACGGACCTCCTGATTGTATAAACATAAACAAATATGCAAGTTTAAATTTATCCACATTTCCATCAGCATAGCTCAATATTCTAGTAGTATCATGACTTCCAAGTAAATTAAAAATAACTTCATTAACTTGCATTGGATAGCTTACTATTACATCATTTATCATGTATTTAAATTCTTCAGCATTTATCTCATTTGTACAAAAAAATTGTTTCATAGCTTCTGACATTAAATAATTCATAACTGAGTCAAATTGGTCTCCCATCAACCATGGTAAACTTCCATGCCAAATTTCTCCTAATATATATATCTCAGGTTTTATTCTTTTAATCTCTTGTCTGAATTTTCGCCAGAAAACATGATCTACTTCATTTGATACATCCAATCTCCATGCATCTATATCAAATTCTTGTATCCAATACCTCCCTACACGCAATAAATATTCTATTACTTCTGAATTTTCTGTGTTAAGCTTTGGCATATATTTTTCACACCCAAAAGTTTCATAAGGTATGTTTTTTTCATCTATTTCTTCTATTGGAGTATCAACTTTACTCATATCTTTTATATAAAACCAATCTTTATATCTCGAATTATTCTTATTTTTAACTACATCTTGCCACTGCTTAGAATAATATCCTATATGATTAAATACAGCATCCAACATTATTTTTATATTTCTTTTATGGGCTTCTTCTATTAGTTTTTTCAAAGTAGATTTATCACCTAAGGTAGGGTCTATTTCCATGTAGTCCATCGTATCATATCTATGATTAGTTTTTCCAACTGTAATAGGACAAAAATAAATTCCATTTATCCCTAAATCGCTCAAATAATCTAGGTGGTCTATTACACCTTGTAAATCTCCACCTGTAAAATTATCTCTTGTTGGAATAGCGCCCCATATATCTACTCCTTCTGGATTTATAGATGGATTTCCATTTGCAAATCTATCAGGAAATATCTGATACCAAATAGTTTCCTTTACCCAATCTGGAACTTTAGGTATATCTATATAATTCAAATATGGATATCCAAAAAAATTACTTATTTCGCATAACTCTTTTTCATCATTTTCGTTTCCTAATTTTATTATCTTTTTCTCTGTAAATAAAATTTTTTCTTCTTGACCTTCTATTATAAATCCATATCTCGAACGTTTATTTAAAGGCTTACACTCAGCTATCCAATAATCAAATAATTCTGTTTCTACTTCTTTGTTCATTGTTATATTTGTTCCACCAGACCAACCAAGTCCAGATGCATTTAGATTCCCTCCTCCTGCACCTCCTTTGTCCCATACATATTGGTCTCCTATCCTTAAGGTCACTTTTTTTGCCTCATTTTTTTTGGTTCTAATTCTTATATGTAATGTTTCTCTATCATAGCCATAAGCATAGTTGCTCATTGGTATATGTAGTATAGCCTCTTTTGTTAAAGTTTGTTGAGTTGATTCTGTGATTTGATTGCTTAAGGTTATATTTTCTTTATTTTTATTAGACAACTTTATCCCTTCTTTCTAATAATTTGCATGATTTAAAGATAGGTTAATGTATTTAACTATTATATCATAATAAAAAGATATAATAGTTAAATATAATAGTAATAGTTTTCTAATTTGAGACAATCATTTTTCTTAAACTTAAACTCTTCTCTATTATCATTTTTTACAAAATAAAAACCTCTAGTATTTTCCTAGAGGATACAATATTCTGCTATTAATTTTTATACTAACTTTCAAATTATTTAAAAAGACTCTATATGCCATATTAGTTCTTTATGCTATATTATTAGATTTAACTTTTTCTATGTTTAAAAAATAAGTTTCTCTTTCTTTAAATAATGATACATATTTAAAATCAAGATATTTAAGCATATCGTAAGCCACATCAAAATCTTTGCAGATATCTTCTACTCTATGAGAGTCAGAACCTACAGTAACTATAAAACCACCAAGTTCTCTATATCTTTTTAAGATATCTTCATTTGGATGTATGGCATTTAATCCATATCTATAACCAGATGTATTTAACTCTATTCCACTTCCATTATTAATTATTGACTTTAAAACTTCATCAATAATATCTTTAAAATCATTATATATTACTCTGTTATCTGAATATATCCCATATCTAGATATATAATCTAAATGTCCATATATATTATAATCTTTAAACTCATGATTAGTTTCAAGTATGCTATTAAAATATTTATAGTACGCATCTTCTTTGCTAAGTCCTTCAAAGTATTTTTTTGATGGAACAGGTACGTTATCAATTGTATGAGTTGAACACAATATAAAATCAAAAGGATGTGAACTTATTACATCTTTTATTTCATTTTTTAAATGTTTTCTATATCCTACTTCAACACCTAACAATAATTCTATATCCTTTTTATACTTTTCTTTTAGTGTATTAAACACTGGGACATAGTTGTTATAATCTATACAAAATCCCTTCCCTTCATCATGTTCTAAATGGTCTGTAAAAGTTAAATATCTAACACCTATACTTATAGCTTTTTTTATTGTATCTTCCATTGAATCCTTTCCATCACTTGAAAAATTAGTATGAATATGATTATCAATTAAATTCATATTATCCCTCCCTTTATTTTATCTATCTTAATTATACTACAGGTTTATTGTATACAATTGTTAAAAGAAAATGATAATAGTTAAATTTTATTTACAATACTTCCTCTTAAATAAATATTTTATTTTTACAATAAAAGAAGTGTCTATCTTTTGATTTAAAAAAATCAATGCAGACACTTCCTTAGTAATATATTTTGGTTAATTTATCTTTTAAAAATTTGCATTTTTTGACAAATTTTAGTGGTTATATATCCAATCATATAAAAAGCGGCATAAAGTAAAATATAGATATATGCTGAATCATTTAAAAACATATACATTAATATTATATAAGTTATTAAAGATACTACAAGTGATAAAATCCAGTTGGTTTTACTCAATACACAAACTATCCCTTGAATTAAAAAGGCAATTGGAAAAATTAAAATCATCCCTATTACAAAAATCCCTTTAGAATGAATATCTGGTATATTGAATATATCTGTAGCAAAAGTCAAAAACACCAATAACATTATGATTGTAGGAAATATAATACTAAAAACATTACTCTTTTTCATAATAAATTTTCCTTATTTGTAATTTTGAATTGGTTATTTAATGAAACTCATTAAATATAACCATTAAATTAATAATTTAATTACTTTATCGCCTCAATTTCTCCCATCATTCTAACTAAGTCTTGTCCATATTGACCACCAGCCCAATTATTAGAAAGACTTTCAACTGTTTTAGCTTTCCCAAACAAAGATTTTTCGTGTCTAGGGTCTACTGGATTTGAAAGTGGATAACCCTGTTGTCCTGCATATAGACATAAATGTTGAATTTGAGCTAGTATTCCCTCTTCCCAAGTATCAAATTTTGAGTGTGCATTTTTGTCAGTATCAGAACCACCAACAGAAGTCTTAAGTCCACAAGGATTCTTAAAAGATGCATCTAATACTCCACCAAAATTACAGAAACCAGTTTCTTTTGCTGATTGAGCTACAGCTAAAACAGGATTTACACCTTCTTGAACAGCTGTATCATACAGTATTGGTATTAATTCTATAAATAAATCATTGGCTTTTTTAGATTTTGCCCATTTTAAACAAGCTTCTAAGCTAGCTGTTGGTTCACCTAATATACTTGTTTCATCTTTCATAGGTGAATCCCCTTTTGTAGACGAATCACCATTATTCTGTGCAGCAGAAACACACTTATTATATACACTATCGCTTATTGAGCCTAATCTAGTAATCTTATCTGCTCCTGCTAGTATGGATTTATCACTATCTTCTGATACTAATACAATTGGATTATCTTTAGCAATTGTAGAACCTGTAAGAGCATTTACTAAATCATATCCATCACTTAAATAAAATTCTGATGAATCTGGATAAAATTCTTTTATAACTTTTTTATTTGTATCATATCTATCTGAACCACCAAGTCTCTTAGAGTTAGTCTTGTTAACTAAACTCGTACTCATAGAAATACTTCCACCTACAGCATATGATTTTACATTACTTGTTGAAAAAGGAACACTTTTTCCATCTGTAAGTACTATAGGAGCTACATCTCTTACTGAGACAGGTGCAGCACTTATAGTATCAGCCTCTCCTTTATATGCATTAGTTAATATAACTTCATCAACTTTTTTAATGCTACTTACTTCTTTGGCAACACTATAACTAGTCTTTATTCTATCATCTCCACCTAATCTAGTTACTTGTGCTCCTGTATTTTTCAGTTCAGTTTCTACTGACTTACTTATTGATAACTCTTTACCTATTATGTATATCTTTTTTACATTTTTTAATCTTTGTTTTGTCTCATTTGGTATGTTACTTTTTTGAGCAAGTAAAATCGGAGCATCTACAGCACCAGCAAGACCACTTGCTGAAAGACCATCTGCTATAGAACTATCCATATTTACCACAATTGCTGTATCATAACTCGTTTTATCTGCTATTAATCCAGCCGTCTCGTATATGTTCTTACCTTTAATGGTATCTGATGTTAATGCACTTACATTAGGTGCGTTCATTAGAAATATAGCTAATGTTAAACCTAATGCTAAAACTCTTTTAATTGTTCTCATATTCTTCCCCCTTGATATATCAAGTTTAATCCAAAAATGACTATAACATAGTAATACATCTACGCTATAGTCATTTATTATAATTTAATAATTATATGTTTCTTATTATATCATAAATTACAAAAAGTTTCCATAATATTAGATAGATTAGAGAAAAAATTTACATTTTAGTTACAATTTTCCATTTTTTAATTCTAATGTATACATATTTGGTAACAATTTGTAATAAAAGATAGTAAATACACTTTGTATTCATTTTAATATTATACAATAATGAAATTTATTGCATATAAAAATTTAATAAAAATTATATAAGACTTTCACTATTGAATAAACATATTATAAAAAGCAATAAAAGATATCTTTTATTGCTTTATTTGAATAAACGAAATATAATGTATTGCGTAGGAGATAAGAACCAAGGAGTCAAAAAAATGATTTCTCTTCTGCTCCTATCTTTAATACCTGTACTGACTGGTGGTACTGTAGCTCTTTTCAATAACAGCACAAAGACAATTTAGGATTTGTTTTTTTCAAAAATCATATTATCATTTATCATTTGCATGTTATTTGCTATTACACTGTTCTTTCTATTTATTGTACTAATTGTTATTTTACAGTTAATGAGAAAAATAACAATCAATATTTCACTGCTTCTTTCTTTAATGTTCGGTTTTGCTCTTGAAACCCTTATTATTGTATTTGTAACTACATGTGCAGGAACAATTGTAATAAATTTAAGCAGAAATATTATAGTAACAAGTGTAGTAGGTATGACTAATCCTTCATCATGATATTAAAATAGAAAATTTTAGATATGAAAAAGTTAAGAAAGGGCACAAAAATATAGCATTTAAGTGGATGACTATTATTCTAATTGATTATATAAAATGACTTTCCCATTTTAGAAATAGGAATAATTATTTTTTCAAAATAACCTAAAAAATAAGTTTCTAATAACTTAAAAATCTGGAATCTAACTTCTTCTATTAATCTCGTCTGTTATTAATGATTTAGAAATATACATTGCTTTTATTATATTTCTAAATCGTTTGTAATTAGTAGTACCCTCTGCAAATTTTGACTGTGCTTTTTCACATTTGCCTATACTTGAAGATACGGGTCGTAGTGCTTCTATTAATTCTTCTTTTGTATATTTATCAATTATATTTTCATCTGTTATTAATGATTTTGAAATATACATTGCTTTTATCCTATTCTTAAGGAGTGAATGTTGAGAAGTCCCTTCCATAAACTTTAGTTGTGCTTTTTCACATCTTACGATAACTGAAGATACAACTCTTAGTGTTTGTATCAATTCTTCTTTTGTATATTTATCTATAGTATTTCACCTCAAATTCTAATTTATTATTGTATACCTTAACTTACTTTAATATTTTTTCATCCTATTATAGCATATTTTTAGTGCTATTCTAATATATAATGTGATATATTCTAATTAATGGTATTTTCGAACTTAATCAAATGTTATTCTATTATAAGGTCATAGTATATATATGAAAATACATAAAAATACTTAACTTTTTTAAGGAGATCTACGATGAGCAACAAACAAGGTTCTAACATAAAAGATGTAAAAATTAAAAATAAGTTAATAATACTGAAACTACTTTCTACAAATACTCCTATGTCTAGAGTTGATTTAGCTAAATCTACAGGTCTTACTAAAATGACTTTATCAAACCTAGTCACTGAACTTATTAATGAAAATATGATTAGAGAGATAGAATCATCAACTTTAAATGCACATTCATCAGGTCGTAAACCTATTTTATTAGATATTTCTAATATCTCTCCTTGTGTTTGTGGCATTTTGATAAGAAGAAATATTTGTAAGGTAATCATTGCAGATTTAAAAGGTAATATTGTCAAACAACTTTTTGAGACTTACCCTAAATATCTGTCAAATGACGTTTTAAAAGATATAATAAAACGAATGTTTTCTAAAATAATGAAAAATAACAAAAGAGATATAATTGGAATTGGGATTTCTTCAATAGGTCCTGTAGATAATATAAATGGTATAATATTAAATCCTCCAGACTTTGGAAACGTATCAAACCTAAACATAGTAAATTTTATAGGAGAAATATCTGATTTACCTATATTTTTGATAAATGATGCTAATGCAGGTGCTTTGGCTGAAAAAATGTATGGTCTAGGTAAAGATATTCCAAATTATATATATCTACATATAATGAATGGAATCGGAGCTGGTTTAGTATTAGAAAATAAACTTCACACTGGTAATTTAGGGCAAAGTGGTGAAATAGGGCATACATCTATTAATTTTAGTGGTCCAGTATGCAGTTGTGGCAATAATGGATGTCTAGACTATTATACAAGTGTGAGTAAGTTAATTAAAAGAATTGAATCGTTAAGTCATATTTATCCAGATTCTCCACTAATTAATTGTAAAGATTTTTCTCTAGTCAAGTTAATAGATGAAGCCAATAACAAGGACAATCTAGGTATGTTTTTACTTGATGAATTTTGTACATATATATCATATGCATTAGTAAATACACTTACCTTAATTGATTGTAGTTCTATAATAATAGGTTATGACTTTAATATTCCTGGTACATTTATAGAAAATACATTATTAAAGAAATTAACTGCTTCAGCAAGTTTTTCTAAATATAAAAAAATAAATGTAAGGCATTCAAATTTTGGAGCAAATGCACCACTAATTGGTTCTGTAGCCATAGTAAGCTATAATTTTTTTAATGGTAGTATAAGTTTTGATTAAATATGTAAAATATTAAAATATTTAATCACTTTTGTTGAATATTTTTCCATTTAATATTATTATATCTTATAAGAGCGTTTAAAATTTGGAGGTATAAAAATGATTTCAGCTAAAATGGAAAAATTACTTAATGAACAGATTAACCATGAATTATATTCTGCATATCTTTACCTTTCTATGTCTTCTTACCTTGAAGCAGAAGGACTTAAAGGATTTTCTAATTGGTTTTATGTTCAATATAAAGAAGAAACAGACCATGCTATGTATTTCTACAAATACTTACATAATGTAGGAGGAAATGTTCAGCTTGATGCTATACCAATGCCAGATGCAGACTTCACTTCTGCAATGGATGTTCTTGAACGTACATTAGCTCATGAACAAAAAGTTACTGCTTTAATAAACAATCTAGCTGCTGTAGCAAACTCTGAAGCAGACTTTAGAACTTCTCAATTCTTACTTTGGTTTATATCTGAACAAGCAGAAGAAGAGACAACTTGCGAAGACAATATAAAACGTGTTAAACTTGCTGGAGAAGGTGGGTTATTCTTTGTGGACCAAGAATTGGCTACTCGTACATATTCAGCACCAACAAATCCACCTGTAACAATATAAAAATATTACCATTAAAATTTTTAGTATAATAGATAAGGTGTATTAAATGTGGGGTGACTGAAAATCACAATCTATAAATTAGTGTGATTTTCAGTCAGTACTTTAATTATGGTTGAATACCAAAACTTGTTAACTATTTATATTTAACTATTAAGGCGTCTACTACACATACACCTTTTCCTTTAGGATATACGAACACAGGATTTAAATCTATTTCCTTAACCTCATCCTTGTTTTCATAAGCATATTTACCTAATTTAACCATCATATCTGCAAGAGCATCAACATCACAAGGTTCACTACCTCTGTATCCATTTAAAAGCTTAAATGATTTCAACTTCTTAAGCATCATTATAGCTTCATCATGATTTATAGGCAAAGGATATAAAGTAGTATCTTTAAATACTTCTACAAATACTCCACCTAAACCAACCAATAACATTGGTCCAAACTGGTCATCATTAGTTATACCAATAATTATTTCTATTCCACTTTCAACCATTTCTTGAACCAATATACCATCAATCTTGGCATTTGGCTTTGCTTCTTTTACGTTAGTTAAAATCTCATTATATGCGTTTACTGCCTCTTCTCTATTATTAATTCCTACTTTGACTCCTCCAACATCAGACTTGTGTAATATCTCTGAAGAGTTTATTTTTAGGACAACAGGATAGTTTATATAATTTAAAATTTCATCCAATTCATCAATACTTTTTGCAATACCTTGACCTGGCACTGGTACTCCATATTTCTTCATTTCAATTTTACTGTCTAATTCCGATAAAGCTACTACATTATTTGAGTTTCTTTTCTTAACAGCTTCAAATTCTAAAGTTCTCTTTGAATAATCATAATCTACAAATTTAGCCATTTTATTGAAACAAGTAAATGTAGTCCCAACTGATGACATTATAGGTACTTGGCTGTTTTCTAACCTAGCCCTATAATTCAGATATCTATTTCCTTCAAGTGTAGGAACTGCAAATACAGGTTTCTTTAATCCCTGCTCTCTAGCTTCGCTTACAGCTTGACAAAGAGTCTCATGCATTTCATTTTCTTCATCTCTTATATTTGCACCTATCATAGTAAATCCAACACTATCATCTTTATCAAATGTGTGTAATAATCCTACTATCATATCTTTTTCATGGAATAATGCAGTCGTAGCATCCAATGGATTTTTAGGTGTTGCAAATCCTGGAAGATATTTTTTCATCTCTTCTTTAGTTTCAGCAGATATTTCTGCAAGTTCTACGCAATTTTCTTCTGCTAAATCTGCACAAATAGTATTTTCTCCGCCTGAGAAGTTTATTGCTGCAAAATTAGAATTTTTAGGTAAATTACCCTCTAAGACACTAAAAGCCTGAGCTAAACTCATAAATTGTTCTAAATTCTCTACAGAAATTACTCCATACTTTTCAAAAATACTTTCAAAAGCTTTACTTGAACCAGCTAAGTTTCCTGTATGGGAAGCAGCTGATATAGCTCCTTTTTCTGACCTTCCTGACTTCAAGATTATTACTGGTTTTCTTTTTTGAGCTGCTTTTTTTAGTGCATTTATAAATTTTTGAGGATTTTTTAGTCCCTCAAGATAAATAGCTATTACTGATGCATAATTATCATCTACAAGAAAGTCTACTGCATCTTCTAGTGTAACTATATTTCCATTTCCTGTTGAAAAACCATAAGATATATTAAAATAATCACTTGAAACAATTTCTGCAGTTATAAATCCACTTTGCCCTACAATTCCTATCCCTGGTTTTTTAGTATCCAAATCCCACTTAGAACCACCAGCCCATAGATTAACTTTATCTATACAGTTTAGTAATCCCATACAGTTTGGACCTAATATTTTCATATCATATGTATTAGATATTTCTATAAGTTGATTTTCTAAATCTACTCCATCTTCTGTTCCTTCTTCTGCAAATCCACTAGCATATACCACTGCCGCCTTTGTTCCTAATTCTCCAGAATCCTTTAACACAGATGGAACTACATTTCTAGGTGTGCATACTACCACACAGTCTACAACTTCTGGAACTTCTTGTATTGTCTTATAACATTTTCTGCCAAATAACTCTTCTCTTTTTGGATTTACATAATATACTCTATCTGTATCTTTACTTTTTACTATGCTAAGTGCAGCACTTCTACCAAAACCAAGTTTATCAGTAACTCCTACTATAGCAATACTCTTTGGTCTAATAAGTTTTTCCAAACTCATAAATTCACTCTCCTATATGTTTATAGTTGTGATTTTAAGTAAATTCCATCTCAAGATAAAGCTTCTCTTGGCACTTAAGATTTGCTAAATCTTGAGATGAATCACTTAAGATAAGGGTAATTTATTAAATGGCGTTATTATAGCCTTCCATGAATGCTGCTTCATTTTGAACATTAAATTTGCCTTTTCCTTTTTCCTCAAAGAAATCACACATAGTTTTTATAGCTAATTCTTTCTCAAATAATCCTGTTTTTGCAACCAATGCTCCAAGAACTACTACATTTGCGGCTTTTGGATTGTTTGCCTTTTGAGCTAATTCCTGACAATTTATTTTAACTACATTTACATCTTCTCTTAATACTATATTTTCATCTATAGCAGACGTATTAATAACTACTGTTCCTCCTTCTTTTACTAAATTTATATAATCTAAGGATGGCTTATTCATTGCTACTAAAACATCTATTTCTTCCATATCAGGTCCACCTATACTCTCATCAGAAAACTTAACCACACTGTATGCTTTTCCACCTCTCATAGTTGGACCATATGCTGGCATCCAAGTAACTTGTTTTCCTAATTCAAGTGCTGATTCAGCCACAATTAAACCTAAAGTTAAGACTCCTTGACCACCAAATCCTGCAAATACTAACTCTTTTTCCATAACTATTCACCATCCCTTTGCTTAAATTCGCCAAGAGTATAATATGGCACTATTTCTTCTTCAATCCACTGGATAGATTTTTCTAATGATACACCCCAGTTAGTTGGGCAAGGTGCTAATATTTCAACCAATGAATATCCCTCTCCATTCAATTGAGCTTCTATAGCATTTTTTATATATTTTTTTAGATTAATTATTTCTTTTGGACTATGAACTGAACCTCTTGCTACATAGGCTACATCAAAGTAATTTGCCACCATTTCAGGAACTTTTAATGGACTACCAGTAGTTTTTATATCTCTTCCATTTACACTTGTTGTTGTAACTTGACCTGGCATAGTAGTCCATGACATTTGACCACCAGTCATTGCAAAGTTATTGTTATTTATTACAAACACAGTTATATTATGATTTCTATATGCAGTATTTAATGTTTCAGAAAGACCTATAACATATGCATCTCCATCACCTTGATAAGTCATAACTAACATATCTGGTCGTGCTACTTTTACTCCTATAGCTGTAGATGAAGCTCTACCATGTGCGGTTTGCATCTTATCTCCATTCCAGCTAAAATTCATATTACAAACACAGCCAACGCCTAAAGTTAATACATGATTTTTTTCATATCCATTTTCTTCTATCACTTCTGCTATTATACGGTTTACTATTCCATGACCACAACCTGGGCAAAATTTATTTGGTATTGAAACAATGCTAGGTGTTAATCTATCTGTAGCCATATTAGAACACCTCCTTAATTTCGCCAGATTTTATTTTGCTGTAAGTGTCCATTACTTGTAATGTTTTTGGTATATGATTTCCACTAAATAATCCATAAACAGGTACATTTTCTTTGCATATTTTCTTTGAAGCTAATGCAACATCCTCTACTAACTGCCCTGTATCAGTTGACTCTACTGAGATAAATCCTTTTACATCTTTATTTACCTTTTCAAATGCTTTATATGGGAAAGGCCACACTGTTATTGGTCTTATTATTCCAACTTTTTCGCCTTGTTCTCTAAGTCTTCTAACCGCATTCATAGTTGTTCTTGATGGTATACCGAACGCTACAAACACATATTCTGCATCTTCAACTTGATAATCTTCCCATTGTTGTTCATTTTCAGTTATTTTCATACGCTTTTCCATACAAAAAGCTGGTTTTTGGTTATCTGGAACTTTTGCATGGTCTCTATTGCTTCCATCATAAGTCCAACCTAAGTCTTCTTCTCTTTTCTTAAATTCAGGAAACTCTACTGGTTCCATCATTTGACCTAAAGCTGCTTCTGTCAAAATTTCAACAGGCACTCTATATTTCTCCGCTACATCAAATGAGTTATACATTAAATCTACAGTTTCTTGAATACTATTTGGTGCATAAACTATTAGATGATAATCTCCATTTCCTCCCCCTCTAGTGTCTCTTAGGTAATCTGTTTGTGCTGAATCTAGTGAACCAAGACCAGGTCCCCATCTTTGCACATTTACAATTACACAAGGATAATGATTTGCACATAAATATGAGATTCCTTCTTGTTTTAAAGATATTCCTGGTCCTGAAGAACTTGTCATAGACCTCATTCCACTTGCATATGCTCCATATACCATATATATAGCAGCCATTTCATTTTCAGATTGTATAAAAGTTCTTCCAAGTTCAGACATTCTATGTGATAAAAATTCCATTACCTCTGTTTGTGGTGTAATTGGATATCCTGCATAAAACTCACAACCACCTCTTAGAGCTGCTTCTGCAATGGCGTGATTCCCCTTCCACATTTTTTTCATATTCTCCCAACTCCTTTTAAGCCTCTTGACATGCTTCTTCTTTAATTATTTCAAATACATTGTCTGGACATACTTGATAGCAGATTCCACAAAGTATGCATTTGCTTTCATCGACTTCTACATGAGTATATCCTTCTGTGTTTATATTATCGGATATTTTTAATGCTCCTTTTTTACAAGATATAACGCAGTATTCACAGCTTTTACATCTCTCTGCGTTTATTTTTAAACTCATAGTTACACCCCATTTCGTAATATTTCTATCTATTAGCCAATACTTGGCTCTTCCTTAAGATTTAATATTTCTTTTAAAACTGCTACAAATTTCTTGTTTTCTTCCATAGTTCCAATACTTACACGTGCATGTGTAGCATTTGGTCTTATTACAAAACCTTTTTGTTTTAAGTCTTCAAATAGCTTAGGTATATCTGTTTTCATATCTACATAAAGGAAGTTTGATTGTGAATCTACAACATCAAATCCCATTTTTGTGAACTCGTCTTTGAAATAATCCATTCCAACTCTATTTAACTCATATGTCTCCTTTATAAATTCATCATCATCAAGTGCTGCTGTTGCTCCACTTATCGCAACACGATTAGCAGAGAAAGGTTCTTTTACGGTAAATAAAGTTCTTATTATCTCATCTTTAGCAATACCATACCCTACTCTAAGTCCTGCAAGACCATATATTTTAGAGAAAGTTCTTGTCACTATAACATTGTAATTTTCTCTTACATATTTAAGCCCATCCACATAATTAGGTACTGTTAAAAATTCTATATATGCTTCATCTAATATAGTTATAATATTTTCAGGGACTTTCTTTAAAAATTCTTCCAATTCTTTATCATCTACAATTGTTCCTGTTGGATTATTAGGATTACATACACATATTAACTTTGTTTTATCTGTAATCTTATCTAATATACCTTGTAAATCATACTTATAATCCTCTGTTAAAGGTACCTCTACTGGTATTCCTTCATTTTTAACAGTTGCTGTTCTATAAGACGGGAATGTTGGGTCACAGTATATAACTTCATCCCCTCTATTTATAAAAGCTTCACCTATTAGCGTGATAACGTTATCTGCTCCATTAGCAACAATGAAATTTTCTGCTTTTAGATTCAATTTTTCAGCTAATTTTCTTCTAAGTTCATTAGCTTCTGGCTCTGGATAAAGTTGACCTTGTTTTAACATTTCAATCATAGCTTCCATTGCTTTTGGTGATGGTCCTAGAGGATTTTCATTTGAAGCTAGTTTTATTATTTCTTTTACACCATATTTTTCTTTTACTTTTTCTATTGGTTCACCTGGAACATATTGATGTAATTCTTTTACTGTATTTCTCAATAATTTTTCTATCATTTTTAAAAGCCCCCTCTGTATATGTATTTTCATTTATATAAACGCTATTGCGTCTACTTACTCTCACAACTAAACTAAGTCATTTACTC
This sequence comes from Clostridioides sp. ES-S-0001-03, assembly GCF_020676075.1. Classification (NCBI taxonomy): domain Bacteria; kingdom Bacillati; phylum Bacillota; class Clostridia; order Peptostreptococcales; family Peptostreptococcaceae; genus Clostridioides; species Clostridioides sp. ES-S-0001-03. The sequence continues at coordinate 91,633 of NZ_JACVWJ010000003.1, read as the reverse complement.
AAATTTTTTATTAAGCGTTTCTTTGATTTAATTCTTCTCTTATTTGATTTAATTTTTTATCACTTACTGGATATAAGATTGCTATAACAACAGCTATTATTAAAGGTATTGCCATAGAGTAAGAAATCATATTTATAAAACCTGTTTTAACTGCTGCTGTAACTACCATATCAGCTTGATATCCCATTGAATTCATTAAAATTGTTCTTATAGTAGTCGCAAGTAATACACCTACTTGTATTGCAACTGGATATAGTGACATACTTAAACCTGGTAAATCTTTTCCTGATTTCCAATGTCCATAATCACAAGAACCAGCAAAGAAGTTAAGATTTATTATTGATACTACATTTGAGAAACCTCCACCAATTGCCAATAACATAGTTACACCTAAAGTTGTTCTCCCCCAAGGAGTCCATGCAACTAACAAGTGACATAATGCACATATAGAGAAAGAAATTATTGAAGCTAATTTTTGTTCTTTACAAATTCTTATAAATACTGGTGCGAAAAACATAAAGCCTACACTTACCAAAGGCATTATTGCTAAAAATACTGCTAATCCACGTTCATCTTCTATTACATACTTAAAGTAATAAGGAGCTAAAGGTCCTAGCCCTATAGATCTTATGCATATAAGAAACTCTAAACAGAATGCCATCATAAGTGGTACATTAGTAAATAAAGCTTTTAGCATTTCACTTGCTTTAATTTTTGGTTTTTCTTCTTTTTGAAGTACTTCAGCTTCTGCTCCAGACTTTATTATCTCTGTTGAAGAAAACCAAAATACTAGAAGACATCCTACTGCAAAGAATAGATAAGTACCTAAATAACCCATTCCTTCTCCACCTAGTACATCTGCAAATAAAACTAATAATAACGGATATGAAAAACCTACTAAAAATTTTCCAACTTCTTTGAATATATTTGTAGTAGTCGAACCTATAACTCTGTCTCTAGGTGTTTTAGTAACCACAGGGTAAATAGCATAGATTATAGTGAAAACTACTTGCTGAGCACAAGATGCTATTAACAATAATGCTGTCATTAAAGGTAAAAGTAATGTTGGGCTTATTTTCATTAATGGAACTATGAAAAATACTCCATATGTTAGTGCTAATGCTGCTGGTGTATATCTAAGCCAAGGATAATATTTTCCTTTTTTAAATGGTTGTTTGTCAAATACAGTCCCTGTTATTGGAGCCACAGCCATCTTTATGAAAGATTGTATTATTTGCATACCACCTGCCATAATTACCCCAAGCTTTGCTACATCAGTTAAAAATATGTTTGTTACTGTTGATACAAAGTAGCCTATAAAATTATATGCCAAATTTATAGAACCTGAGTAAGTGTATACTGCTCTCTTTTTAGGGTCTCTCATATCATCTCTAAAGTTTGATATAAGGTTTCCTTTTGGTTTGCTTTCTTGACTACTCACATCTACCCCTCCTTAATATAATTTATTCTTTATTTATTTTTATTCACGTATAATAATTTGAATTTCAAATCCATCTCTACACTTTCTATAATTCGAATCAAATTTTTATATGTGTATAATTTTAATTTAATTATATTCTTAAAATTCATAATTGTCAAACACTTTTTGGTTTTATTTTTTCATTACTCAAATGAACCAAAAAGGCATTTATACTTAATTTAAATCGTTATTTTTATTAATATATCCATATAAAGTGTCACCAAAGCATACATTCCAAATTATTTTATCAAAATTTTACTTATTTTAAATTATTATAAATTTATTCAAGAATAATTTTTATCTTCTTTTTATATACTACAATCAGATATTAAAAATATTTTTTCGCCCTTTAAATTCCTTTTATTTTTATACATGTACTATTGATTTTAAAATAAAAGCATGTTACAATTACAAAAAAGAATATATCAAGTAAACGTTTATTATAATCTTTAATTTCAGAATTTTCAATTTTCTTATTTTATCTAACTTTTACATAACATAATATGTTAAATTATTGTAGCTACACTAATCCAAAGCCAGTTAAAGTCAATATTGTCTTACTTTTATATAAAATATATTTTATAAATATATTTTATAAATTTTATTTAAAAAATATTATATAAGGAGAAAAAATTATGTTACTTTTAATTGCTACATGTGCAGTGTACATATGGATTGGCTTTTATTTTTCTAAAAAAGTTAAAACAGCATCCGATTTCCTAATTGCGGGTAGAAATCTTCCTTTACCCATACTTGCCGCAACTATTGCTGCTACGTCTTTTGGAGGAGGATGTTTGGTTGGTGGAGTTCAATGGGGAGCTGAAAGAGGACTATGGGTTGGTATGTACTCTACTATAGGTGCGGCTTTAGCTTGTTTTGTAAATGCGTTTTTTGCAGGAAAATTAAGAAGCTTATCATGTGATATAACACCTGCTGACTATATTGAAACTAGATATGGTCATAGTATATTCTTAAGAGCTTATCAATGTCTTGTAACACCAATATCAATATTAGCTATTATGGGCAGTCAACTAATATCTTTTGGTTCTGTATCTACTGCATTTGGTATCCCTTATGATATAGCTGTAATTGTAGGAGTCATAGTAATCATTATATATACTTATGCATCAGGAATGTGGGGAGTTGCAGTATCAGCATTTATTCAACTTGCTATTTGTGTAGTATTTTTGCCAATAGTAGCTTATATAAGCTTAAAATTAGTTGGCGACAATCCTTTACTTATGTTACAATCAATGGTAAAAGAACCATTCTTCCCAGGAAATAAGTCGCTTAGTGATTTTATGTATACAGTTTTACCATTGGTTTTAGGCTCAATATTTTCTTATGAAAGTTTTTTGAGATACCAATGTGCTGATAATGCTAAAAATGCAGTTAAAAGCAGTGTTATTGCAGGATTTATACTATTATTTCTTGCTTTCCCTATAGGCATAATTGGAGCTATTGGTGGTAGTTTATTTCCAAACATATCATCTGTTCAGGTTTTACCTCAAATGATATCAACAACTCTACCTCCTTTAGTTTCTGTATTATTCTTAGCTGCTATATTAGCTGCCATAATGTCCACTGCTGACTCATTAATGACCTCAATGAGTGCCATAATATCGAGAGATATTTATAATAAATTATTACATCCTAATATAGAGTTTAATGATTTAAAAAATACTCTTAAATACTCTCAAATCGCCTCAGCTTTAACAGCTATAATAGGAGCAATTATAGCACTCAAGTTTGACAGTTTATTAGAACTATTATTTTGGCCAGCACCATTATGTACAGGTGTGATATTTGCACCATTTGTCATTGGTCTTTCCTGGAAAGGTGCTACAAAAAAAGGAGCTATCTGTGCTGTCATAGTAAGTGCAATATTAGCATTTTTAAATATGATTGGCCTCCTTACTGTCTTTGACAGAATTTTAGTACCTATAATAGGTGGTTCGGTTACGATATTTATAGTTAGTAAATTTTCAAAAAAAGATTGAAAAGAAAGGTATACACAGTAAATATGTCAAAATCAGAAAAAGGTAAGGAAACAAAAGCTAGTATTATAAGTGCTGCTAGAGAATTATTTTTTGAACAAGGTTATCACAAGACAACCACTAGGCAAATTGCAGAAAGAGCCAATATAAATTTAGGCTTAATAAGTTATTATTTCTCAAGTAAAAGTGAAATAGGAGCTATAATATATGAAGATATAAGGGATGAAATGCAATCTTTAATCTATAATTATCATGAAGAAGGTACAATGATGATGTTCTTTCTTGCTATGAATGCTGACCTTTGTTTTCTTTTAAAAAATGAAGCGTATAGAAACTTTTATTTGGATATAGCTTATGAGGAAGCTATTTTAAGCTATCAACGAAGTGTAACTGAAATGGTCATGAAAAGATATGTTAATGAAAAAGAATCTATAGAACATGACGAATTGATACTTTCCTGTATTGGTATACTCGCTATGAAACCTGAGATAATTAGGGTCTATACTTCACATAAATATGATATATCTTATCAATCTGTAATAAAATATTTTACAAAACAGTTTCTAATTAACCTTGGTCACAGCACTGATTTATGCGAAGATATTTTAGAAGAATTGAGTAAATACTATATAGATATAGTTGATAATTTTACGCCAATAATAACTCGCATAAGAACTTAATAAAATTTTATTGAACTTTTAGAGACTGAAATTTTGAAATCATAATTGTATTTTAATATTTCAGTCTTTATTACGTTTAAAAATACTTTATAATATTTTGCTCTAATGACAATAAAATGCTTATCCAATTGCATCTATAAATTTCTTTATCCATAAATCCCATAGACGCCATTCATGACCACCAACACACTCTTCATATACAATATCAACATCTAAAGATTCTGCATATTTTTTAAAGGTTTGATTATTCTTATATAAAAAATCCCTATCACCACAAAATTGATAAATTTTAGGAATATCTTTATTACTCTCTTTAAGATTCTTAAGTATGTAAAGTAAATCATTCTCACTATTTCTAGCATCTTCTGGTTTCCCAAAGTCATGGAATAGAATATCAGCATTTGTTTCTATTTGCTGATTTTCCAACTCATGAATCATATCAGGTGAACCAGAAAAACTTGCTACTGCTGAAAATTCATTTGGTTTTGAAAGTGCTAATTTTAAAGCGCCATACCCTCCCATAGACATTCCAGCTACAAAATTATCTTCTCTCTTATCTGATAAAGGAAATATAGCTCTAACAAATCTAGGTAACTCTTCACTTACAAAGGTGAAATATTTATGTCCATATAACATATCTGTGTAAAAACTAGTTTCTACCCTTGGTATTACTAAAGCTATATTTTTGCTTTTGGCATAATGTTCTACATTAGTGTATCTAATCCATGAACTTTGGTCATCTTCTAGCCCATGAAATAAGTACAATGTTTTAAACTTACCTTCAAAGTCATATATCTCTTTGCCAGTAAATAGTTCTTTTCCATTTGCTATAGGTAAAACTACGATTATATCAGTCTCTCCTCCTGTATATTTTGATTTAAATTTACATTCTATAAATGCCACAAAAAACACCTCTTTTATAATGAATTTATTATCTAAAAAACACCAAGATTTTAATTGTCTCAGTGCTTTAAATATTTTATTAATTTATATATTTTTAACTACATATAATCAGAAGTATCTGTTGGTAATCCTTTTTTATCTAATTTACCCTCAATAATATCTTTAATTATAGAATAAATTACTGCAAATAGAGGAACTCCTATTACCATTCCAACAAAGCCTAATAATTTACCTGCAACCAACAATGAGAATAAAATCCAAAATGCAGATATCCCAATTGAGTCTCCAAGTATTTTAGGCCCTATAATATTTCCATCTATTTGTTGTATTATTAATATAATTAACAATAACCATAGTGCTTGTATTGGAGAAACAAACATTACTATTATTGTAGATGGTATTGCTCCAAACAGTGGTCCAAAGAATGGAATAATATTTGTAATACCAATTATTACTGATATTAATAATGTATATGGCATTTTTACCACTGTAAGTATTACAAATGTTAAAATACCTATAATAAATGAATCTAGTATCTTACCACCTAAAAATCTACCAAATGTATAGTTACTTCTGTGAGTTAATTCTAGAATTTTAGCAGCTTGTGTTTCTGTAAAAAGTGCATAAGTTATTTTTTTACTTAATCCATAGAATTTTTCTTTATCAATTAGCAAATATACTGAAACAATCAATCCTAGTACAATATTCCATATACTAGAAGCTATATCCTTCAACATATTTCCTAATATTGGTATTAAATCTGTTACAAATTTTATAATGTATGTGACAAATTCATTCCATTTATCTACTGCTAAATTAAAGTATTGTTCATCAAGATTTAAATCAGTCATTAATTTATCAAGAAGCTTAGTTGCGTTGTTTACATACATAGGTATATCATTTGCTAATCCAACAATACTCTCAATTACTTGAGGTAATACGAATTGCATAAATAAATAAAGTATCAATGCAGCTGTTGCATATGTTAATAAAAGACCCAATCCTCTTTTTGATTTTTGTTCTAGGTTTTTTAATTTTTCACTTTTGATAAAAAGTCTTTCTTCATAAAATTTCAAAATAAAATTCAGAAGATATGCAATAGCAAACCCTATTATAAATGGCTGTAATGTTGTAAACATAATATCTAAATTGTTGGAGAATACATCAATTTGTGATGATATAAGATAGAATATAATACTACAAGCAGATATTATAAACGTATAAATTGCTATTGTCGTGTACTTTGTATTCCAATTAATTTTCATTTTTTCCTCCTTATTTCTATATAATTAAATTTTATCACAAAATTACTACTTTTATAACAAATATGCCAAATTAAAATTTTTAATTTGATAAAATATAATCAAAATATATATTTTTAATTTGATTTGTATTTTTTCTACAATATAGTTTACATCATTTTTTTAAGAATTTTAATTAATTTATCATTATATGGTGCATATCTAATAGGAATATCTAAATTTAATTTTTTCAATACACTTTTGTAATGCGTAAATGTATCAAATCCTGCTTTACCATGATATGAACCCATACCACTTTCACCAATACCTCCAAATGGTAAGTAGTTGGTAGCTATATGGATAATTGTATCATTTACACAACACCCTCCTGCTGGAATCATTTCTAAAACTTTATTTTCCAAATACTTATCTTTTGTAAATATATAAAGAGCTAGTGGATTTGGTCTTTGTATAATTTCTTGCAAAATTTCGTCTAAGTTTTTGTATGTCAAAACAGGGAATACTGGTCCAAATATTTCCTCCTTCATTATATCATCATCCCAACTAGCATCATCTATTATAGTTGGCTCTATTTTTAATGTATGGTTATTATAATTACCACCATATACTACCTTTTCCATATCAATAAGGGATATTATACGCTTAAAATGCTTTTCATTTATAATTTTAGGAAATTGCTCATTATCACATGGATTCTCTCCAAAATACTGTTCAATATAATATTTTATTTTCTCTATTAACTCATCTTTTTTATTCTCATGTACTAAAATATAATCTGGTGCTACACAAGTTTGTCCTGCATTTATTAGTTTTCCCCATGTCAATCTTTTTGCAGCAAGATTTATATCTGCATCTTCTAGTATAATACAAGGACTTTTTCCTCCTAGTTCCAAAGTTATAGGAGTTAAATACTTTGATGCTGCTTTCATAATTACTTTACCTACCGCAGTGCTTCCTGTAAAAAATATATAATCGAATTTTTCTAAAAGTACTTTTTCGCTTTCTTCTTGGTCACCTTGAACTACTGCAATATATTCTTTTGAAAATATACTTTCAAGTATGTCTTTGATTATATGTGAAGTTGATACAGAGTACTCAGAAAGTTTTATTATTGCACAATTGCCTGCTGCTAATGACCAAACCAATGGTATAAGAGCTAGTTGAAATGGATAATTCCAAGGTGACATTATAAGTGTAACACCATAAGGTTGAGGAACAACCTTAGATATAGATGGAAAATTGACCATACTTGAACGAACTCTTTTTGTTTTGCTCCATTTTTTTATATTTTTTATAGCAAAATTCAACTCACTATATAAAATACCTACTTCTGTCATAAATCCTTCAAAATTTGATTTATTTAAATCCTGTTTTAATGCCACAAGTATTTTATCTTCATTTTTTAATATAACTGACTTTAGCTTTTTTAACTGCTCTAAACGAAATGATACATCTCTTGTTTTACCTGTATTATAGTATTCCCTTTGCATCATTACTATCTTATTTATATCCACTATTTAAACCCCCCTCTTTAAGAATTAGACTACTCTATTTTTAAAACAAATTGTTTAAATTTCTATTAATATAATTTTTATACAATAATAAATTCATATCAATATAACATAAATTTACAAATAAAAAAAGCCCCCCTTTTAGATACAGGAGAACTAATAAAAAAATTGTATTTTTAAGAATTAATTACTCTATAAATTACAATATAGTTATAAGCTTGTGTTTTGAAGTTTATCCACATAATCAAGTATAGGATTTAGATACTTTTTATCACACCAATCAAAATCTTCTCCTAATAATAAAGGAGCTTCTATTGGATTAAAACCTTGACGTTGTTTTTTAGCTATTGACTTTTTAAGAAAACTACAAAGAGTGGTATCAAGCCATGACATTTTTGTTTCATTCCATTCGCCACGGCAGTAAAAACAAGGAATATTATTCAACTTATCCTTAAAATTAACTTCTCTCAGTTTTCTTATTACTGAATCATCATATGGAGATGCTCCTACACCAAAAACAACTAGATTTTTACCTGCTAATTTCTCATAGTGCTTTTTAAAAAAAGAAATTCCTGCTATATTACAAGCATAAAGACCTCCACCTAAAATAATTGTATCGTAATCTATAATCTTTTCTAGATTAACATCCTTAATTTCAAAAATATCACAAGCTAATGATTCTGAAAGCCATTTAGCATATTTTTTTGTTGAACCATACTTACTTTTATAAATTATCACTATATTTTTCATGTTAATTATCTCCTTAATCTTGATAATAACTATAATTAGTAACTAGTTACTTTATATTATAGTAATTAATTACTTTTGTGTCAATAATCTTATTTTTTATCATATATAATGAAGCGGTATAGCTTAGATAACTATACCGCTTTATACAAATTATAATTTATAATAATTTTCCAACTTAACTCCAAACTAACTACTTTAAATAAATTCTAGATTACAATACCTTTTAAAAAGTTTATTCTAAAACATACTTTTTATACTTGTTATATTCTATATTACTACATTCTACATCTAAAAGAGTTCCCTCTTCCATATATTCTGTATTTATGACACTTGTATTATTATTAAAATAAGAAGCTACATTTCCTTCACTGTATGGAATCAAAAGCTTACATCTTATATAATCTTTAAATATGCTATCACAAATGCATTTTACCATTTTGTCTATATTTATATTTTTTTTGGCTGAAACAAATATACCTTCCTTGCCTATATCATCTACAATATCATTTAATAATTCTTCATCAACTAAATCAATTTTATTGTAAATATTTATTATAGGGATATCATTTGCGCCAATTTGATTTAAAGTATCTACTGTTACTTTAATATGATTTTTATAGCTTGGATTTGAAACGTCAATAACATGTAATAACACATCTGCTTCGCACACTTCTTCTAATGTCGACCTAAATGCTTTTACTAAATCATGTGGTAGATTACTTACAAATCCAACTGTATCAGACAATAAAAATTCTTTATTATCTTGAAGAACTATGCTTCTAATAGAAGTTTCTAATGTCGCAAATAACATGTTTTTTTCAAATACTTTCTTTTCTTCAGAGTTTTTAAATATATCAACTAATTCATTCATTATTGAAGATTTTCCGGCATTTGTATATCCAACTAAAGCTACATTTGGAAGATTAGATTTTTTTCTCATATTTCTTTGAGTTTCTCGTTGGAATTTTAAATCATCTAATTCCCTATTTAGAGAAGTTATCTTTTCTTCTATTCTTCTACGGTCGAGCTCTAATTTCTTTTCACCAGAACCTCTATTTTTAGTACCTACTCCTCCACTTTGACGCCCTAAATTTTCATTTGAGCCTATAAGTCTTGGTAACATATATCTTAAACTTGCTACTTCCACTTGAAGCTTGGCTTCTCTAGTTTTTGCCCTTTGTGCAAATATATCAAGTATCAATGCTGTTCTATCTATAATTTCACAGTTTAATTTTTCTTCAAGGTTTTTAAGTTGTGATGTAGAAAGCTCATTATAAAACACAACTATATCTGCTTTTTCTTGTTTTATTATATTTAATAATTCTTCAACTTTACCTATACCAATATAATATGCTCTATTAACCTGCTTTGCATTTTGAGTTATACTTCCTACAACATCAATATTGCATGCAGAGCATAAGTTTTCAAGTTCAATCATTAGTTCGTTGAAATCCTCAGATTTACTATTTATGTTTAGTCCTACTATTATTCCTTTTTTTGCCATATCCATATTCTCCTTATATACTATTTTTTATTTAATATATAGCACGAGATTATGGCTCTATAATTAAATTCATTAAGAATTTGCTTGTTTAATTTTATTCTTAAATGATACTTCTAATTTAATATTATAATAACCATAATCGTACGTTATTTTCTTAATCTTATATAAAAAATCACTTTAAAACACCTCTCCTCAATTATATTATGTAGTTTTTTCAATAAAAAAACTCCTTATAAATCTAAGTAATACAAAACAATCTACTTACATTATAAGAAGGATTAAAATTCTAAATATATATTAAAAATATGTCAATTTAATTGACTCATATGTGATTATTATATTATATTTAACCCAATTCTTAAATTTAAGTAGTTTTTTACACAACTAATAAAAGTAACTAAAGTAGATAACTTTACATAATTGTTAACTATTAAAATTAAATTTTATTATTAATAAAATTTAAAGAATACGATTAAATATACATTTTGATAATCACCTCCAACATTTTCCTTATTATATATTATAACAAAATACATAACTTTGTAAATACATAAAAAAATAGATAAGATTATATCTTACAAAATATAATCTTATCTACATAGTTTATTCTATATTTCTCTTACAACGATACTCATATTTTAAAGTAAATTCTTACTACATTGCTTCATCTTCTTCAAATTGAGAATTGTAAAGATTAGCATAGAATCCACCTTTCTTTAGAAGTTCCTCATGGTTTCCTTGTTCAACTATATCTCCTTCATTCATAACAAGAATCATGTCAGCATCACGTATAGTTGATAATCTATGTGCTATAACAAAGCTTGTTCTACCTTCCATAAGATTATCCATAGCTTTTTGAATTAATACTTCTGTTCTAGTATCAACAGAACTTGTAGCTTCATCCAATATTAAGATTTTAGGGTCTGCTAAAATGGCACGAGCTATAGTCAATAATTGTTTTTGACCTTGAGAAACATTGCTTGCTTCTTCATTTAATTTCATGTTGTATCCATCTGGCAATGTTTTGATAAATCTATGAACATGTGCAGATTTAGCTGCTTCTATAACTTCTTCATCTGTAGCATTTAGTTTACCATATCTTATATTTTCCATAATTGAGCCACTAAATAACCATGTATCTTGAAGAACCATACCAAACATTTCTCTAAGCTCACTACGATTGAAATCTTTAATATTATGACCATCAATTAGTATTGAACCACTATTAACATCATAAAATCTCATTAAAAGCTTAACTATAGTAGTTTTACCTGCTCCTGTAGGTCCAACAATAGCAACTTTTTGACCAGGTTTAACATTTACTGAGAAATCATTTATTATAGTCTTATTTGAATTATATCCAAAATTAACATTTTCAAAATCAATCTTACCTTCTAAACCATCTATTGAAACTGCATTTTCAACAACTTGGTCTTCTTCTTCCTCTTCTAAAAACTCAAATACTCTTTCAGAAGCTGCTGCTGTTGACTGTAGTAAGTTAGCAACCTGTGCAATCTGAGTCATTGGTTGTGTAAAGTTTCTTACATATTGTATAAATGACTGTATATCTCCAACCTCAATTGTTTTCTTAATTGCAAGCCAACCTCCTAAGATTGATACCATTACATATCCTAAGTTTCCAATAAACATCATAAGTGGTTGCATTATCCCAGATAAAAATTGAGATTTCCATGCTGAATTATACAAACTATCATTTAATTTATCAAATTCATTAATTGCTTCTTCTTCACGATTAAATGCTTTTACTATTGTTTGACCACTATAAGTTTCCTCAACTTGACCATTTACATTCCCTAAATATTCTTGTTGGGATCTAAAGTATTTTTGTGATTTCTTTACTATTCTTGAAATTACAAACATTGATATTGGTAATATTAAAATTGCCACTAATGTCATAATACCACTTATAGATAACATCATTATCAAAACACCTATCATAGTTGTTACTGATGTTATAAGTTGTGTCATACTTTGATTTAAACTTTGGTTTAGAGTATCTATATCATTTGTAATTCTTGATAGTATTTCACCATGTGTTTTAGTGTCAAAATACTTCATTGGCAATCTATCCAATTTTACTGAAATCTCTTGTCTTAAATTATAAGATACTTTTTGAGAAATTCCACTCATTATGAATCCTTGTATAAAAGAGAATAGTGCACTTACCAAGTAAAGGCAAAGTAATAATGCTAAAATTTTTCCAATTGCGTCAAAATCTATACCTACATTGCCTCCAGAGACTTTGCTCACTAATCCTTCAAATATCTTTGTAGTCGCCTTACCTAAAATTTTTGGACCTACTATAGAAAACGATGCACTACCAATAGCAAATACAATTACCAAAATTATTGATATTTTAAATTTAGATAAGTATGCAATTAGTTTTCGCATGGTTCCTTTAAAGTCATTTGCTTTTTGTCCTGCTCCTATAGATTTTCCCATAGGACCTTTTCCCATTCTACTCATTAGCTAGCTCCTCCTTTGAAAGTTGTGATAAAGCTATTTGCTCATAAACTTCGCAATTTTTTAGAAGCTCTTTATGTGTTCCTATTCCAACTATTTTTCCTTCATTTAAAACAACTATTTGTTCTGCATGCAAGATGGTACTAATTCTTTGTGCAACTATTAATACTGTACTTTCAGCAGTTTTTGATTTTAAAGCTTTACGAAGAGCTGCATCAGTTTTTAAGTCAAGAGCCGAAAAACTGTCATCAAATATATAAACTTCTGGATTTTTTGCTATTGCTCTTGCAATAGAAAGTCTTTGTTTTTGACCTCCAGAGACATTTGTTCCACCTTGAGAAATTTCAGTTTTAAAAGCTTCTGGTTTAGAATCAATGAATTCTGTAGCTTGAGCTATTTCAGCTGCAGCTCTCATTTCTTCATCTGTTGCGTCTTTTCTGCCATATTTCAAGTTGGATTCTATGGTACCAGAGAACAATACTCCTTTTTGAGGTACATATCCAATTTTTTCTCTTAAATCATGTTGAGCAACATCTTTTATATTAACTCCACCAAGTAATATTTCTCCCTCAGTAACATCAAAGAAACGAGGAATTAAATTTATAAGAGTCGACTTACCACTACCAGTACTTCCTATAAATGCAGTTGTTTCTCCTGGTTTTGCTGTAAAGGATATATCTGTCAATATAGCTTCTTCTGCATCTGGATACATGAATGAAACATTTTTAAATTCAACAAGACCTTTTTTATCTTCTTTAAATTCTTGTACTTTTGATTTTTCTGGGTCTTTGATACTTATATCTGATACCAACACTTCATCTATACGTGTAGCTGAAACAGATGCTCTTGGAAGCATAATAGATATCATTGATATCATCAAGAATGACATTATTATCTGCATTGTATATTGTATAAATGCCATCATATCTCCAACTTGCATTGCTCCAGAATCAACACTATATGCACCTCTCCAAACTATAAGAACTGTAATAAGGTTCATTATAAGCATCATAGCAGGCATCATACATGTCATAACTCTATTTACAAAAAGATTTGTTTTAGTTAAATTTTTATTTGCTTCATCGAATCTTTTTTCTTCATGTTTTTCAGTACTAAAAGCTCTTATAACTGGAATACCTGTAATTATCTCACGGCTTACTAAGTTTAACTTATCGACAAGCTTTTGAACCAATTTAAACTTAGGCATAACAACTGAGAATAATACAATTATTAAAGATAAAATGGCTACTACTGCAACTGCTATAATCCAAGCCATTGAAGTATTAGTATTTAAAACTTTTATTATTCCACCTATAGCCATTATTGGAGCATAAAAAACTATTCTAAGTAGCATAACCATCAACATTTGTATCTGTTGAATATCATTTGTACTACGAGTGATTAATGATGCTGTAGAAAACTCATTCATTTCACTATTTGAAAATGACATAACTTTTCTAAAAACTCCACTTCTTAAATTTCTTCCTACGCTTGCTGCTACTCTTGCTGCTAAAAATCCAACTGTAATTGTAGCTATCATACTAATCATAGCTATACCAAGCATTTTTGCACCAGTAAGTAATATATAATTATTTTGCATATTTTCTGTATCAATACCTATGTTTTCATATTCTGCTTTTACATATGATACTGAACTTTGTGTTATCATACTTTCTGGCATACTTTCAAAGCTTTTGCTCATCTCTTTAGTTAATTTGTCTAATTGTTCTGTTGGCATCATTGATAACACTTTAAATATATCAACTTCTTCACCTTGAGTCCCTTGTGTAGGAAGTTGACTCATTATCTGAGATTTCATTGCTTTTACTTCCTTACTGTCCCCCTCAAGCCCTGATACAATTAAAATAGATTTACCAAAAATAGTATTTAACTCCTCTATAGTATCCTTGTTTTTAGTATTTAACTCATAAAGAGATTCGTCTTTTAAATTTGGATACTTCTCTTTATACTTGCTGTAATCTTCCTTATTCAATAAAGTATAATTGTCTAATATTTTATCCTTATTATCTTTATCCATAAACAAAGTAATCTTATCTAATTCACTTTTTCTAATTATAGATGGAACAGAGTTTTCTACTCCACCTTGCTGTATCCCTATATTTACTATATTAGATGTATATTTTGGTAAAGAAAGGTCACATACTGCTTGAACTACCAATAAGCATACTATTATTACTATTGATAAGGCTGACTTCTTTAAATATTTAATTAATTTAAACATACACTTCTTCCCTTCTGTAATATTAATTAGTCTGATAGCATTAAATTGAAAAACATTGTTTTAAACTTTAGAAATATTTTTCATGCTCATGTTTATGACATCCTGCTTTTAAATTGTCTCTAACTTGCATTAGAAGTCTTCTAAGTACTATTTTTTCTTCTTCACTAAATCCTAAAAAGATTTCTCTTTCTAATTCTTTGTTAAATTCCTCAACTTTCTTACATACTTCTAGGCCTTTATCTGTTAAAAAAATTCTAGAAATTCTTTGGTCTTTTTCATCTTGTTTTCTTTCTACAAGCCCAGTTTTTTCCATTCTTTTTATCATAACTGTCGTTGTAGATGCTTTTACTTTTCTTTTATCTGCTAATTCTTTTTGACTTTGACCATTTTTCATCCTAAGAGAAAAAAGTATTTGTGGCTGACCCTGGTACAAGCCTAATTTATCAAAATAAAAATGAGTTCTTATAAAATATATTCGCATCAATTGCAAGAAAACATCATTTAATTTTTCTTCAGAATTGCTATTCATACTTACCCTCCTTATTTTTATATTACTTAGTCGGCTAATGATTATTTTACTATAACAGCTATCTTTTTTCAATATATTTATAAAAAATTCATATAAATTTCATTTATTAAATATTTTTCTATTGATTAGTTATGATTTTAATAGCTAATAATAAGTTTTTTAATTAGCTAACTACTTATATTTTTCATTGAAACCTTAAGATAAACCTCTTCATAAATTTATCAATTAAAAAAGGTTGTTTCAAAATAAAATAAATTTTGAAACAACCTCTTATTTAATAATATATTACTTATATACTATAAAAATATATTATTTATCCTCATATCCATTTACAACAACATCTATTTTTCCAGTTTCTGGCGATATAATCAACCCATGCACAACAATTCCCTCTGGAATTAAAGGATGATTTTTTATTAAATTAATACTATCTTTTACAGAATCCTCTGCTGAATCAAATCCATGTAACCATTGTTTTGTATCAATTCCTGCACTACGAAGTGTAAGTATTACATCATTTGATATTCCTCTATCTAAGATTTTATTTAGTAATTTATCCGTATCCACATTGCACATACCACATCCATGATGTCCTACAACCATAACTTCATCCACATCAAATTCATAAATTGCAACTAAAATACTTCTCATAATACTTCCAAATGGATGCATTATAGTAGCACCTGCATTTTTTATCAGTTTAACATCTCCATTTTTAAGATTCATGGCTTTAGGTAAAAGTTCAGTTAATCTTGTATCCATACATGATAGGACTACTATTTTTTTATTTGGATGTTTTGAGGTTGCATACTGTTCATATTCTTTATTTTTTACAAATGATTTATTGTACTCTAATATCTCTTCAAGTCTTCGCATATGTAATCTCACTCTCTATAAAAATTTTTTATATTATTATATCACTATTGGACTACAATATATACATATATAATTTAATTTATATTTATCATCTATTTTTATAAAATTATTATTTTTCCATAATTTCACATATTAGTTATATTAGTAAAGACTCTTATAATAATCTTTTAATAATCAAAATTAGAATTATATATTTTTGTTATTTAATTAAATAATTCTTTTAAAACTTTATTACCTAAATTTAATCCTATTATAGTTACTTTTCCATCCTTAACTCCGCTATATTTAAAAACATTAGTTTTGCCAGAAGAATAGCTAAATTCTAAATATACATCAAATGAATTTACAAAACCTTATGCCTTTAATATTTTTTTAATGAGTGTAGTTTTTCCTACTCCTAAAAAACCTGAAACAACATCAACCTTTATCATATATACTCAAGTCTTTTAAACTAATTAATACTTTTATGTAATATGCATAGTATTGAATTTAGTTCTTCAACTGACATTTGACCTGGTGCAGAAACCTTTTTAACTGCTCCAAAAGTCAATGCTGAGCCAAATATTTCCCCACACAAACGACTTATAACTCCCATTCCTGCCATAGACATAGTTATTATTGGTCTATCTGCATAAACTTGAACCATTTCATTTGTAGCTGTAAGCAACACTAGAACATCTCTTTCATTTTTTGGCATAACAGCTATTTTAGGTAAGTCTGCTCCTAGTTTTTGCATTTTGCATAAACGAGATATAATCTCTTCTTTTTTGGGAGTTTTATTAAAATCATGATTCGACATGACTACTTTCACTTCTTTTTCATGAGCAAACTCGACTATTTCATTTACAATTTCATCTCCCATAAATAGCTCTACATCTATTAAGTCTATTAATCCTGTATTAGAGATTTCCTTATTTAAAATAGTATAATAATCTTTTGATATTAATTTTTGTCCACCTTCTTTTATACTTCTAAATGTAAATAATAGAGGTGTATCTGGTATATATTTTCTTAATTCATTAATAACTTCTTTAACTTGTTGAATATTTTCTACATTCTCAAAGAAATCAACACGCCATTCTACAACATCCAAACAAATTTCCTTTAAGTCATTAACTTCTTCAATAATTTCTTCTTTAGTTTTTCCAACTATTGGTACACAGATTTTAGGTATACCTTCTCCTATTCTAATATTTTTTACTTGTACTATATTATTCATATTTCTCCTCCACACATATAGAAGTTTTATCAGATTTTATATTCTTTACATCACAATATTATTATATCGTAAAAATACTATAAGTCATAACAATACTAATTCTACAGTAGTACTTCATTTTATATACTTACATTTAATTTTTTTACACTCTTTCTTGTAATTTCATTATATTACTTAATTATTATTAATAAAATACATATTATTCTTAATATTGATAGAATTAATCTATGAATTATGGTATAATATGGTATAATTTTGTAGAAATAACCCGAATTTTATTACTTATGAAGGGATTGAATATCAATGAACCTAAATCATTTGCATTACTTTAGAGTTTTAGCCAAAGTTGAGCACTATACAAAAGCAGCTACACAATTGTCTATAACTCAACCAAGCTTAAGTCATGCTATATCTGCTCTTGAAAAAGAACTGGGAACTTTTTTATTTGAAAAACAAGGTAGAAATGTTCGTTTAACTAAATATGGTAAATTTTTTTTAACTTATGTTGATAAAGCATTGAGTGAATTAGAAAGAGGAGAAAAAAAGCTTAGAGAATATACGAGTATATCAAAAGGTGTCATAGACTTAGGATTTATTTATACATTGGGAGCTTACTTCATTCCAGATATACTTGGTAAGTTTTTAGAAAAAGAGTCAAATAAAAATATTTCATTTTCATTTGGTCAAGGTACTACTAAAAAGATTATCCAAAGTTTAAAAGATGAAAAATTTGATTTAGCATTTTGCTCTTTTGTTCCAAATGAACCCAACATAGATTTTACAGCTATACTTCAGGAAGAATTGGTTGTAATAGTGCCATATAACCATCCTTTAGCCTCAAATGAAAGTGTAGACTTAAAGGATACAAAGGATTATCCTTTTATATTTTTCAGTGAAGATAGTGGAGTTAGACCAATTATTGATAAGCTCTTTGAAAAAGTTGATGTAAAACCACAAATTGTATGTGAAACAGAAGAAGATACAGCTGTCGCAGGTTTAGTTTCTATTAACTATGGTATAGCAGTTGTTCCAAATATTTTTGCTCTTAAATATTTTAATGTAAAGGTTTTATCAATAACAAATCCTATACATGAAAGATACATATATTTAGCTACAATGAAAAATAAATATTTAACTCCTGCTGTTAATAGTTTTAGAAACTTTGTTATTAATTATAGTAAAAACAATAATCTAATTGATAAAATGGAATAAGAACAAGTTAAAAAGGGATTGTTTCAGAGTAAATACTCTGTGTACAATCCCAGACACATTTTAAAATTTATTAAAGTTTATTAGAAATAATCTGAGAAATATGGATTTTCACGTTCAATAAGATTTTCTAATAAATCTACTATTTCTTTATCACAAATAATTCTTTTTATTCTATGAAGATAAGTTGGTCTTTTATAACTAAGCAACATAGTTGTAAGTGTTTGTATATCAAGCTTCAAATCATACTTATCACCACCAGAGGTTAGTATACCTTTACCTTCTTTAGAAACACTTAGTGTAAATACTCCTGTATTCCAATCTAATAAAGGGTCTTTTAATTGAAATACTAACTTTACTTCATTTTCTTGTTCTTTAAATGGATACTGATTTATAAATTGTTCTATATCAACAATTCTACCCATAAAGTATGGTTTTATATTTTCTTCTATGTCTCCATCTTCAAGTAAAAATGCCAATGGTTCATCTGTATATGTATTTCCAACCACTTTATTTATCATTGAAAAGTGAGCACTTATAAAATTCCATAATCCTGCACGTGCCTCTTCTTCTACAAATACCATTTCTTTAATATAGAATATTTCATCAGAAATCCAATATAACACATAACCTTGTGCTTCATGGTTTTTATCATAATAAATTGCACATGTTAAGTCATCTAAATCCCAACGCCAGTATTCTTCCCATGCCAACTCACTTCTAATCATAGATGCATGGCTCTTTTTAGAAAATCGTTCATAAACATTTCTGACATCTTCGTGTTCTATACTTACACGCTCAACTTCTCCTGATACCGCTTTAGGTTTCGGCAACTGAGTATCTTTAATTTCAAAAGATATCTTATCTGATATTATTTCCCATCCCTTACGACGATAATATGGAATTGAGTATGGAAATAAATAAGATATAGATTGCTTTCTTTCTCTCATATCTGTTAATGCTTGTCGCATCAATTTATCCATAAGACCTAAATTAGAATATTCAGGATATGTTCCAACACCAGTAAGACCACCCATATCGTATTCTTGACCAAATATATTGATTTTAAATGGATAAACAGCTATTTGAGATACTAGTTTATCCTCATCAAACCAACCAAATACATCTGCTTGTCTTAATACAGGTAGTTTAGCAAGAGTTATTTCTCTTTCCTCCCAACCTACTTGTTGTAAATCATGGTTTGTCACTTGAAATACATAACGTAACAATTGATTGAATTGTTGCAAATGCTTAGTTTCTACTTTCTTCATTTCGAGTCTCTCTAGTCGACTCATAATAAAACCTCCTAAAAATAAATACATATAAATACTATCTATTTATATAATATAGATAATAAATTTACATAAATACTACATAAATATTTATATAAACATAATTTTATCATACCCAATATATTCTAGTCAAATCACTGTTGAAAATTAAAGTTTAATTCAATAATAGCATTATTTAACTTAATAAAAAATGATTTATATTTAGTATATCTTAAATACTTGTAATTTTTTATCACTTTGATATAATCAAATAAATAGACAATTGTAATAAAATACAATTTAGTTAAAAATATTTTATTTAAAATAAAATAATAAACTATGAATAAATAAGTAATATATAAGGAGTGATTCTGTGAAGAGATGCATTGTAATAATGGGATAGTCAGGAAAACAACATAATATAAAGGAGAGATTTAAACATGACTATTCCAAATTCAGATAAAATATATCCAAGAAGTAATGATTATCAAACTATATATCTTAAAAATGTGATTACAAGAGACAATATAAAAGTTGGAGACTATACAATATATAACGATTTTTATAATGACCCAAGGGATTTTGAAAAAAATAATGTACTATATCAGTATCCTATAAACAATGATAAATTAATAATCGGAAAATTTTGTTCAATTGCATGTAATGTAAAATTTTTAATGACTAGTGGAAACCACACTGTGAAATCACTCTCTACTTATACATTTCCAATCTTTTATGAAGAATGGGATTTAGACATAAATCATATAACAGATGCTTGGGATAATAAGGGTGATATTGTAATTGGAAATGATGTATGGATAGGCTATGATGCTGTAATTATGCCAGGTGTAAAAATTGGTGATGGAGCAATTATTGGAACAAGAGCTGTAGTTACTAATAATGTCCCTCCATATTCTACTGTTGGAGGAATACCTGCAAAAATTATAAAGAAAAGATTTAATGATGATATAATTTCAAAATTATTAAAAATTAAGTGGTGGGATTGGTCATATGAAAAAATCCAATCAAGTATTCAACACATTCAATCAGGAGCTATTGATAGATTAGTTTAATATTTTATGACTAATTTATCTTAAAACGAGATTTAGGGGAAATCTTTTTAGGAATTCCCTTAAATCTACTATATTGCCAATAGTCCTACTTGATATAATTAAAATTAAAAATAGTACTAAGGTTATAAAACAAAAATAAATTAACTTTTCTAAAATTACTTTACTTTTATTATTTATTCTCTACAAGAGATTCGAATTTTCTAAAATCATATCTATTATTTATTATCATAAAAGATTTAACTTTTCTAAAGTTGTTATTATATTTCTTCCTTCTCTAACTCCATCGATTATTCTTCTAGCTATTTTACTATCTCCTATATTTAGAACTTCCACATTTTTAGCTTCAAAATATTTCTTTAAATTATTCAAAATTGGATTATTAGATTTCATTCCTAAACATATAAATCCATAATCAAAATTTAGCAAGAACTCTTCTTCATTCTTCTTAACTTTAAAATTATCATCCTCAACTTCCAATAATGCTGTATTTGTATAAACATCAACATTGTAATCTTTTAACATCTTCATCATTGTCACCTTTGTTATAGGGTCTAAATCTTTGCCCACAACTGGTAACATCTCAACTATAGAAGTTTTAGCCTTATTTTCTGAGAAAAATTCTACAACATCTAATCCAACAGCTCCACCACCCACAACAACTACTTTCTTATTTTCTAAGTCTTTTGTTTTAAAATATTCTATATCATTAAATAGCTTAAATATTGAACTCACCTTTCCATTTTCTTGGTCTATCCTATTCATCAAACCAGTTATTGGTGGAAGTAATGGTTTTGAACCTGTAGCGTTTATAATTATATCAGGTTTTAAATTTTCTATAAATTTAATATCAGCCTTTGTATTTTTAAAAACAATTAAATTTTTTAATTTATTAACTCTCTGTTTTAAATACTTTGGAAAATCATTTATTCTACTTTTATCTGGAAAAGTTGATATTGTCTCAGCAAGCCCTCCTATATCTTCTTTTTCTTCTAATAAAAATACATTACAGCCCACCTCTGCTGCTGTGGCTGCGGCTTCGAGACCAGCCGTTCCTCCACCTATAACAACCACATTTGTTGTCTTATTTACTTTTCTTTGTTTATATTCTTCTCCATTTATTAAGTCTGGATTTACTGTACATCTTATAGGTCTATTTGCTCCAATTCTATTACCTGCACATCCTATATTACATGAAATACACTTTCTTATTGAATCTTCTTTTCCATTTTCTACCTTTTCAGCCCAATTAGGGTCAGCTATAAGGCCTCTTCCCATACCTATAAAATCCGCTTCATTATTTTCAAGTATTTTTGATGCTATCTCTGGATTCCTTATATTTCCAGTTATTATTGTTGTTTTTCCAAATCTTTTTTTAACTGCTTTAGACATATATGAACGCCACCCATCTTCTAATGTCATTGTATCGATTTGAAATTGTATAGAATCATTTAATGCTGCTGATACATTATATATATCTACTTCTTCATTTAAATATTCAAGAAGCTTTAAAGTATCATCTAAAGTATTTCCTCCCTCTATAAATTCATCAGCACTTATCCTTAAAGATATAGGAAATAAGGCTCCTACTTCGTCTCTAACTTTATCAATTACTAGTTTTGCAAATCTCGCTCTATTTTCAAGACTTCCACCAAATTCATCTGTACGCTTATTGTAAATTGGGGATAAAAATTGACTTATTAGATATGAGTGTCCAGCGTGTATCTCTATAGCATCAAAACCAGCTATTTGAGCTCTTTTTGCTGCCTTTCCATATTTTTTAGCTATATCTAGTATTTCTGCTTTCTTTAATTCTCTTGGTATTGTTCCTCCATTTTTTGAGGGTATGTTCGAAGAAGATACTGGAGTTAATCCATTTATTCTATCTGGCATAGCTGAAGCACCTGAATGATTAATTTGTATAGCTACACATGCACCATGTTTATGTAGACTCTCAGTTAACTTATATAAAGCAGGTATGTATCTGTCATGGTCTATTCTTATTTGTGTAGTTCCATTAGAACCTAAAGGAAAATCTACACAAGCATTTTCTACAATTATAAGTCCAGTTCCACCTTTAGCTCTTTGTTCATAATATTTAATGTGTTCATCTTTAAATTCTCCACTTTCTCCACCAAAGTTTGTTCCCATTGGTGGCATAACTATTCTATTTTTTACATTCATCCTTTTTATAGTTAATGGTTCAAAGATATTTTGATATATTTTCATTTCTATTCCTCCACACGTTTTTATGTTTATAGTTTTTGTGTTTTAAATTTATGTCTCTATTATAATGCGTAGAAATCTATTAAACCAGTGCATATTTTTATCATTATTGATAGATTTTTTCTATAATTTTATGATTATGTTTCTTAACAAAAAAAATCATGCTACATTAATAGTGATACACTATTAATGTAGCATGATTACTTAAACTCTAGATAATTTTAATATTTTACATCTACACATATATATTAAGAATAGCTAAATTTTACAGTCTTCTATACTCTTCTCTTTTTAATTTTAAGTTACTTAGATAATAATCTATCTCATCAATTAGACGTTGTTTATCCTCAGGTAATATTCCTTTTAGGTTAACATAATTTGAGGCATGATTACTTCTAAATACGACTTTTTCATTGGTATCTATATTTTTTATCATTTCTTTAATTTCTTGTAGCACAGCTTTATCTTCCAATACTGTAAATTCACCTGATTGAAGCAAATCGTAAAGTTCAGTATTAGGTTCTACCATTAAACTCAATACACCTACATAATCTGGTGAAATTGCTCCTAGCATTTTTCCTGTATCAACTCCATGTTGATTCGTTTTTTTAGTTCCTCCAAGACCTGCTATTACAGTAGCTGATAATTTAATACCATTTTGCTTAACTTTTCTACCAACTTTTATAAGTTGTTCACTATTAAATCCCTTTTTAATATCTTCTAATACCTCATCATTTCCACTCTCAAGCCCTAGATAAATCATCTTAACACCAAGTTTTTTTAACTCTTTAAGTTCATCATCAGTTTTTTTCTCTATAGACTTAGGAGAGCCATATAGAGTAATTCTTTCACACTCTGGAAAAACTTCTTTTATATACAATATTATATCTCTTAGTTTTTCCATTGGTATTATCAATGCGTCTCCATCTGCTAAAAATATTCTGTCTACATTTTTATAATGTCTTCTAAATATATCAATTTCATTTTTTATTACTTCTAATGGTTTTATTTTAAATTTCTTTGATTTGTACATACTACAAAATGTACATTTATTATGAGAACATCCTAGTGTAACTTGTATTATAAGACTATAAGCCTCACTTGGCGGTCTATAAAGTGGCATATCATATTCCATATTAAAATCCCCCTTTTAATCAACTCTTAATTTTATTATATTAATAATATTTACTTAAAATAATACTTTATATATATTATAAACTTCAAGCTTTTGTTTAAGATATATTATTTAAAAATTTAATAATACTATTTGCAGTAATCTTAAGCTGTTTTTCTTGACTTATAATAGCATCATTGTCTCCCTTTTGTTTTCCATAATCTCCAAATTGTGCATGATTTCCCCCTTCAATTTCAACATAAGTTGTATCATCAGGAAGTTTTTCTTTTGCTTCTATAAGATTTTTAAAATTAACTACTCCATCTTTACTTCCCCATATAGATATAACCTTTTTACCTAGCTGTTTTAGTTCATTGCCCATTGGATAGGAAGATAAAAACACAACTCCATCAATTAATTTATTGTCACGTGCAAAATTAGATGCAACAACTCCACCCAATGAGTGACCTCCTATTACCCAATGTTCTATATTATTGTAAGAATCCATAATTTTCTGTGCTTTATTAGTTCCAAGTATAGCTAGATTAAGTGGCATTTTTGCAATTACCACTTCATATCCACTTTCTGCTATTTTTCTTGCAAGTGGTGCATATGATTCAATTTCTACTTTAGCTCCTGGATAAAAAATTAGACCTTTAGAAACTTTTCTACCCTTCGGTGTAAATGAAATATTTTCATTTATGGTTACCTCAACTTTACTATTGCTAACTAATGCTTCTTTTGCTAGTTTTTGAGGTTCATATGTTTTGTTTATCCATATGAAAAAACTAAGCAGAATCAATACAAACAGTATACCTATTCCCATGAATATTTTCTTTTTTATATTAAATTTTCTATTATCATTTTTATCATCTTCGTTTTCAACCTCATCATAAAGTAAAGGTCTTTCAAGTTCCATAGTTATACTAAATGTATCATATTTCTTATTGCGCTTTACCTTTACATCTTTACTCATAAATCTAACCCCCATAATATTTGAATACTATTATAGTTTATCCTAAGTAAATTATTTTTTCAACCAATGAAAAAAATCAATATTTTAACCTTTTTCACACAAAATTCATAAATATATGGTTTTTGTTTTTAATATACTATTTTCTGTTAACATTGTATAAAAGAAAAAGTCATATACTTTATTTTAAAGCTATGACTTTTTATATAATTTAATTAGATTAGAAAACTATGCAACTTCTTGCACTAACATTTTACTGATATTACTTATTCTATACATTTCTTTTACACCATTTAAGGTTTGAAGTAAATTTAGACAAATTATTTTATCACCTAAACTTACTGTACTTTCAATACTATCTAAAATTACACTTCTTCCTTCATCATATTTATCAGCATCATAATTTGAAATATAACTAGTATCTCTCAATATTCTTTCTACATCTTCATCTCTAATATTATTCTTTTTGACATTTATATATAAATTGTACATATTACTTATTAGTAATTGTTGATTTTCTAAGAAATCATCTTGATGTTCATCTTTGTATATAGTATTTATCAGCATAAGTCTATCTTCAATAAGTGATGGCACTAATAATAGATTCTTTATATAATGAACATTGGTTGAATTTTCAATAGATTTATTAACTTCATTAATTATATTTTTAACTATACCTTTATACACATCTATAACATGCTGATACCCCATTTTTGCATCATATGGTAAAACAAATTTATTTATTATTAATGCAATAATTGCACCTAATACTACATATGAAATTCTACTCATAGTTAAAACATTAGGGTCTCCCATAACTGCTGCCGAACCAAGGGCTGAAACAGTTACACACACTATCAGTTTTCTATAATCAACTACATATGAGTTTATGTATCCTGCTAAAAGTACTATTAATGACCTTAATGTATTATCTTTTATTATTGAAAATGAAACAATAAATATTACCGCTCCTACTAGTGTACCTTCTATTCTTTTTCTGGATTTCTGCAAACAGTTCTCTGCATAAGGTTGCGTTAATGAAAACACAGTTAACATTATCCATCTTCCATCTTTTAAGTGAAAATAATCCATAATAAAACCTGAGATTGCTGCAGCCAAAGCGATTTTTATTGCATAAGAAAATCTTATAGATTTTAAATTAAAATGTTGTTTATATATTGATATTCTTTTAAATTCACGTGGTATCTTTATTTTTCTTTCAACTCTTTTTTCCTCTTTTGATTTTACCTTTTTGTACTCTAATAAAAATTCATATAGATTTTCTAAAGCACTATAAATTTCTTTCAAATTTATATTTTTAGTATCTTGAGCGACAACATAATCTCTAAATCCAAGTATTTCTTTATCAGTTATCTTATCTTTATTTTCTAAGCACATCTTGATATAATTTACTTCTTTAGATACTACAACTAAAACATCTTCTTTACTATTTGTACTACTTTCTTTTAGCATATTTTTTATGTCTTCATCCTCAAATTCCTTAGTATCTATTTTATATCTATCTAAGATTAAACTTATTCTTTCTAATGAAAATAAGATATTTATTATATCCATTCCTTTAATACTAATAAAAAAATCATCTTTTCTATTATCAAATATAACCATTTTAAGACCTTTTGATATAGAATTTATTGTGTAATTACAACTATCTATTTTTCTCATATTAGACTTATTTACAGAATTATCACTGTTAATAATATTTTTTAAAAGATTTATTTTTTCCAACAACTCATCACATATAGATATTAATTCTTTGTCACCAATTTTTTTCATTCTATTTCTATTCATAACAAATTGAGCAATCATTATGACAAGTGAACCACTAGCTAAAGCCGATAATCTTATAGGAAATTCGCTTAATCCTACAGGTATACTTATCATAAATATATACATAAGACCAAAAGGTACATATACAGCCCTTTTCAAGTCATAACTAAATAAATATCCTATTATAAATAATGCTATAAAATTTAATAAAATTCCTAAATACATATTTTGTACTGCAAAAAACGATAATACTCCTAATGTTACGTTTATTATCAAGTATTTCAGTAAATTTTTAATTGGAGAAATAGTTAAATCCCTTTCCAAAAGCATTAGCATAGCTGTTACTATAGCCACACCTATAAGTGTATTTTTACTTCCAAATAAAGCTATAAATGCAGATATAAATGCTATTATAAAAATAAACAATTTAGTTTTTGATATTATTAATTTTTTTGTCATCAAATACCTCCTTAAAAATTTCAACAAAGTCAATTTTATCACACTTATTATCGTATTCAAAATCGTCTTTTCTACGTGAGGATTCTAATTTTTCTATTTATAATTCTAATTTTAATTCATATGTTAACGAACTTTATAATCATATATAACATATATATTCATATGCCAGCATACGTTTTTTTTTCAAATATTTTTTTAAAATTAAAAACAACGCTCTCAATAATACAATCTTTGTACTTATTGAGGGCGTTGTAAGATTTATCTAGCAAACTTGTTTAATTTTTTCTTTACCTAGTATGTAAGTACCAAGTCCCATAAATAAAGCTCCTCCAACAATGTTTCCAAGTGTTACTGCTACTAAATTATAAATAGCTCCTCCAATACTAACTGTTTGAATTGTTGGAGAAAATAATGAAACACTATAGATTGTCATATTCGCTACACTATGTTCAAACCCTGTTGTTATGAAAGCAAATAAACATAGGAATATCATAATTATTTTTGCACTATCATTGTTAGTTCTAAATGAACATAAAACTGAGACACAAACTAAAATATTACACAAAACTCCCCTAAAGAAAAGAGACATAAATGGCATAGATGCCTTGGCTGCTGCTGTGTTTGCAAAAAATTCTGCTACAGGACCTTTATCTACTAAACCAGTTCCTACAAACATTATACCTAAAATTAAAGCTCCTATTAAATTTCCTACCCAACTGTATATCCATATTTTAGAAGTATCTTTTATACTTACCCCTTTATTTAGCATACCTACAGACATTACCATATTATTTCCAGTAAACAGCTCTGTTCCTGTCATTACAACTAAACTAAGTGCTACTGCAAACGATAACCCCATCATTATCTTTGTCATAGGAGAACCTGCATCTGTCAAAATCCCTCCAATAGTAAATATCAAAAGTATACCGATACCTACATAAAGTCCTGCAAAAGCAGAAGACACTAAATATTTTATCTTACTTGTATTTAATAAATTTATTTTATTTATAGCTGCGTTAGTCAATTTATCCAAAGTTTCTTTATGCATAATTCCCTCTTCCTTCTATTAAATTTATAATTTATTTAAATATATTTTTTTATTACTTATAGATATTTAACACCACTCCAGTATATATTTTCATGTACTTTAGTTATCTCTTCAAATTGTACACCTTCAAGTGCCCATTTTTTAAATTCCATGAATCCAGTCCTGTCAATTATATATCCTATATGCTCTTTCCCTCCTGGTGCATCTTTATCTATATATTGCTCTACATATTTGTAAGTATTAAGTATTATTTTTATTATGTTGTCTTCATCTGCCCATAAAAGAAAATCTTCTGCTAGTCTTGGATTTTTCTTACCTGTTCTACCCATTATAGCTAATCTATAGTATTTTTTTTCATCTCTAGTCCATGCATTTGTTGGGCAATTTAGTACACATTCTCCACAACCTATGCATTTATCTCCATCTCTTACTACTTTATTATTTTCTGTTTTTAATGCTCCAACAGATAGTTTTGAACATTTTTTTACACACGCTCCACAATTCACACATCTATCTTTTTCATATAGTGGTAAGGTCATTCCTATAATTCCAAAGTCATTCATTCTAGCTTTTATACAGTCATTCGGACATCCAGTCAATGCCACTTTAAAATGTAAGTCATTTGGAAAAATTGCTTTTTCTATTTTTTTTGCAAATTCAGTTGTATTATACTGCGCTTTTGGACAGACTTTATTACCTATACATGCAGCTATGTTTCTCGTACCTGCTGCTGGATAACCTGCATTTTTCTCACTTTGATTTATATTCATCTTTTCAATAACAGGTTGTATGATATTATTTATTTCTTCCATATATTCCATATCTATTCCTAAGATTTCAAATCCCTGTCTTGTAGTTATGTGTATCTGACCATTACCATATTCATTTGCAATCCTAGAAACTGTGATTAAACTTTCAGGGTCAATAAGACCTCCTGGCACTCTAACTCTTAAAGAAGTTTTATATTTTGTTTTTGTAATTCTATAAGCATTTTTCATTACTTTTTTAGTATTTAAATCTCTTATCACAAACTCCACCCCCTAATCAATAAGATTTTTAGCATATGAATAATCAAATACTGGTCCATCTAAACATATATAAGTATCATCCATCTTACAGTGTCCACATTTTCCTATTCCACAACACATTTTTCTTTCATAAGAAACCCAAATATTTTTTTCGTCTAAATCTCTTTTTAAAAACTCTCCTACTGTAAATTTCATCATCATTGGAGGTCCAACTACAATTGCAGAAGTATTATTTATATCTTTTATATCTAAATTTGGAATATATTTTGTTACTAATCCTACATTTCCACTATAACCCTCATCAGCTCCATCCACAGTAACTAAAATATCCAATTTTTCACTCCATCTTTTTAAGTCCTCTGCAAATAGAACATCTTTTGGTGATTTAAATCCAACTATTAATTTAAACTTTTCACACTTATCTTTATTATTATAAAAATATTCAACTATTCCTCTTACAGGAGCTAATGCACTTCCTCCTGCTACTACTACGATTTCTCTTCCTTCATATAAAGATGCATCAAATCCATTTCCATAAGGTCCTCTTATAAAAAACGAATCTCCTTCTTTGTAATTGAATAATTCACTAGTAACTTTACCTACATTTCTTATTGTAAAATCAATATAATCTTCTCCATATCCTGATACTGATATTGGACTTTCACCATATTTAGGTATAGATATTTCATAGAATTTTCCAGGCAGAACCCCTTTTGTATCACAATTCACTTTGAATGTCCATTCTTTATCAGTATGTTTAACTATGTCTAGTATTTTTGCACTTACTGGTATATATGAGTTCATTTATATCTCCTCCTTACTAGTTACTAAATCATTTATTTTTTCTATACATTTTGAAAATGATATATATTGTGGACATGCATCATCACATCTTCCACATCCAACACACATGTTATATCCAAATCTTTTTTTGAAATCATTTATTTTATGCATAGTTTTAAATCTCATTCTTTCTCCTTGTTTTTTTCTGAAAGAATTTCCACCTGCTATGTCTGTATATCCATCTACTTGACATGAAGCCCAAACTCTTCTTCTTTCACCTACATTTTCATTTTCCTTATAAAAAATATCCTGCATTGTAAAGCATGAGCATGTTGGACATACAAAATTACATCTTCCACATCCAATACATCTTGTGTCATATTCATCCCATATTGGATTTCCTATTATCTCATTAGAATCAATATTTTCTGGTATATCTATAGAAATTAAATTTTCTGTTACATGACTAACATCAAATTCTGATGGCTCTCCATTAAATACTTCAAATTCATTGTCTTTTATGTCTAAGTACAATGTTTCTCCTTCTATATTCAATCCAAGTGAATAGTTATCAGTTTTATTAGAATCCATACTTACACAAAAACAATTTCTAAAACTCTCTTTACATCCTACAAGTGCAAATTTTATTTTTTCTCTAATATGTTTATAAAAATAATCTTTTTCTTCTCCATTATTTAAATATATTTCATCAAGTCTCTTTATTCCATTTATGTCACAAGCTCTTAGAAAAATTAAAATCTTTTTATTGTCTAAATCGCTTTCCTTAAATTCTTTTTCAGTAAAGTAAAATAAGACTTGATTAATAGGAAGCACTACTTCTTTTGGTGAAAAGTTTGATTTTTGAGCAAATTCCATTTCTTCAAAAGTATTTACTTCCTTGTATCTTATCATGTCCGTATCTGAAAAAGTACCTTTAAATGGCATTATGACTGGTGCAAATATTTTGTAGTCTTTTTTTAGGAAATTCAGACCTTCATTGAATTTGGATGAATCTAATTTTAATTTCATTTTTATCACCTTTCTTATATTTTAGTTTTGCTTACTTATTATCTTGTTTAAATCTTAACACTTTCTTTTAGATACTTCTGTGATAATTATCACAGTTTTAAAAATAATAAAAAAAATATTACTAGAGTTTATTAAACTCTAGTAATATTTCTTTATTATTTATAACTTTAAATTAAAAATCTGTTCTTTTAAATACAAGCTTTTCAAATGATTCTATATCCATAGGTCTTGCAAAGTAAAATCCTTGTCCAATATCACAGCCTGCATTTTTTAATAAATTTAATTGACCTTCAGTTTCTATTCCTTCAGCTACAATTAGCATATCTAAATCCTTACCTAATGTAATTATATTCTTTATAACTTTTTCTCCACGTGTAGATGTAATTGTCTCATTTAAAAATTCTCTATCAATCTTCAATACATCAATTGGTAATTTTTTTAAAAGACTAAGTGAAGAATATCCACTTCCAAAATCATCCATAGATACAATAAATCCAATATCATGCAAATCATTTAAAATATCTAAAAGCATGCTTATATTTGACAAAAATAAACTTTCTGTTAACTCAAGTTCTATTAGATGCGCTGGTATATTATGCTTATTGATTAAAGATTTTAAACTAGTTACTATATTTCTATTATTTAAATGAATTCTTGATACATTTATAGAAATTGGTGGTGGCTTTATTCCATTTTTTATCCATTTTGACATTGTACTAAAGACATTATCCCAAACATACAAATCAAGTTTTTCTATAAATCCATTTTTCTCAAATAGTGGAATAAAATCATTAGGCGATATAGTTCCCTTAATTGGATGAATCCAACGAACAAGAGCCTCTGAACCTACAATCTCATCTGTTATAAGGTTAATTTTAGGTTGCAAATAAACTACAAACTCTTTATTTAAAAGTGCATTATCCATATTATTTTCAATTTCTTTTTCACGAAGTATAGAAAGCCTTATTTTATCATCATAAAAAGCAACTTTACTCTTATAATTGGTTTCTATTGTTTGACAAGCTATCTTAGCTCTATCAATCATTACATCAATATTTACATCATCTTTATCAATTAAATACGCTCCACATTTAAGTATTATATCTATTTTAAATGTATTTTCTTTATCACTATTCACAATCTCAAAAAAATCATTTGCTCTTTTTCTTAAATTTTCTATATTACTTTTTTTAGTCATTACAATAAATCTATCGTCTGATAGTCTTGCATATATTTCATCCTTAAAAATACTTTCACCTATTTTTCTTGCTATATATTTTAAAATATTGTCTCCAAATTCAAAACCAAACATATCATTTATATATTTAAATTTATCTATGTTAATATAATATATAACAAAGTTATACGTTCCATATTTTTCAAAAAGCTTATTAGCATCAATTTTAAATTTCAATAGACTTCTTATACCTGTTACTTCATCAACATATGCTATCTTTTTTAATTTATTCATTTGTACCTTATAATTTACAATAAATATTCCAAAAACTATAAATATAATAAATAATATTATCAAAATAAATGCCATAATATTATGCTGTATAAAATCTAATAGAGTAACTGTATGCTCTAAGTACTTCGTACTGCCTGTAACTGCAATTGCAACCTCTTCTTCTGTAACTCTATTGATGGATTTATTGAGTATTGACAATAATGCAGGATTTGCTTTTTCAGAAACCCCTATTCCAATATCCACGACTTGATTTTTTATTGGCATAAACATAAGCCCATCAGATTCTTCAGTATTAATTATATTATTTAGGATATAGTTGCTTCCTATAAATACATCACTTTCTTCTTTCTTGACAGCTTCAATACATTTACTAGCATTTGGATAAAAACTTACTTCTTGATTTGGATAATATTCTTTTACGAATGATTCTATCCCTGTCCATTTAATCATTGCTACTTTAGTTTTTTCATCCATTCTAATATCATTTTTTGCCAAACCTAACATGGTAGTTTCAAGGTAGCCATCAGTAAATATAATATTATGCTCTAACTCAGTACTTCGTGACATAAACATATTTGCACAAATATCTACCTCACCATTTTCAACCATTTTTAAACCCTCTGAAAAATTATCTACCTTTATATACTCAAACTTTAAACCTGAGTTATTTGAAATTGATTTTAATATATCTATTGATATACCTTTGTAGGAATTTGTATTTTTATCATAAAAAGATAGTGGTGACGTATCAGGACCTGATACAACTTTTATTACAGGATGTTTCTTTATATATTCTTTTTCCTCCAAAGTAAATACTTCTGTAGCTATTGCAGTACTCTTATAATGTTTATTAAATAAATTACCATCATAATATATATCTTCTCGCTTAATCTCATTTAATGCATAATTCAAACCATCTAGTATTTTTTTGTTTCCCTTAGTTGTTGCATAATAGATAGGCTCTGATGAAAAACGTAATACTACCTTTGTATTTGGTATATCTCTAATGCTTCCTGTAAGTATCATATCAATGGTTCCTTTTTCAAGTTCCTTTTGAAGTTCTTCTGCACCTTCTATGTACTTATATTTTACAGATATTTTATTTTTTTTACAGTATTCATCAAATACACTTTTAAAATGATTATCTGAAACTGTACCTACTACTTTTCCATCAATTGTATATCCATATAACTGACCATCTTTTGTAACAGAAATTCCATAACTAGGCCAATATCCAACCCTTACTTTTTCTTTCTCAGAAGTGGCTAAAACAAATGATGTATTTAATATAAGTAAAAAAATAACCATAGTAATAGTAAATCTATATTTTCCATTCATAATATGCCTCCATTTATAACTAAATCATATCAAGATAGTTAAAATATTCTTATTCAACTTAATATTCTTTATATTAAAAAT
Source organism: Clostridioides sp. ES-S-0001-03 (assembly GCF_020676075.1). Lineage (NCBI taxonomy): Bacteria > Bacillati > Bacillota > Clostridia > Peptostreptococcales > Peptostreptococcaceae > Clostridioides > Clostridioides sp. ES-S-0001-03. Next base: position 57,308 of record NZ_JACVWJ010000003.1, on the reverse strand, counting down.
TTAAGCCCTCCATTTGCATTTAAACTTTAAATAGAGTCATTAAATATAATAAATCTATCTTTTCCTTGATTTTTTGAATGATAAAGAGCTTTATCTGCTTTTTCATATAATTCAATAAAAGTTGTTCCATGATTTGGCATAATAGATATTCCAATACTACAAGAAACTTTATATGACTTATTTTCTCCAGTATAATAATTTCTAAATGCATTACATAGCTCAATCGCTTTGTTTTCAATAAATTTTATATTCTTCATATTTTTTATGAAAACTACAAACTCATCTCCACCAATACGTCCAATTATATCATCCTCTCTAAAAATAGAAGTTAATTTTTTTGATACTTCAACTAATACTTTATCACCAAAGACATGCCCTAAATTATCGTTAATAGCTTTGAAATCGTCTAAATCAATAATAAAAAATGCATGACTACTTTCTTTAACTCTGTCTAAACTCAAAAATCTCTTTATTAGAGTTTCAGTTGTACCTTTATTATAAATTCCTGTTAATATATCACGTTCAGCTTTAAATTTAAGCTCAATCTCTTCTTTTTTCTGTTTGTCTATATCTTTAATGTACGCAAATCCTTTAAGTTGATTGCTTTGGGGGTCTTTAAGTAAATGCATTGTACAAAGTTCCCATAAAATCTTACCATTAATGTCATATCTTCGATACTCTAACTTTAACTCATTTACTCCCTTATTATATGAATCTAAGACATTTTCATAATAAAATACTTTTTTAAAGTTTTCCCTATCTGAAATAAAAACTATATCGTCAACAATAGCCTCCATTACTTCAGAATATTTTCCAGCAGGTCTTAAGCCTAAATTGTTATCAGGCTTTATATTACTTGATATAAATTTATCTTGAGAAAAATTAATTTCATATATAGCAATTGCTTCAGACAACATAGCTTTTCTATATTGCTCTTCTTGATTATATTGCATTTCAGCTTTTTTTTGCTCATTTATGTCTTCTAGTAGACCTATCGCTCTAATTGGAATTTCTGCTCCATTAAATAGATTCGTTAGAGTCATTCTATTCCATATATATTTTCCATTGACTAGTCTTGTTTTTATTACAGATACTACACTTTCTTCACCTTTTTCCATTTTATTAAAAGATTCTTTAAACACATCAACAAAGTCAGGATGTATTATCCCAGAATCTATAAAATATTCTATGCCATTTTCAATATTTTTTTGTAATCCATATATTAAAGAGACATCACTAGAGACATGTATAGATTTTGTATGCATATAATAGTCAAATACTATGTTAGAAGTCTTGGATAAGGCTATTCTAAGCCTTTCTTCATTAATCTTAAGTTCTTCTTCTACTTTTTTTAAATCTGTTATATCAACCAACACACAGTAAAAATACTCTTTTCCATCAGAATCTTTTATAAGCTCACACTTATTTACAACCCACACAAAATTCCCACTCTTAGTAATCATTCGATACTCTATTTCAACTACTTTTGATTCTAATATTTGAAGTGCAAATTCATTTTTCACTCTATCTACATCATCTTTATAAATTACATCATAAAAATTATTATTAAACATAGATTTTATCTCTTCTTTAGTATATTCAAACAGGTTAATAAATCCATCACTTAAAAACACAAATTCATATTTTTCACCTACACTACATTTAAAAACACCTCCTGGTATATTGTTAGTGAGTGAAGATATCTCTAGATTTGCTTTTACAAGCTTTTCTTTGGATTTTTTCTCTTTATAAAATACAATTAAAATCAAAATTGAAAGTGCTATGAAGTTTTTAGTTGTTAATATAATTGCAAGTTTGTTTATCTTAGAAATCTCTTTCACTATCAAAGCCTTTGGAATAAAAGACAATACATACCAATCATTTATACCAACTGGAGTATACGTGGCATATTCCTCTTTTCCTTTAAATTTATATTCTAAAAATCCACTTTTCTTATTTGATATATCTTCAATAAAGTTTTTATAACTGTAATCTTTTCTAACATAAATAAAATCAAAAAAATCGCTAACATTATTTATGGTATCATCAGTTTCTCCTGGAGTAGATTTTAAGACAAGATTTCCTGATTTTTCAAATATATATGTACTTCCTTCTCCATTAAAACTAGTCACATCTATAAATTCACTTAATTTACTTGTATAATAAGAACCATACAGAACACCTATCACTTTACCATTTTTGTACATAGGAGACGCTACTATAAAACTATTTTCATTGTTAACAGATGATTTTATGATTTCTGAAATATTGCTTTCCCCTTTCATTGCTTTCTTAAAATAGCTATGTTGTGATATATTATAGACCTTTCCATCACCTGTATAGGCTGTACCATCTGGACATGCAATATAGATTTTTTCAAAATCAGATTCCTTTGATACATCATTTAGCAATTTCATTATATCTTCTTTCTTCATACCCTCTGACTCTGAAATAATTTTAGAAATACTATTTATAAACTTTGTTAGTGAGTTAAGCTTAACATTTATAGTATTTGAACTTTGCAATGACAACTCTTCTAAATGCATCTTTTTACTTTTTTCTACTAATGAATTAACATTATAGGTAAAATCCCAAAGAGAAAACATCACAAATACACATATAAAAATCAAACCTAAAGCATAACCTATGAATTTTTTATTTTTCATTTTGATACATCCCTTTCTGAGTATAGAAGCTGTGTCAACATCTGTATATTTACTGTTCATATTAAATTAATTATACTATCAGAATTAAGCTGTTTCAATAAACTTAAGGCAAATATTATCATTTTAGATAAATAAAAAAGAATCTATGGATAGATTCTCTTAATAATATCTTTATTTAATTATAATTAATTATTTTTAAAGTATTTTGATAGTTCGGCTTCTTTTACATAAAAACCTTTATTATCAATCTTTATAAGTTCTTCTTTTTGCAATACTTTTATCATTCTAGAAACTGTCTCTCTTTTACAGCCAAGCATATCAGCTAAATATGTAACTGTAAGATTTACATTTAATAAGGTCCATTCTCCACAATAAATTCCAAACTCTTTACTTAATCTATACAATTTTGCTGCTAATTTCTTATCTACTTTTATAGATATTGAATTTTTTAACTGTCTATATAAACGTCTTGTCCTTCTCTCCATATAAGAAATAATATCTTTTGTAAGCTGAAAATCATTTTTCATAATTTCTGTAAATTCTTCAATGCTATAATAAGACACAATTGAATTTTCAAATGCCTCACATCCAACAGCAGAATTCTTCGTAAAATCAAAGGTAATGTCATTTATAATTTCTCCATTATTTAATATAAAAATCACCTTTCTCTCACCATTTTCGCTTATCTTAAAAATAGATACTTTCCCATCTAAAAGTACGTATACTCTGTCCAATTGTTCTTTTTCATAAAATAAAATTTCTTTTCTTTGTAATCTTTTTAGTTTAGCTTTTTCCTTAAGTTGATTCTTAGTTTCACTACATAAATTATTAAAAAGTATTACTTTGTCAATATCATAGTCTTTTAATTTAGACATGTAAAATCTCCCCATTACTAAATTTTTAAGAAAACCACATAAAGTATTACAAATATCTGATTTTATTCATTTTTAAACAGTTTTATAGCATTTGTAGTCTTGATTTTTCTTTCAATAGCTTCATTTGAAAGCTCTTTTACTACCTGTGTATATACTAAATCAATAATAAAAAATTGTGCCAATTTAGAGGATATTGAACCAGTTTCCAATACAGTTTCCCCAGATACATAAGATAAGTGCACATCTGAAATATCCTTTAATTCAGAATTTTTATTTTCAGTAATAGATATAATTTTAGCATTATTAGCTCTCGCAAGTTTTACAGTTTTTATAATTTCTTCAGTTTCCCCAGAATGAGAAATTGCAACTATTAAATCTCCTTCTTCCATTATAGAAGACATCATTATCATAGTATGACTACTATCAAAACTTACACAATTAAGCCCAATTCTCATAAACTTATAGTTTGAATCTTGTGCTATTATACCTGAATATCCAATACCAATAAAGTAAACCTTTTTAGCATTTATTATAAGTCTTGCACAGTCATGAACATCTACACTATTGATTATCTCAACAGTATTCTCTAAAGTAGTTATATTTGAGTTTAAAAGTTTCTTGGCTGTATCTAAAGCTGGCTCATCATTTTGTATATTCTTATTTATAATATTTTTTTTATTACTACTTGATATTTCTTGCGCTAAAGTAACTTTAAAGTCTTGCAACCCATTAAACTTCATTTTTTTAACAAATCTAGTTATAGTTGCTTCACCAATATTACTCTCTTTAGCAATTTGTGATATTGGTTTATAAAATACATCCTCTATATTTTCCTTTATATAAGCTATCAATAATTTATCTGACTTTGTAACTTTAAAAGTTGGTGATTCCAATTGTTCTAAAATACTCATTAAAAAACCTTCTATTCTCTATATTTTGTTTAAAAAATTATACAATGCCCCAAGCATACCTGCATCATTTTGTCTCTTTGCAAATTCTACATTAGTATTTTTATAAACTCTTTCTATAAGAATCTCCTTTAATGCTCTATCTATTTTAGGTTTTAGAAATTCTTCTTGTGCCATTATTCCACCACCTAAAATTACAACTTCAGGATTTATTACATAACATATATTTGCAATACCAATTGCTAATGATTTTATCATATTATCCAATTCTTTTAAACAATCTTCGTCATTATTCTTTGCTAAATCAAAAATTATTTTCCCATTTAGGTCATTTTCATCCATATTTTTTATTTTTGCTAATTTTTTTACCAAACTACTAGTTGATGCTAGTTCTTGGAAAGTACTTCCATTCATATTCATATATCCTACTTCACCAGCACTATTACTAAATCCATTTATAAGCTTATTATTTATTATAACACAACCACCAATACCAGTACCTATTGTCATACATATAGAAGAAGTTGCTCCCTTACCTGCTCCAAGCCACATTTCACCAAGGCCAGCACAATTAACATCATTTTCAACTTCACATTTTATATTAAATTCTTTTTCTATCTCTTTCTTTAATTCCATACCTTTATAGTTTGGAATTAATTCTTCTAACGCAAATACTATCCTACCTTCAATTGGGTCAACCATACCTGCAGTTGATATACATATCCCATCAATATTGTTTTCTTTCATATATTTTTTAACTATTTTCTTTATTTTAGATAATATTCCTGGTCCACCTTTTTCTTTTGCTTCAGTATCTAAACTGGATTTATCGATTATTAACCCATCTTCTCTAATAAATCCATATTTTATTGAAGTACCTCCAATATCTATACAAACGTAATTTTTCATAACATATCTCCATACAAATTATTTTTATAACCAATATTACTAATTAAAATTTTATATTACATGAATTTTTTATTTATTTTTTCCAACTCACAGATATATTTTCTCGCTTCTGATAAATCTATGGTATCCTTTAATATAATTTTTTTCTCAGTTATATGATATTTATAAATATTCTTACATAAATCTTCTCCCAACATATTAAGACCTTCTTGACTATAATGTACATCATCAATAGTTAGACCTTGGTCATGAAATTTCATAGCAATTTTGCTTCCTATGCTTAATATGTCACATTCATTACAAGCAAATTCTTGTGCTGCTGCAATTCGTCTTGTTCTAACAAAATATTCATCTTCTCCAAGCCAATAACCAGTTAAACTAACAAACATTTTATCAATGATACATTCTTCCTTTAGTCTATATGCAATTTTCTTTAGACTCTCTTTATAGTATAAAACATCACTACCATATTTTGCATCACTTTCACCTTGAATCCAAATAACATATTTATTTGTTATTTTATAATTCTTGCTTAAAGTATTACACCCTGCATTAAATTTTTCTATAGTGTCATTTAAAAACCAGTTATTATCATGATTCCAATTTTTTATTCTTGACCCATCCTTTGCATTGTGTATAAAACAAACTTTATTACCAGTAAGTCTATTCCACTCATTTGAAAATGCAGGTGCTATAGTACCATCTCCTTCAGAAGTCTCTAATTCACATCTCATGTTTATAATCTCGTTGCTACTTAAGTATTCAAAACAATTCTCATTTGGAATAACACTGTCTTTTGGATTTCCTAAGCCTCTCGCATTACTTTGTCCTATTAATAAAAATACATCTATTTTATCCATAAATTAACTCCTCTATACAATTCTAAACCTTTTAATATCTATTTAAACTTTCTTATAAAAAACTAAGGCTGAAAATAGTAATCTAACTAAAATTTACGAAATATCACTAATCGCTGAAAGTTAAATCACTATTTTCAGCCTTAGTAGTTATATAAATTTTCATTATCTAACCAAAACCTTAAAAATAGCTTTTTTTATATTTTCTTTTTCTGAAACTTTTATTGCTGTCATATGTGCATCTTCTGGATAACATACTAAGAAATCACCTTTTCTAAGTTCAACATATCCATTGTTTTTCCCATCAAGAGGCAAAAAGTCACTATCTTCTTCATATGTCTTTTGCTCTAAATTTTCTATAAAGTTCAAATCTATTCTTTCGCATCCATCTAACATCAAGTGTACATCTATATATTTCTTATGAGCTTCCCAGAATCTTTCTTCTTTTTCACAAGTTTCATACTCAACAATATTTACAAAGATATCATCACCATCTATTGTATGAGTCCCTTTTTCGTAATCTATCAATGAATTTTCTTTAGCATATTCAAAACACTTAAGTAAGTCTTCGTGTAATGTTGAATATGTCTTACTATGATTTATACTTCCAAATATCATAATCACTATCTCCCTATATAATTTTAAGTACATTCTACTTTCAGGTTTTTTACATATACAGTTCTTTATACATTCTTATAGAGTAGCTAGATTATTTATATATCTAATCACTCTAATCTAGCCACTCTATAGGATAATTTCTTATTTAAATTCTATATTATTTTTCATAATAAACTGTAGTTTCAGCTTTTGGTAAAGATACTTTTGCTTTAACTTTAGATTCTATTGCACTAAATACTGTTCCTACTACTACAGAAGTAGTTATTGTTATTAGAGAATAAGCCCAAGAAGTTACTTCGGGCATTCTATATTTTAGATAAACAACTAAAATTGCTGATACTGCAAATCCAATATATGCTCCCATTTTAGTTGCTCTTTTACAAAACGCACCAAGTACAAATATTCCTGCTAAAACTCCTAGAACTAGCCCCATAAAACTATTGAACCATTCATATGCTGACTTTATTTCTCCATTTGCTAAGATTATTGCAACAACTATAGAAAGTATACCTACTCCTAATGATATATATTGTGCAACCTTAGTTTGTCTTTCCATACTCATATCTTTTGTTATAATAGTTTGTATATCTAAAGTCCAGCTTGTAGCAACTGAATTAAGCCCTGTGGATAAAGTTGACTGAGATGCTGCATATATTGCTGCAAGTAGTATTCCTGTTATACCTACTGGTAATTCATAAGCTATATATGATGCAAATACTTGGTCTTGTTGAACTGTTTGTGCTAAATCTGGGTTTTGAGTATAGTATATAAATAAACAAGTTCCAATTAGATAAAATACTGTTGCAAGTCCCATTGATAAAACACCATTTCCATATGTCATTTTGTTAAGTTGTTTTATATCAGTTGTTGTAGTAAATCTTTGAACTATATCTTGACTTGATACATATGATGAAAAAGTATTAAGACCAGCTCCAACAAATATTATAAATGCACTTGTAGATAGTATGTTTTTATCAAACATAACTTCATTTGTTGCTAAGAACTTATGCCCACTTGTAAGAGTATCCATCACTGTTCCAAATCCACCATTTATACTTGATATTAGATAAAATAGCGTACCTGTAACACCTACTATTAATACCATACCTTGTATAAAGTCAGTCCATAAAACAGCTTTTAATCCACCTGTATATGAATAAATTATTGCTATTACCCCCATAACTATTATTAACACATTTACAGGTATTCCTGTAAGACCTGCTAAAACTACTGATGGTAGATACATTATTATAGACATACGTCCTATTTGATATATTATAAACATTAAAGCTCCAAGTACTCTAAGTCCTTTACTTTCATATCTCATTTCTAAGTATTCATATGCAGTATCTATCTCTAATCTACTGTATAAAGGTAAGAAGAATTTTATTGTTAAAGGTATAGCTATAAACATACCTAATTGTGCAAACCATAAAATCCATGTTCCACCATAAGAATTACCTGCTAGTGATAAAAATGATATTGGGCTTAATAATGTGGCAAATATTGACACTGATGTAACCCACCATGGAATAGTTCCATCACCTTTGAAGAACTCTTTTCCTTTCATTTCCTTCTTTGAAAATAATAATCCTGCAAATAAAACTGCCAATAAGTAAACTACTAGTATTGCAAAATCTATCCAAGTAAATCCTACCATTTGACCAATCCTCCCATACCAAAAGTATTTTTATTAAAAATACTTTCTGTATATTTCTTTCGCTCTTGATTTCATTTCATCAGTTGCTTCTTTCATAGGTTGTCTACAGTATCCAGCTTCAACGCCTTGTTCTTCAAGTAGTAATTTAATTGTTTGATATAGACCATTTCCTAATATATCTGTTATTAAATCATTTGTCACATGTTGTACTTCAAGTGCTTCTGATATTTTTTCACTCTTCGTTAGTTCAAATATTTGTCTAGCTCTGATACCGTTTACATTAAATGTAGAACCAATTGCCCCATCTACACCTAAAACTGTAGCTGGTAACATCATTTCATCAAATCCTGCAAATATTAATTTATTTGGGAATGTTTTTCTCATTCTTTCTAATAAGTAGAAATCTGCTGCTGTAAACTTAACACCTATTATTTTTTCATTTTCAAATAATTCTCCAAATTGATCTAAACTCATATCAACACCAGTTAAAAATGGTATAGAGTATATTATTAATCTATTGTCTACAGAATTTATTATTGTATTGTAATAATGTTTTATTTCTTCAAAATCGAATTTATAATAAAAAGGTGTAACAGCACTTATAGCATCATATCCTAAATCAGTTGCAAATTTAGCAAGCTCTACAGCTTCTTTTAAATTAACTGAACCAACTTGAGCTATTAACTTTATTTCTTCTTTTACTTCGTCCTTAGCTATTTCAAATATTTTTTTCTTTTCATCAGTTGAAAGCATGAAGTTTTCTCCTGTACTTCCTCCTACATAAAGACCATCTATTTTACAAACATCTATATTATGTCTAATTATTTGTCTTAACCCTTTTTCGTTTATATTTCCTTCCTTATCAAATGAAACTAATAATGCTGAATAAATTCCTTTCATATCTGTTGTTCTCATATCTTTACCTCCAATTTTAATTTTCAAATATAGTTAAATATAATTAATTTTTAATTTATAAATTAATTTTTTAATTAATTTCAATTGCTTTAACAAATTTTTCTGTTATCAATTGTGGTCTTGTTATTGCTGAACCTACAACTGATGAATGAACTCCAATTTCAAAGACTTTCTTTAAATCTTGAGGAGTATTTACTTTTCCTTCTGCTATTACAGGTATTTTTAAATCTTTAACCAATCTTTCCATCAATACAAAATCTGGACCATCTAAAATTTCTGTATATGGAGTGTATCCAGATAATGTAGTTGAAACGCAGTCTACACCGTATTCTTGCGCCTTAACAGCTTCATCATAATTTGAAATATCAGCCATTACTAAAACATTATTTTCTTTTATATAATTTATAATTTCTTTTAAATCTTCATTGTTTGGTCTAACTCTATTAGTAGCATCCAGTGCTATCATCTCACATCCTGTTGCTAAAAGCTCATCTACTTCTTTTTTAGTTGGTGTTATATATATATCTGAATCTTCGTAATTTCTCTTTATAATACCTATAACAGGAAGTCCAGTAACTTTTTTTATTTCAATAATATCATCAACTCCTTGAGCTCTAATGCCAACTGCTCCGCCTTCTTGAGCAGCTTTAGCCATTCTACCCATTATAAAAGAACTGTGAAGAGGTTCATTTTCTAAAGCTTGGCATGATACTATTAGTCTTCCCTTTACCTTATCTAGCATTTTTTCGATTACCTCATTTCTGAAATTTATTTTCTTAATTTATGTATTAATAATAACATGAAAACTTTTTCTTTGCAATATTTTTTCATATTTTTTTATTAATTCTATTTTTTTATAGATTTATTCCAAGTATTTCCTTATATTTCACAGTTTTAAGAAAATTTATTTCATTTTTTTGGTTTTTATTTTCATTCCTATATAGATACAAATGATTTCAATAAAAAAACCCATGTATATAATACATAGGTTCCCCAATATTACTCTAAATCCATAATAATTTTTCTACCACAACATGGACAAAACTCAGATTCCGAATCTACTTCACTTTCACAATAACCACAAACTATAAAATTATCGCAATCATTATCTAATTCAAATTTTTTACCACATTCAGCGCAATATTTGTCATTTATATTTCCAATATAGCCACATTCACAAGTTACATTGCTTTCTGCAATTTCCATATCATTAATTTCCATATTTTTTTCATAAATTATCTTATCAAGTTCTAATAACTCATCACAGAATTTATCAAAACACTCATCATCAATAGAATTTTCTCTAATTTTTTGATAAGTCAACATTCCCATTTCTAAAAAGATTTTACTCTTCTTTTCTTGAATATCATCAATTTCTCTATTTATCTTTGATTTTTCTTTATATAATTCAATCTTAAATTTTCCATTACCAAATCTTTTCTTAACCTTAGAAAATTTATCATCTACTGTCTTTTTATTATTTTCTTCCACAGAAGTTTCCTCCAATCATATTTAATCAGCTGAGTTTAGCTTATATCCTATTAAAGATATCACAAAACTGTATATAAATGAAATTATAATAGTTGAGAACAATTTAAATTGCATAACTAGAGTTGTTCCATAGCTAGGTGTATTAAAGAAGTTAATATTACTATCAAGTATAAAAGTACTAAATAGAGCCAACATACCCATTAAAAATGCATAATATATACTAAATATTATTACAGGTTTAATATTATCTGTATCATATTTAAATCTTAATTTATATCCATTTAATAAAATTATTAATGCAGACAAAGCCCCCATTGCATAAAACATTAATTTAGTATCTCCAAATAAAGAGGATGAGCCTAAGCTAAGCATTGAAACTGTTGAATTTATTATTGTTACCGAAATTCCATTTGCAAAAGCCCACATGTAACTAGCAATTTGTGGCAATACAGCAAATAAATCGATACCACTTGAATATCCACTCATATTCAATTCATTTAAATAACTACTATCAGATATAGTTAATATAAAAAGTATTGCTAACACTAAAGCATAACCTAATATGAATATTTTAATAGCATTTGAAAAAAGGGACATATACATATTTTCTTTTTCATAGCTTTTTCTATAATTAGTTATATATGTACATATAAATCCTAATACAAATCCATTTAAAAGTGCACTAAAAAATTCATAACTATACTCTAAAGCATATCCATACTCTAGCATACTATGTGAACTAGTTTTAACATTAGTAAAAGTACATAAAATAGCTAAAATTAATCCATAGAAAATTCCAACTCCAAGAGAATTTGCTAATGTAGTTTTTGAATCCTTACATCTTTTTCTCATAAAAATTAAATTTGATATAATTAATCCTAAAACAGGAATTATAAGTAATATTAACAATCCTATATTTGCACTTATAAATCCAGAACCCATCATGGTAGACATAGATACGCTAATTTGACCTAGATTAAGGGCTAACATTATATGTGCTGGATTTATCATGTAACTGATATCATTAAATTGAATAGTAATTATAGCCTTAAATATTAACGAAATAACAAGCAATATGAATATAGTTGAAAAGGTCGTTAAAAATATCCCTCTTGTATTTGCGTGATATGAGAGTTCTTTTATTTTAGATTTTAAGTCAAGTTTTGTTTCGCTCGATTTTAATGATACTATTTCATAAAGTTCATTTCCACAAAATTTACAGTAATTATCTTTAGGATTATTTTCTTTGTTGCAACTAGAACAAAGTTTATCTTCTTTAGTTTCAAGTGTAAGGTTATTATTTTTTATTTTTCTAGTTGGCTTACCTGTTTTTTTAGAATAGTTACTATATGAATAATTCATATTATCTATTTTTTTTTCATCCATTTTTTCCCTCCAAGTTTTACCATTGTCAATTATCAAATATAACTATATCATATAAAACTTAATTATACCTTAATTGGATATATTTATCTATTTTATTTGTTTATTGTTGTTATTTTTTAACAAGTGTTGGTATTTCAATAATTTATTAATGTCAGTTTTGTTGTTTATGTTTTATTATGCTTAATTTAAATTTATTCTATTCTTTATTTTCGGTGGCAAGATGGTGGCAAGTTAGGTTTTGCCACCATTTATTTTTATTTTTAAGAAATATAGTTCATTAATATAAATTTATTGAAAAGCTTTGTAATAAAAAATTTAAAAAATAGCATCATCTCTAGAACAAATAATTGAGTCCTTTTATGAATAATCATTAACAAATAATGTTCATATTTATTGCTATTTCTAAAATTAAATCTCCTATCTAAAAGTGATAAAATAACGTAATTAACTTATTTTTATATTAAAATAGATGTCCATTTCTGAACATCTTATAAAATAATCTATTCTATTCTATTGTCGCTGACGAACTTCTTGTCTAGTCTCAAGATTATTAGTAACATAACCTCTTTCTCGAAGTCCATTAACAACTTCTGAATAGATATCATTTCCTTCATTATCCTTAATAGTTACTATCAAAACAAATTCTTGTGCGACAGCATTTAATCCATTTCTTGGATTCATATCTATTCTAATCTTCCATCCATCACCAGCTTTAATACCTTTACTAAATCTTCTATAATAAGACTTAATAGGACTCCATTTAAATCCATTTTCTACTCTTGCCTTTTCAAACTTTTCATCCCATGATTTTTCAAGTGGAACCTCACCAGAAAAGTCAATTTTACCAGAAACATCATCATATTTATAAGTTCCAAAACTTACATCAATATTAGTTCTACAGTATTCTCTACCATAACGAATGTCAAGAGTTGGATTATAAGCAAGTGTCATTCCAATCTCCCCATAACATTTTCCATTTCTAATCAAAGAAGCAGGATATGGAAAATCAAACATTTCAAGATGAAAACCTTGAGGAACTCTTTGTCGAAAAACTAAAGTTATCTCATCTTCACTACATTTCAAAATATCTTGAACATTAACAGCAGGTATTCCAAAACCATAATATTTTATATTATCTCTATTTTTACTTAAAATATTACGTGATGTCATCCTTGCTGAATGAACAATCATTGCTTTTGCAAGCAACATATCTTTTTCAACCATCTCATCATATATAGAGGTGAATTTTTGAACTACTCTAGGATTTGAATAGCTTGTTCCATTACCTTCAATTATATTTCCATTACTATCCATACCTTTCATTCCTAATCCTTCTATACTTAAATCAGTTGCTATATTTCCTCCATAATCAACTACATCTGGTTTAATTATATAGTTTGCACCTGGACCTCTGCGACTAAAAGGAGATGGTTCGTTTGTCTTTACGATTGACTTCTCTGAATCATAGAGAGCCACAGAACCCACAGTAATCGCTCTAACTGAATCTGCAGGTGAAATAATTCTATCTATCTCTCCTATACCTTCTTGTATAGGCCATTTTCTTAACAACGCTGTATTAAGATTTCCACTAGATACAAAAAATTGGATGTTATATTTATCTTGAATATAATCAAAAAAAACACCTAAATCAGACATTGAACCTTCACATACCTTTGTTTCAATTCCCAGTGAAATGTTCCAAATCTTAACACTTGAAGAATATTTCTGCATAACTTCTTCTATAATCTCCATTAATTCTTCTTCACTAACAGTATCTACTGGCCCAAACTTATAATCACTATTAGGAATAGCAATTATATCTACAAATTTAAATCATTTTGAGTCAGTAGACTCAATTCCATTTAGTGTATTCCCATATTGAATTGTAGATGCAATAAATGTTGCATGACTTGGATTGCGATAGATTTCATTTACATATGATTCTCTAGCAATAATATATGGTTTCAGAAACTTATTATCATCACTTATTCCACCATCAATTATTCCTATTATAGTTTCACTATCAGAGTACTTATTATCTAAAAGTGCTTGTAAACTAGTTTCTGAAACTTCACCTAAAGGAAGCGAATATTCTTGAAAAAAATCTACTGATTTCACACCATTTATAGATGATATTTTTATTATATCTTCATAAGAAGAAACTTCCATCTTGATAAACTTTATATTATCGCCATATGTAATCAATTCATACTTTTCCTCGAATCCAAATTCTTCAAGCTTTCCTATAATATAATTTTTAATCTGAGTGTTATCAAAATCATCATCAAAATCAAAATATTTAATTTTAATTTTGTTTTTTATTTTATCAAATTTTCCTTGAAAAGAAATTTCATTTAGTTCTTTTGAAATTTTTTCATTTGCTATAATTGGTTGAATATCTTCAATAGCTGTCAAATTTGCACGAAATTTTTTTGAAGGAGGATTTTGAATTAGTTCAATAGTATCTATAATTGATTTTTTGGTAATTTTGATATATATCTCGTTCAAATCCTCACTCCCAATAATAGGACAATTGCGACAAAAATCATTTGGCTTATGAGATTTAGCTATAGCTTCCTGCTTTACAGTAATTTTACCAACAGCTGGAACAAATTCATTTTCAGAAAAAACATCTTCATAAAATTCTAAAATTTTTTCAAATTTACTTGAAATTTTGCACTGTAATGAAGATGTTACTTCTCCAAAAAAGGTAGTTCCTCCACCATTTAAATTTTTTTGTGTATCACTTGATTTTTGAAGTACTATTTTTATAGGCAAATTTTTTTCCGCCATTATTCATTCTCCTCCTTTATTAATTTTGATACTGTTGTTTTAGAGATATTTAAAATATCTGCAATAACTGAATAGCTAAAAACTTTCTCATCACAATTGCGTAAAAATTTTGCTTTAATTTTTAACAAAATTCTCTCATCATCACAACTTTGAGGAATTATCTTCTTAAAAGTGAAATAATCTTCATATATGTTGACTTTAGAAAAACAATCTCCATGAATTATTGCATTTCTAAGTGACCTCTTAATGATTTCTTCAATGTTAGCACCACTTAATCCGTAAAATACAGTTGCTAACTCATGTGTTTCTTTATTACTTAAATTTACTGCTCCATTAACAAAAAGATTAATCATTTTTATAATTGCATCAATATCTGGTAACTCAATTTCTAATTTATAATCAAAACGTCTCCATACAGCGGAATCTAACATATTTTCATGATTTGTTGCTGCTAATAACAAACTGTCACTACTCATCATATCCACATTTTGTAGCAAACTATTTACAACACGTTTTAATTCACCTAATTCATTACTATCATCACGAGCTTTTGCTATAGCATCAAATTCGTCAAGAAATAAAACACAAGGCGTCCTTTGCGCAAACTCAAATAAAGTACGTATATTCTTTGCTGTCGTTCCTAAATAAGATGAAATCAAGCTGTCTAAACGAGCAACCACTAAAGGTAACTGCAATTCTTTTGCGATTAAATATGCACATTTTGTTTTTCCACATCCTGGTGGACCATATAACAACAATGTATTAGATACGCCAACTCCTAATAAATTTAACTTGTCAGCGTTTTTATAACTTAAAATAAATGAGTTCAGATTTTCTATATTTCTTTTAGAAAGAATAACTTCAATAGTATTATCAGTAGGGTAAATAATATCAGCCATAGTTGTACGGGATTCGGCATCTACAGGAATATTTACATCTTTATTCATACCCATTGCCGAAAGTACTGTCTCATTTTGTATCGCCAACATTTTACTAAATTTGTTTGCAGCACGCATTTCATCATCATTTTCTAATTTAGCAATAAGTTGCTTTGTATAATTAACAACTTTAAGTTGATCGCGTTTTAAGGCACCTTCAACTATTTTTCCAATTTCAATTGAATACTTCAATGATTTTCACCTCCTAATTTATTATACACGAACGATTCAAGAATGTAAAGAACGTTATTTCAAAAAGCTTTATATTTTATCAAAATATGCAAACGATTCTTGCCAAACAAAGAACGAAGTCTTTAAATATCTATGGTTCTAATTTTTGAATTTTAACATAGTATTTCTAGTATTTAACTTAAATAGACTTATATAGCTTCTATTTCTAGTAAAATTTTGATATAATTAAATTTTTTTAAAAAGTGGTGTAGAACAATTAAAAATTATTCAAAATGAAGAAAAATCGGAAATAAAAGAATATGAATAATATTACGAATATAATTACAGATTTTACAATTCTCTTCGGGAGATGGATTCAATAGAAAATATAAAAAAAGAAAAAACACGCATCAAAACTCTATTAGAGGCTAAAAATAATCCAGCAATTCCATTTGCAATTGCTATTATTTCCGCATTTATATCAATTTTCTTTAGCCTATTTGCTAGCAATATTATAAAAGATTTTTATAATGCTTGTGCTATAATAGGGGCTTTTTTTGGTATTTATTTGTATCTAATATGTGAAGCTCAGCAAAAATCAGATAGTTACCAGAAATTTCGTATTAATTCATTGCAAGTATTAGATGATATGGAAAATAAAAAACTTAAAGAAAGAAAATATAGCAAAAGAAGGTAACAACTAACTCCAGTTGCTACCTCCTAATCATCAATGCTTAAATTTTGATACACTAAAATTTTTAACTTGAGACTTGAATAACTGTTCAATCTCACCGACTATACTCTGTATCTTATCTTCATATTCTAAATCATAATATATATTTATCTCACCTATACTATTTATACTTACAGAATATTCTTTTCTTTCTATTATACATATACTTCCACAATCTGATAAATCATTTTTGTATATTGATTTTAATTGTCTTTTTATCTTTAGAAAGTCTATTGTTGGATAAATATTATTTGGATAAAAGCTCTTATCATGTATTAACATCTTATCCACCCCTTATCATTCTATTCATTAAATTTATACCTTAATCAAAACGATATTAAACATATTTTTCCATATATTTATAATTCTTTCATATAGTATTTACTTCTATCTATTGATAAAATCTAATACTTTGTAAAGTGTATCAAATCATTACCTTTTATAGCTGTGTACTTCTCTTTGGCTATACAATTAATAAATATAACTAGTTTTACAATTATAATGACTAGTTTCGCATATCTACTTGTAAAATATTTTTAAAAAAAGTATTATTTAAATAAGATTTTAGATAACATAATATGCATAATTTACTGAATATTTTTTATTTTTCATTTTCTAGGGGGATTGCTTATGTTTAATGATATGATTGATGAATGTATTCACATAATGACTGCATATATTGCTAATTTAAAAGAATATTATTCATTCATAGAAACTCAGCTTGATGATTTCATTAAAAAATATGGAGAAGATATTGTAGAGTCTTGCCTTCATAGAATAATGATTTTGTTGTGCGAGTGTGCTTTAGTATAAAATTTAACCCATTAAAATAGATAAGAAGAATCTTATATAAAATTCGTCTTACCTATTTTAGTGTATGTCAATTCTATAACTTTTCTTTTACAAACTCTCTAGCTCTATCCATAGTTAACCATACATCATCAGCATATATCTGAGTAAACTTTTCTCCTGTGGTCTTACTCATTTCTTTCATCTTATTACAAGTTACTCCACCAATTACATACAGATTTTGTGTTTGATGTGGCTTATAGTCTTTTATGTCTACTACTAAATAACTTTCTTTTGACCTCTTGTAATATAGTCCTAAGATGTCTGCTGATACCTTATCATCACCACTGTACACTATTGTGTGTTTATACATTTTGCCCACCTCTACATTATTTATAGTTTTATTCAATACGCCTTCTACAATTAATTTGGCCATACCTTCATATCCAAGTTTCTTAGCCTTCTCATAATCTTCTTTATTATCACAGAAGAAACTTTCAATTAATATGGCTGTAGGCTTGGAACTATTTAAAATATATAATCCTTTGTCTAATTTAGCACCTCTATTTTTAAATACTGTGCCTAGTTTCTTACATATTCTAGTTGCATACTCTAGACCTTTATTACTATAATATAGCACCTCTGAACCTTTTCCTTGACCATCACTTGCATTTAAATGTAACTCTATAAGTAAGTCATATCCTCCACCGTTAACTCTAGGTATTTTATATGACTTTTCTTCTGTTTTAGTTTTAAACTGCTTTTCGGGGCATATTATTACATCTACCTTATGTCCTTCTTTTCTGAATGTATCTGCTAATACTGGTGCAAGAGATTTATTATATTGATACTCGTTAACTACTCCATCAGCAGAAGTACATGCACCACTTTTTAAAATACTGTGTCCTACTGTTATACATATTTTCATTACTTTTCACCATCCTTTAGCTGTTTGTAAGTTTGATTTATACCTATTGATATACCCCAACAAATTACACCTTGTAAGACTGCATCAGCATTTAACCCTAACATCCATACTGAAAAACCTACCCCAAGTATCAATAACACTACTGGAATATACTTGTTATCTAACTGTTTATACTTCTTACAGCCTGCTCCTATAACATAAAGAGCAGCTACTAAAATTAGCAACTGCTCTGGTATGAAACTTATTAAATTATCCATTTATTTTCCTCCTAATTTAAAATATTCCTCTCTGAATAGCAAATATAAAGAATCCTATAAGTGTTGTAATCATTGTTCCAATCAACCATTTCAACATGCTTGTAAGTGAGTTCAAATTCTCACATAGTGCCTTTAACTCTGCTTTAGATTCTATATTTGCTATCTTTAATTCATCTATTTCTTCTTCATGTTTATTTATTCTTGTTTCATGTCTTTTTAAATCTGCGTTGAAAAGTTCTTCATTCATGAAAACCTCCTTATTTGTATTAAAATAAGACTTAGAGGTTATCTAAGTCTTATATGTTATTAAAACTTCTTGTATCTTGTATGATAAATTTATTAATTCTACATATTTATTTTATTGTATTTTAGATTATCTATATATATTTAATAGCAAACCAATCAAAAGTAGCTCCAGGATTACTTCCAGTAAACAAAAATGGTAAGAATACTCTGTCATTATACATACCTACAGCATTATCATTAGTTTCACTACTTTGATTAATCTTGACATAATAATGCTTATCATAAGAACTATTTCTGCGGTCAAGAGAAGCACAATAGCAAAAGTTAGGTTTACTAGTTAAATTAGAATCAAAAGCAATAGTATAAAAGTCATAATAACCCCCTCCTGACCCCTTAATAAAAACAACATTTGGTTTAAATCCAATATTAGTTAATCTAATCCCAGTAACTTTAATTGAACTAGTATCATTATCATAATAACTAACATATGCTAAATTACCAGCCTTCTTTTTTTCTTGATTCAGAGTTTATTCTTCATTATTTCTCCAAAATCCATATAAAATAATATTACTTTTATCAAATATTATTCTATCTCCAAAATTTAGCATAGTTGACCCATCATTTCTTACTGTTGTCCACCCCAGAAGTTCATAGGAACCTGCTTGTAAATTTCCTGTATTAGATGCTACAATTGCACTTGCACCTGTTAGATATGAATATGTGTTAACTGGTGCCGTACCGCTTACACCCGTTCCAGCTGGAAAATTTGAACTATATGCCACTCTATATTTTCCCCACATACAATATAATATTACATCTTCTTTATCTATTATAATGATTTCTTCTGCCTCACTTGCTATTACAGGAATTTGAGCTTTTTCTATATCAGAAACCCACCCACAAAACTTGTCCTTATCCTCTTCTCCACCTAGCGGATTATTTTCACCATTTTGTAATATAGTGACTATATCACCTTCAACATATCTATTTGTATCTATAGGTACTTCTCCTGTTCTATTTAAAGGGTATTCTTCTGGTGGAAAATTAGCATTATAAGTTACATATCTATATTTTTTCCAGACTGCATATAAATGTAAACCCTCTGATTGTACATGTTCATTTTCTATAGTAGCATTTTCAATTACATCTCCACTCTCAGTTAATGACCAACCACAAAACTTATAATTATATTCTTTGTTATTTTCATCATAATTACTTAATTGCAAAAGACTAACTTTGTCTCCTAAAATATATTTATTACTATCAATAGGTATGGTTGGAATACTACCTTGAAAATCATTAGGAAGATTCAATTCATACACAATATCAACACATTTATACCAGATAGCATATAAAGTAATGTCATCTGTAGCTATATATCTTTCAATTACATCTCCACTTTCAGTTAATGACCAACCTTTAAATCTATATTCATTTAAATCTGTATTACTTGGAGAACCTAGTTTGGCTTCCGTATTAGAGAGTACTGTCATAGGATTTGGTACTATGGTATCTTCATCTAAATGTCCTTCTGGTAAGTTAATGTCATAATTTATTATATATTTTTTACTATTTTCTAATAATTGTAATAAGATATTCAAATCTTCTTTATTTACCTTTTTAGTAAGTTCTAAATTAATATTATCCTTCTCTCTATTCAAGCTATTAATATTCTTTACTACATCTTGATTTAACAATTTATCACCTTCTTTTTTATTTAGAGAGCTACAAAAGTAACTCTCCATTTTGAACATAAAAAAGAACTATCCTATATAGTCCTCACCTGTTATTTCTCTATATTCTACTTCAGTTATTTTATTCTTACCTACTGAATTTTTAACCATTTCTTTAGTCCACATACCATTGTCATAATAATATTTTATTTTATCGTAATTTAACATTATATTAATCCTCCCATCATTAAGCTGTAATTTATATTTGCATTTTCCTGTTCTAATTCTTTAATCTTTTTTAATACTTCTTGTTCAGGTGTTAAAGGTATTTCCACATACTCATATGTAATCTCTTTTGTTGCCTTATCTACATACATAATAGGTGCAAAACCTTCTCTTTGTTCTGCTTCTACTACTTCATTAACTAATACTCCATTTAATTCTAATTCTTGAGCTGACTTATTTAACCCATATGTTTGGTCAAAAGGCATATTGTGTATTAAATTCACCTTATATATATTTCCTTCTTTGTGTTCTAATCCTGTTAAATATTTTTGATTGTTCATTTTTATTACCTCCCGAGTTTAACTATAATAAGCTATTTTTTGTACTGTATGTGTGTTTTGTAGTTTTTTTATTAAGCTGCTTCTATCTCCAGTAATTATATTATTTTCTAAATCAATACATATACTCAATACCCAATCTTTGTAGTTTGAATATTTCCAAATTTCTGCTCCATTAGAAGATATTTTTCTAATGGTATTATCATTGCCTCCACTATATATATTATTCTGTAAATCTACACATACTGAATATACACCACTTTCATGTCCTTTATAACTCCAAATTTCTTCTCCAGTTGAAGATATCTTTCTTACTTTAAAATTACCATTACCACTTACTATATTATCTTGTGAATCTGTACATACTGAGTTTACAGAACTTTCATATTCTTTATAACTCCAAATTTCAGCACCATTTGTTGACAGTTTTCTTACTGTATCATCAGCACTACCACTTATTATATTATCTTGTGAATCTGTACATACTGAACGTACAGTATCTGTATGCCCAGTAAATCTCCAAATTTCAGCACCACTTGAAGATATTTTTCTTACTTTAAAATCAGCACTACCACTTATTATATTACCTTGCAAGTCTACACATACTGAACGTACAGTACCTGTATGCCCAGTAAATCTCCAAATTTCAGTACCACTTGAAGATATTTTTCTCAAAGTAATATCACTACTACAACTATATATATTATTCTGTAAATCTACACATACTGAATATACACCACTTTCATGTCCTTTATAACTCCAAATTTCTTCTCCAGTTGGAGATATTTTTTTTACTATTCTATCATAATTTCCACTAATAATATTATTATTTAGGTCTATACATATTGAATATACATAACCACCTTGGATTTTATCCCATACTCCAGTAGGTGCAGGTAAAACCTCTTTCACAATAGTATCTAGTTTAGTTACCTTATGTATTTCGCTTTGGTTATCTTTTGTAACTAGAATACCTAAATTTTGTTGAAATTTTTTTAAGGTATTGTCACTACTACCACTTAGTATGTTATTTTTACTATCTAAAGTTACAGTTTTTACTCGATTAGTGTGTACCATAAATTCATATATTTTTAATCCATCATGAGATATCTTTTTTATAGTTTTATCATCACATCCACAGTATATTTCATTTTCATTATTAACTGTTAAAGAAAATATAGTAGAAAGGCTTATAGATTTCCAGATTATCTCGCCATTAGAATTAAACTTTCTTATAATCTTATCGTTTCCACCACTTATTAGATTATTGTTAGAATCAATACACACTGAATGAACTGAACCCATGTTGTCCATATAACTCCATATTAATGATCCGTTTTTAGATAACTTTTTTATACTCTCATCAGCACTTCCAATATAATAATTATTAGCGGAATCTACATCTATTGATAATATACTGTTAGTGTTTTCTGTGTATTCCCATATTTTTGTCGCTTCATATGATACTTTAACCAGACTACTATCTGCAATTCCAACTATTATATGATTATCTAAATCAATACATATAGATGTTATATTGTTTTTAAAACCTGAAAAAGACCATATTTCATCTCCAGAAGAAGATATTTTTCTTAAGATTCTGTCAACCCCACCACTATAAACATTAAGATCAGAATCTACTGTTACTGAATTCACAAAATGTGTATGCTTTGTAAATCTCCATATTTCTTTTCCTAATGAAGATATTTTCTTAACTGACATATCACTACTAGCATTATAAATATTATCTTTAGAATCTACGCATACTGAATTTACACTTGAATCATTGTAAAAACACCAAACTTCTTCAACATCATCAGGCATATCTGGCATTTGTTTTATACTACTAATATTACTTGCCATAGTTTGAAATGTATCACTACTATTAGTTGGAACTTCTTTGTCAGTAATAGCAGTAGCGATTAATTCTTTCCCATTACTGACAGATTGAAAAAGTTCATTAACTGCATCTGTTAGGTTTTTAGCATTTGTGCTTAATTCGTTTACACCTATTTTTGAATCAATTTTAACACTAGAATATGTACTATCTAGTGTTGTTATATTATCATTTATGGTAGCTTGTATAACTTCTTTATTTGTATTACCATTTACAACAGTCACTTTCACATCTATATTACTTTCATTAAAAATTTCTATTGTATTAGAATCAACTACAGTATAAGAATTAGTCATACTTTTCTTAGTTACTTCATCTAGTATCGCCACAAATATATTTTCTGTAACTAAGTTATGGTTAACTGTAAGCTTAAAGTATTCTCCATCAGATACCCAATCAGATTCAACGTAAGACTTACTAAAAGCTACATTAGTTGCAGCCGAACTCATTTCAGCGATTTTTTCATATACCTTATCAAAATCATATGTAAATCTTTCTTTCAATGTACTTTTTTGAGTTCCATCGTAAGTTTCTCTTGTTTGTATTATTTCTCCTGTTGTATTTGTACTTTCCAACTCTTCAAATCTATCCTCAAATTCAGTAATCTTATTGCTCACAGCAGTTTCCATATTTGTCTTAGCAGTATTAACTTCAACTATTTTATTATCAACCTCAGCTACTTTATCATCTACTTTCTTTTGCATGTTAGTTATAGATGTTTGTCTAGTTGATTCATTTAATTCTCTAGTTTCTTCATTGCTTTTTCTTAGTTTTTCATTCTCTTCTCTCTTAGTTTCTGAACTTTGTCTTGTTATTTCATTTGCTTTTCTTGTTTCTTCATTAGTTTCCCTTGTTGTTTCACTAACTTTTCTAACTTCCTCATTTGTATTTCTAGTTTCTTCACTTACATTTCTTACTTCTTCACTTGCTTTTCTAGTTTCTTCATTTGCATTTCTAGTTTCTTCGCTAGTATTTCTTACTTCTTCACTTGCTTTTCTAGTATTTTCATTACTTTTTCTTAGTTCTTCATTTTCTTCTCTTGTCTCTTCATTGCTTTTTCTAAGCTCTTCACTTTCTTCCCTTTTAGTTTCTGATTCTTGCCTATCTACTTCATTAGTAACTCTTGTTTCTTCACTTGTATTTCTTACTTCTTCACTTGCTTTTCTAGTATTTTCATTTGA
Source organism: Clostridioides sp. ES-S-0001-03 (assembly GCF_020676075.1). NCBI lineage: Bacteria > Bacillati > Bacillota > Clostridia > Peptostreptococcales > Peptostreptococcaceae > Clostridioides > Clostridioides sp. ES-S-0001-03. The sequence goes on along the minus strand of NZ_JACVWJ010000003.1, from coordinate 32,854 downwards.
TTCTCTTGTTTCTTCACTAGTTTTTCTTATTCCCTCATTTGATTCTCTAACTATCTCATTATTTTCTCTTGTTTCTTCATTTGTATTTCTAGTTTCTTCACTTGATTCTCTGACTATCTCATTGTTTTTTCTTATCTCTTCATTTGCTTCTCTTGTTGTTTCATTTGTCTTTCTAAGTTCCTCACTTGCTTCCCTTGTTATTTCATTTGTCTTTCTAGTTTCTTCATTAGTTTCCCTAGTAAGCTCTTGAGTTTTTCTTGTTTCCTCATTATCACATCTTTCAGCTTCATTACCTTTTCTTTGATTTTCACTTTCAATTCTTATATTCTCATTGCCAACTCTTACATTCTCAGAACTTATTCTAATTTCTTCATTAGATTTTCTTACATTTTCATTTTCTTGTCTTTCTTCTTCATAACTTAATACATTTAATATGTCTTTTATTATATCCCAACTAGGCTCATCCTCTATTGCATTTCTATTTATACTTTTTTCAACTTTTATTATTGTAGAAAATGTAGTAACTACCTTGTCATCTTTATATAAAGTTATCTCAGAAGCAACATCACCTTCCTCTGAAAGCTCTATATGACTTAATTCAGTATAAACAGTTGAACCTTCTATAGTACAATTTTTCTGAGTAACTCTTCCACTTGGTAAACTAAAAAATGCTAATGCTGTATATCCAGTTAAGTCAACATCTATAGAATCCTGTACTATCCTCATGTTATAAAATACATCGTTGTCATTTTGCTTATATCTAGCTATTTGATACATCTTTGTATTGATGTCTACAATATAAATTCTATCTCTCAAGATTTATCACATCCTCTCTATGCATCTATTCCTCCATTAAACTCTTCAACACTTTCTTTTAACCAATTGTAGCAAGCTTGAGCTTGATTTACTCCACTTATATCCAGCGTATTTGTATCTAAATATAAAGCAAAATCATCTTCCTTCATCATATAGTTTTTAACAATTATTGGTTGCTTATTATCTAATCTTCTTTGCTCATCTTTATATCCAGCAATAAATACATTACACTTTTTTGCACCATAACTACTATTTATTGTTGTTATCCTCCAATAGTTAGCAGTTTGACCCATTGCATTTGTTATATCCTTAGAAATTGCCATGTTGTTCTTCTCCTCCCATTATTGAAAAATATTCATGTTCTTTATCAATTCTACTTCCCTTTACACTAAAATCTACTTTCCCAGTATATCCAGATACTTTAAAATATCCATTTTGCTTTTCTACAACTTCAACTTTTCCATTAGAAGGAAATACAGCATATCTTGAAATAGTTTTGGCATAAGTACTGTCTAATTTAACTATAGTTCCTGTTTCTTCTACTTCTACATCAAATAAAATATCTTCTATTAATGTTTGAGGACTGTCAACTGGTGACATACCAAAAATAGTCCCATCAATTTCAATAGAACCTCCTTTTTTAGTCCCATCATCATAAAAAGCGTGTCTTTCTCTTCCATCACAATAAATTGCAGCAGTTCCATCATTCCATGCTACAAAACCAGTCTCTTCACTCTCTGTATACAGTCTTAAAGCTCCAGACATATCAAAAACTGCACTATCCCATCTAATTTCATCTTGATAAAAATAAACTTTTGAACGAGAAAAGTTATTATAAATAGTTGTACTACCTATATAAAAGTTTATTGAAGAGCCATCTACAGCTACATAATGGCTTCTATCATACTGAAATCTAATTGATTTACCTATACCAACACCATTTAATGCAGTAGCATCTATTGCACATTCAGCTCCATTACCTGAAAAAAGTAGTATTCTTGGATTTGATGAACTAGCACCTATTCTGTCACATAAAATAGTACCTGTATCTATATAATCAGCATTTATATATAATCTACTTCCACTTAAATATATTCCACAATTTCGGTTCCCTGTTAATGCATCAAATACTGCTTTTTGGTCACTAGTTAAAACACTTTCATAGTTGTTTTTATCACCTATAGATAACTCATTAGCTCTTATATTGACTTTTCCATTACTATCGACTTGTAGCGTTGTATATCCATCATTATCTCTCACAGTTAAATTTCTACCATTTATAAATTGCCCTTCTAAAGTACCAGTTTTTATATAACTAGCATTTAGGTATAACTCATTCCCAACCATATATAGTCCCTTAGCAAGACCATTATTAGTTAATTTATTAAATATCTCAAGTTGAGTTATATTATCTATTTCTCCACCAATAATAGACTCCAGTGACTTGCCTTTTAATGTAAATGTTGTTGCACCTATATGAACATTTCCAAAACTGTCTATATTTAAAGTTGTTTGACTGTTTCCATCAACTACAACTAAATTTTTAGCTTCAATATACTGTCCTTTTACTTTTCCTACATTTATCTTATCTGCATCTAAATCTCTTATAACTGCATGACCTATAGCTGCTTCTTCAAAATATTCAGCTGCATCACTTAACTTCCTTGTTGTTGCACTAACTTCATTTGAAAATTCATTATAGTTATCATGTGTATTCCCTGCTCTTACTCTATAATACCAAGTCTGCATAGGCTTAACTTCATGAAGTAATGAACTTGCTTGACCCACATATATCCTATTTGTATATCCTACAGTATCTGGTTCAAATCCTTTTATTTGGGATGCATATACTTCATAGTTATAATATAGTTTATTATCAAAAGTCCAATCTAACTGAATCATACTCCATAACCCTAGTGCTATTACATTTGAAGGCTCTGGAAGTGTATCTGGAAAATTATCACTTTCAATTACAATATTATCTACATTATTTTGAACCTTATCTATTTTTTCTTCTAAATCATCTATTCTTTCATCTTTAAAATGATTTACTAAGTCACCAATTTCAACCGAATTGTATTTCTTTAATACTGGATTATATTCAGTTTTTACTACCCTTGCAGTAGCATTTATACCTAAGTTATAATCTCTAACTATTATTTCATCATCCATATTAACAGTCTCAAGCATTTTATAATTCTTATAATCTTCTGTAGTTGATAAATCTACAAATTCAACTTTATAAGTAACTTTAGGTAAATCAACATTATTTTTGGTAAAATAGTCTTTACACTTATTCCTTAAACTCTCTTCATTCTTCACATCATCATCTGTAAAATCAACTGCAACAATTCTTTGAGTTGGATAATTATTTATATATTTGCTTTCTATATATTTTTCTGATAGTGTAATTTTTTTATTTTTACCACTTTTTTTAGTTGCATATGGATATATCTTAGTTATGACTTCCTGTGTATCATAAGTTGCTGTAAGACCTGTTATATTCTTCCTATATGCTAGTAATACATTATTACTTTCTCCAATATTATTTAATAAGCTTATATTAAAATTATCTCTCTTTAATTTAGATTTGTTGTTAAATAACTCTTTAATATCAGATATAGCATTGTGTGGACTTACACATGATATTGAAAAATCTTTATTTCCAGTTATATCTGAATATCCTACAAATCTATTTTCTTCAGTACAGGACCTAAATATTTGATTAAGAACCTCTTCACAAGTAACATTTTTAAGTTCTAAAGTCTCTATAAAATTATTTAACAAGTCATAACTAATATGTTCTGCTTTAACTAATATTTTTCCATCAAGTTCTTTAGAAATATAGTAAATCCTAAATAACTGATTTTTAAGTTTTGGAGAAGCATCAGCCATAACTATTTTATTATAATCAATTTCATCAAATAAAAAAGAGCCCACATAATATGTAAACTCTAACTCAAACAACCCATTTAATTCTTCTGTAACCTTTGCTTCAACTGCATCTTTTAATATTCCTAATCCATTGTTTTTAAAATTTGTTTCATTTGCATTATATAACCTAAGCAATCTATAACACCACCCATCTAGGTTCTATCTCTATTTTTTCTACATCTCCAGTGTATGTTATTATATTTTCACCATGTTCAAATGTTGGAAAATCTCCAAACATTCTACTATTCTCATTAGCTATATCATTTGTATGAATATCTATCTTATAAGCATTCATAAGTTCACAATCAATATATATATGTCCTTGAACTTCTGTAAGTTCTATTATTTCATTATTTATTTTTAATTCTATATCACCATTTCCAAATACTTTTATAAGAGGATACGAAGCCATTCCAGTATTTATTAACTTAGAATTTGATTCATTTATTGTAATTAAATTACTAATTAACTGTTTTTTGAGTGGTTTGCATTCAAATGTAATCTTAAAATATCCTAAATCTTTTATAACTTCTTCTAAATCAAGTTTATTAATACAAACTGCTTCTCTATAATAGTTTGGGTCACTACTTATAATAAGATTTTTATAGGAAAAGTCTGTTTGTAACCACATCTTTATTTCAGATGCTAGTATGTTAATATCTTTACCATCTACATCTATATAACATTCTATTTCAAGATTAAAATTACTATAACAACCTTCATCTAAAATAAGACTGCCATTCCTCCCTGGTATCTCTATTCTTTCAAACCTACGTTCTGGTGATGCAAGTTCATTAATATCTGTAATTACAATACCAAAATCTCTACTATTTATTTTTCCATATTGAAAAGAAACTAGTTCATTTTCACTGACACAGTATTGTAAAGCCAAATTATCACCTCCTATACATAAAAAAAGAGATGCTTCAAATTTTTCTTTTGATACATCACCTTCCATTTACTTTGCATATTTTTATCAAAATGTGATATAATAAAAGCAAGAAGAACTACAATCTATTGTCAGTAGAGCGGAGTTCATAATTAAAAGCTAATTATTTTTTATGGAATTTGATTTTTAAATCAAACTCCCAGCCACTCTTTCGCACAGAGTGGCTTTTTACTTTTGCAAATATCTTACTTATTAAGCAAAATATTAAACTGGCAATAATACCAGCTATTACATTAAGTAAAAAGTTGTTCATACTTACCACCTCCTTTCATTAGAAAGTAGGTTTTATCTCAGTATGAACTCCACTCTTAGATTATAGGTTTCATCTTCTTGCTAAAGTTATTATACCACAATTTGGATATTACAAAGGTATTTGTAACACTAAAACTTTAATTTTCGATTTGTAATAAATGCTATTTCAGAACCTATTTGCTCTATATCTTGTTTAGTATTATTTATAAACTTTTCTATATGTAAAGTTAACTCAACTCTTTTATCACTACTTTTTTCGTTATCAACTTTACTATTATTATTTATATTAACAGTTGCATCCTTCAGTAAATTATTTGAGGCTATCCCTCTTGCTAGAGTATCTGAGTATGCTATACTTTGTAAGTTTTCTATTTCATTTCTAAACCTTGCTGCTTCTTTTCTTCCTCCTGTAGGTATATTTACATCTTTAAATCCTATATTAGAAAGTTGTTTATTTATAGAATTAACTATGTCACTTAAAATCTTACCCAATGCTCCTTGCATAGATTTAATACCATCTATCATGCCCTGCATAGAATCTTTACCAGTTTCCATAAACATAGCTGGTACTACTCCAAATTTATCCTTAAAACTTTCAATTTGTTCCTCTATACTTTTTTGCATTTCTTGACCTAGTTTTCTATATTCTGCATCATAAGTTTTTTTCAATTCTTCAATTTCTTTTTCTATTCTATACTTTTCACCTTCTGTATCTTCTTTGGCTCTTCTTTCAGCTATTTTCTTCTTTTCTTGATAGAGTCTTTCGTATTCTTCTAGTTGCTCTTTTGACATCTTATTTATTGCTTCTATTTCATTATGAGCTTGTGGTCCTTTAGCTAATAGTTCCTCATACAAATCTTTACCTACTTTTGTAGATAAATCTGCCATATCAGTGTCCCATTTTCTAAGCACATCAACTTGCTCTTCTAGGTTTTCCATTAACTCATCATTGTCAATTTCTTCAAATGTTACAGAAGAAAATAAGTCTGTATAATCCATTAAAGATTTTACTCTTGAGTCATATATCTTTTGATATTCTTCATTTAGTTTCTTTTGGTCCTCAATATATTTCTTATCTAAGTTTGCTACTTTTTCAGCATAATCTTCTTTAATATCATTATATTTTTTATTGAAATCTCTTTCAGCTTTTATTTTCTCTTCTCTGAGTTTTTGTAGTTCTTCTTGATGCTTTTCAGTATCTTCTTTTTCTTTCTTATCATACTTTTTATTAATTTTTTCAAGTTTTTCTCTATATTCTTCTTGGTCTTTTACAGATTCCTTATTATACTTATCTTTTATTTTCTTTAAGGCTGCTAACTTTTCTTTTTTATTCTTATATTTCTTTGCTTCTGCTTCCTTTATATCTTCGTTTTCTTTTTCATTTCTTTCTTTTTGTTTTTTCTTATGTTCTTTATCTAACTCTGCTATTTCTTCAGCTTTTTCTTCTTGTAGTTTTTGAACTTCCTTATTAAACTTCTTAATTTCTTGAGCTTCTTTTATGTTTCCATTACCTATTATTGCTTGGACTGTTCTGAGTGTATTTGTTAATCCTTCTTCTATGTTTGATAATCCATCTAAATATGCTTTTGCTGAATTTTTTCCTGCATTACCAAATTGTGAAACTATTCCTGACGAACTGCCCATGCCTTTCGCCATGGTATTAGAAAGTTTGCTGATAGAATCTAGCATACTTCCTCTACTTGGTGCAAAACCTATGGCTGAGGTTTTCAACATCATTGGTGTTGGCAACATATCTTTTTGAATAAAACCATTACTATTTTGAGGAATCATAGAACCACTCCTAAAGATACTGCTCACCATATTTTTAACTTTACCAACAGCAGAAGAAATTCCACCAATAATACTATCTATAGTTGATTTTGCATCTGAAAATGGCTTAGTCATAAACCCTTTCATTTTATCAAATCCAGTTTTTATAGCTGATTTTATAAGTGTTATTTTATCATCTATTCCAGTTTTTATAGCATCCCAGGCTTTCTTAATAAGGTCTTTTATTGCATCCCAAATAGAAGTTTTTCCTTTAATAACGTCCCAGGCTTTTGATATAACACTACTTATTATGTTAAAAATAGAAGACTTTGATTTAAGCTCATTCCATTTACCAGTTATAAATGAAGTTATAGAACCCCAAATTGATTTTTTTCCACTTATAAAATCCCATGCAGTAGAAATTTTATTAGATATTGTATCGAATATAGGCACTTTGTCTCTCAATTCGTCCCATTTGTCTGATATATAATCTTTTATATTATCCCATATTTCTTCTGCTTTATCTTTAATGAAATTCCAAGATTCTTCAATTGAAGAAGTAATAAATCCCCAAACTGATGAAGTATCTATTCCTAGTTCTTCCATACTTGATAACCATTTGTCCTTTAAATCTTGCCACCATGAGTTGAAGTTATCACCTAAGTTCTGCCATCCAGTTTTCCAATCCTCACATATACTATTCCACCAATCAGATATACCTTGTTTGATATCTTCCCACCATGTAGATGCATCCTCTTTTAGTTTTTGCCAACCATTATTACAATCCTCACATATACCATTCCACCAATCTAAAAAGCCTGTTTTTATGCTTTCCCACCATGTACTCAAGTTATTAGATATGACTTCCATATCTCTATTCCAATCTTCGACAAACTCAGGTAAAAAAGTAGAAAGTTCCTCAACTAAATCGTTCCACCAAGTTGAAAATTTAGAATCTATATCCTTGCACCATTGGTCTAAGTTTTTCTGAGCATTGTTAATATCTTCTTTTGTGCCTTCTTGAAATAATGTCCATTTACTCTTGACTGTTCCATCACCATTGTAGGCTTTTATGCCATCTCCAACCATTTTTTCTATTTCTGTTACAGTTTCTTTATGTTGACCTTCTAGCTCTTTTAAGGAATCTTCTCTTTGCTTCTTTGCTGAGGCTATAATATCATCTGCCATTTGGTTTGCTTCTTTTGTACCTTTTTTCCTTTGCATTGCTGCTAAAAGCAATTGCTCATCATAAGCTTTTTCAATATCATCCTTTTGAGCTTTATAGTTTTTATTTTCCTCTGCTCTTAGCTCTGCACCCTGCTTAACTGTCATTTTTTTATTGTTAGCATGTACTCTTTCTTTTATTATAAGTGCATCAGATGCACTTTTAGATAATACCTCAATAGACATCTCATCATTTTCTTTTTGTAGTTTTAAAATCTCTTCATGTTCTTTTAAAGTGATTTCTCTTCTTTCTTCACTTGCTTTTTGAGCTATTTCCTTTATTTTTTGAGAATTTTCTTTAAATTGTTTCTTTTGTTCATCTAGAGATTTAATTACTTCTCCTGTTATCTCTATTTCTCGCTTTGCACTAAGCTCATTGGATTGATTCCATAATCCATTAAGAGTTTCTATTGCTCTTGACTTAAATTCTTCAAATTTTGGAAGTACTTGTTGTTCCAATTCATCTAAATTTTTAGCCATATCACCAACCATATCTTTTGTGACTATATTCCCACTTAATCTCATATTCATAGCCGACTTAGTTATTTTCTCACTCATTTCAAGATATGAACCCACTATTTTCTTAGTACTTTTATCAACATCTTTTCCAAAATTGTCTATCTCTACAGAAGGCTTACTCATTTCTTTTACTAAGTTAGTTCCAATCGCTACTGCTAATGCTCCAAGTGCTAGTGTCAAACCTCCCACAGGTGTAGTCAAAAATGCTATCCCTTTAGCTAGTGTTGCCATACCAGCAGATGTAGGTATTGTTGCACCTCTTACCACAGCTAATGTTCTTGATAGAAATGTAAATGTGCCACCTAATTTTTTGATTGCATCTATTCCTTTTGGTATTGTAATTGCCATAGTTCCTAATATTACAAGAAGCGGACCTATTGCTGCGACTACAGCTCCAATGCTTACAACGATTCTAGCAAAATTAGGATTACTCTTAGCCATTTCGCTAACACTTTTCATAAAAGCAGTTGCCATCTCAGCCACTTTAGCAACTACAGGCATCATAACTTCACCTAAGTCAGATAACATATTCTTTGCTGAATTGAGTGCATCTTCAAGTTTAGTCTTTGTAGTATTATCCAGTTGCTCAAACGCTTTATCACAAAGTCCAGTAGAATTTTTCATATCATTAAGCATTTGATTAAATGAATCAGCACTCTTTGTACCTTCAATTATTTCTCCTGTAGTTTCATTAACTGCATCACCTAGTAAAACATTAGCTGCCTTTGCACCTTCTGCCGAGCCAAATAGGTCTGATAGAGATAAGCTATTTTTCTTTGCATAATCATTTAATATTAATAATACATCTGCTGTTGATTTTCCTTCTTTTTGCAAATCAGCAAATCCTTTATCTGTTAATTTTTTAAGTATTTTATCTGCTTTACTCCCACTTTTCCCAAGTTCATTGAACATCGCATTCATGTAAGTTGTTGCTTCTGCGCCAGCAATTCCTTTTGCAGTTAATATAGCATATCCAGCTCCTAGTTGCTCAACTGATACATTCAGACTTTTTGCAGTTGGAATTATTTTACCCATAGAACTTGCTAACTCATCCACCGTAATTTTGCCTTTATTTTGGGTCTGTATAAGAACATCACTTACATGAGCCATATCCTTTTGGGACATCCCATACGCATTTTGAATAGTTGTCAACACATCTGTAGCTTTTGCTAAATCTGTTAAACCTGATGTTGCTAGTTTATCTGCTTGTGCTAAGAATTCAGTTACATCTGCTTGCTTTACACTCGCAGATATCGCATTATATGCAGAGTTAGCATATTCATCATAAGCCATTCCAATTTCATTAGCACCTTCTTTTAATGTGCTTGCATAAGCATCCCACTCACTTTTACCACCTTGAACTTTTTCTGTATTTAGTTGTAATATAGAATTAACAATCGACATTGCTTGTTCTGTGTTTGTAGCTGCTGTTATTGCTGCTGTTCCCATTGCAACTAATCCAGTTGTAACTGTTGAAGTTAGTGTCTGCCCAATATCTTTCATTTTAGTTCCAATAGCATCAAATGGCATGCTTCTTAATGAATCACTAAGTCTATTAGCTTCTGCCTCTGCATTATTCATGGCTGTTCTCATATCAGTTAAAGAATCTTCTCCATTTTCGATTTCATTGCCTAACTGAGTTTGAGAATTTTTAAGTCTTTCAATAGCTTCTCTATATCTTTGTGATTGTTCTGAACTTTCTCCATACATACTATTGCAACGTTCTAATTGTTGTTCATATCTTTCTATTTTGTTTTCTATTTCTGTATACTTTTGCTTCGACTTATCTATTTCGGATGTAAGCCTTGATATTCCTTGTCCATAAGTGTCTATTGTGTTTCTAGCTGTTTTTAGTTCATTCTCAGTCTGTTTTATAGAGTTTTTTAGTGATGAAAATGGTCCACTTGAAGTTGATGCTATTTTATTTAATTCTGATGCTGCTAATGCTGATTGTCTACCTATTTGTGTCAAAGAATTTGCTGTGTCAGCAATTTGCTTTCCCATAGCTGTCATTGCACTACCTGTAGTTTTGGTACTTGAATTAAATTGACTAAGTTGTTTAGCTGCATCAGCAAGAGCTTTAAAAAACTTTCCTCCATCTAAATCTAGATAACCTACTGCTGTTCCTAATTCTAGAGACATATTATTTCCTCCTTTCATACAAAATTTTCTGAAACAGTTTACTTAATTGGCTAATTTGAATAAAATAAAAACACTTACTAGTTTAAAGTAAGTGCTTTATTTATATTATTTTGAGTTATATAAATTATGGTATCTTTCAAGTGATTGATTCATTAGCTCTTTGCTATTATTTAATAACTCATCATCATTACCTAATAAACCAGTACAGTATGTACTTGCTGATGTTGTTATTGTTCTTAATTCACCAAAAGCCTTCTTTTGCACATCAGTTAAATCATGACTTTTTCTATATTCCTCGCCTTCTTCACATAAATCCCTAAAACGAGCTTCATATAAATCAGCTCCCGTTTTTAAGTTATCACTAGTTATTTCTCCTTCTTTTGCACTTTTCTCTATTCCCTGTAGCGCCTTCCAACTCTTTTTAAATTCATTCATCTGATAATCTAGAAGTTCATCTGGATTAAATTTATTTAGGTCAACCTTATCTTCTGTTGATACTTCTTCCTCTTCTTCTTTTGGTATTTCTTGCCCAGTTTCCTCCATTTTAGATGCTGGTGCACTAGTACATCCTGTTACAAACATCATTACAGAAAAACATACTATCATACTTAAAGCTAATATTTTTCTAGTTAATTTCATAATATAATCTCCCCTATTAAATTATTTATTCAAATATAATTCTATCTAAAATTAATAATTTAGTCTATTGATTTAGGAAATTTATCCAATTACTTAAAAATATTTTAAACGCACTAAAAACACCTATATGTTTAAGTAGGTGTTTTGTGCGTTTATTCAATTTTAAGACCACTTAGTTAATATAATATACTCTTATAGGAGCAATAGCAAGTCTTATAACTATGATATTTACATACCACTTAGTTAATATAATATGAATGGCATAAAAAGTATAACTTCATCGATATGGAACTTTACATACCACATAGTTAATATAATACTAGCTTCCATTTCAGCGAACTCATTACGTTCATCTGCTTTACATACCACATAGTTAATATAATACAAGTTGCTCTATACTGACATTCAAACTTTTTGCAGTCTTTACATACCACATAGTTAATATAATACCCCAAAATAAATTGAGCATTTTCAATCCTTACACATATAAAACTATATTAAAATTGCAGTGAATAACCAGCAGTGTTTTATATATATCACAAAATACTCTTATATCATAGTACTTTCAATGATTACATCCAATGTATATAAGAAATTGAACACTGCAAAATATCTATATTATCATTATATCATAAATTAACATTAATTTATTCTATTCATTTAGAATATTTTACCTATTAACTTTTTTCTTTTTCTCTAATGCTATTTGGACAAAAGTTTTTCTCTCATTTTTATCTATAGTTTTCTTTTCATCATTTTCAAATTTAAGCTTTTTATCATTTTTTATAGCATCTACTAAAAACATACAAGCTTCATCAAAACAAAAAGAAGTATATTCATCTTTAATTCTTAATATCTCACTAGGCATCTTGTTGTACATTATCACTTGATTTAGAATCCTCAATATCTGTGGACTCTTGATGAAAGTTTTCTAGTGACTTTGTACCTCCTTGAATACGATTAAATAATTTTAATCTTTGTTCAATAGAAAGTTCCAATCCTATTTTTTTAATCTGAGAATATGTAGGGTTAACTAGCACTTCTTTAGCCACTATATCCATCATTTCAAACATTTCTTTTGAGAAATTAGACTCATCATTCATCTTCTTTAGTACTTTTTCACCTGTACTATCTTTACTTTCCTTCTCTTCAACTAAACTCATTGATGCTGTCATTAGACTGTTTGGTATCTTACCAGCCATTGCAAGAGCCATTAAGTCAGGTTGCTTTACTTCTGCAACTAACATAGTTCCATCTAAAAATCTTCCAACTTCTATTACCTCAGTCAATTTTATTTTCTTTAATTCTTCTAAACTTGTTACTTTAAGTTCATTCATATTTATGTCCCCTTTCTAAAAAAGCTCTAGTTAGTTACTAGAGCTTTAATCTATTTATATACTTACACTAACTTCTTCAACCTTATATGTTTCTCCATTTGTTAATCCTATTATCTCTGTTCCTGTTAATGCTGCTTTATCAGACTCAGTACTTGTTAATGTTCCATCCGCTAAAGTATATTTTATATCACTATTAACTGTAACCTTATATATTTTACCCGCTGTTAATCCTGTTATCTTTTTATCTCCTGCTGTTGCTCCTGATACAGATGCACTGTCTAAAAATACTTTTGTAGCTTCATAACCATTAGGCAACTCTTCTACTATTTCAACCTCATAAGGAGATTGCCCTGTATTAGGTCTACTATTTATAACATATTCATTTGAATAATATTCTCCATCTTTAAAGTTAAGTGGAACAGATTTTCCTTTACAATTTGGGAAAGTAGTCTTAGCAAATTGTCCAGTATCTCCTCCTGGTCCAACAACAGAACTATATATTATTGTTTTAAAAGATTTCTTAGAAAAGGTCTTTCCTACTTCAGGAGCTAAGTATCTCTTAAAGCTACCATCTTCCTCTTTTTCTATTGTTCCACCCTGCATTATTTGAAGTATTTCTGGACAAAATACATTGTCTTTTAATGTTAAATCATATCCTAAGCTTGTATCTTCTGCTGCTCTATTTGCTATTATTTTTTTCTTTATTTTTAATGTTAATTCTTCACCTTCAGAAATTATTTCCTCTGTCCCTATCTCATCAGATGTATCAAATGTATATGTAACTGGATTTTGTTCAACTGTTTCAATTTGAACTAATACAACATCTGTAAGTGGGTATTGATTTAATATTTGTACTGCCATATTTATTACCTCCTAATTTGTTTGTTTTCATAATAACTTAATCTTGTAAAATAAGCTTGTTTCTCATCATCTATAAGAATAGGTAAAGCTTCATAAGCTTGTTTTATTCCTACTATTTCATCCATTACATTTTCAATATTTGTCTTGTATTCACTTACTTTAGAATACTGTCCAATTGGATAAAATACATATATCTCAAATAAATCTTTTATTATATTTTTTTCTGTTGTTTGTAGTGAACCTTTTTCAAATATAACTAAAAAAGGCTCTATGCATAATCCTTGATGTTGCCCAATTGAATACACATTAAAACCTTTATTTTTTAAATGTTTATATATTTTTTTAAACATGTTTCACCTACTTTAAAATCACATCAAGACCCCTTATAATACTTGGTCCACATTTCTCTATAGTTGGCATTATAATTGGATACGGTCTACTTCCTGGATGATTAACTTTTTTAACAGGATGTGATGCTCCATCCCAAAATAAGTAACTTCCTGGTCTTGCTTCTATAACATGTGGTCTTGTACCTTTTTCTAAGTATAATCCATAGTCAACTCCATGACTAAGTGCTATCCTTATAGTATCTCCTTGCCATTCCCAACTACCATGTAGCCTGTTTTTAGCCTCATGAGTATGGTCTTTCCATGGTCTATCATTTTTAGCATTACTTTCTAGTAACTGAGATGAAGTATCTGCATAAGCCCCTAGTGCAGCTTTGGTTTTCATTTCTCTACTTACTAAGGCATTAAGTAGTTTGTTAGCATCAAATTTAAATCCATTTCTCATACTATCTCACCTTTCCTAACTTTAAATCAAAATAAATATTCATTCTATTTTGATTTCCAAGGTCCTGTATAACAAACTTATTATTATCCAAATACATAAAATCACCTTGTTTTATTTTTATTGTATCTTCATCATAAACAACCATTAAATATTGCTCTTTATCTTTTATAACAACACCTTTATCCTTTGTTATTTGACTTATGGAGCTACTTCCTTCATGATATAAGCCTATTACATTGCAAACTATATTTTCTTCATCTGAAGGCTCTCCAAACTCATTTACTCCAACTCTTTTTACTATACCTTCTGTTGGCATCTTATTTATAGCCTTAATTATCTTTGGTTTTACTTTCTGAGCTATCATAGACATCTACTTCCATTTGTCTTATATTTTTTTGCTAAAGTTAACCAGTATAGTTTATTTTCTGGCATGCTTAATCCTCCAGGTAAAGTGATACTATCATTTTCAGCCTTTAATATACATAACTCATACATAGTACTTTTAAAATCTTGATTGTTTTTATTATAGTAATAAGTAATTTCATCATCAGAAAAAAAAGGTGATTGTTCTTCTCTAAGTTCTATTTTTATATTTTTTAAAACTTCTAAATCCATACTATCACCTACTAAATCTACATTTTATAATTTATGCTTAAATTCAACTATTCTTATTTGTTTAGGTTCATAAACTCTTGTCCAGTTTTCACCTTTTCCTAACTCTAATCTTGAAGGTCCTTCTGTTTTAGCTACACTTGCATTAGTGAATTTTATACCTCTTGGATGTAGTATATATGTTTTTCTATTAATTAAATAATCTACTCCAGAACCTTTTTTCTTATCTCTATCTATCTCAGTAGCTACAAATCCTACTGGATTACCATTTCCTAAAGCTATTGCTCCACTACCAAATAGATAAGAAGTATAAACACCTTCTTTTGTTACAGGACAACCATCATCAACTATAACTAATTTATCTTGATAAACGTCAAAGTCTGGACCTGCATCTGGTCTAATAGTTTCTATTAAATTTTGCTTTTTAAGTGCTGATTTTGTAGCTGAATGCATTGCTATAGCCTTTAATTGTTCTTGTGCATCACCCAATAACTGTTGTGCATCTATAAAAGCTGCTGGTGACCATTTTGCTGCATTTCCTGTTGCTGCTGATATATCTAATTTATTTGTTGTCATATTTGCAGATAAGAATATACCATTTAAAACTGCTATAAGTTCTTTTTGCATATCTCTAGCCCAGAAACTTCCAACTAAACTTGCTATTGCTGCCATTGGGTCTTTTCCTGCCATAGCTGCTGATAAATCAGTAGCTGCCCACATTTTCGCTCTTCTTAATATAGCTGCTGCATCTTGACTTGAAGTAATTTTATTTGGTGTTAAATCAGCATCTTCTATTATTTGTTCTGATTCTCCACTTAAATCTTCAAAGAAAGGCATATTTACAACTGGTGCAGCTTGAGAAGCTAAAGCATTCAAACTTGCATCATTTGTAATTATTCCACTTTGATATAGAGCTGATAACTCCATGCTCTTGTTTATTACATATGGGTTAAATAATTCTGGTACTATTACATCACTTAATTTTGTTACTGCCATTTAAATCACTCTCTTTCTTATAAATTTATTCCTGCTTGAGCTGCAAATTCTTTAGCTTTATCAGGGTTTTCTTTTAATAATTTTCCTTGTTCTGTTAAATTGAATGTTTCTTTTATAAAAGGATTATTGACTACATTTGATTTTCTTGGGAAATTACCTGGTGAACCAGTATTACTTGGAGTAGAACTTTCAAACCATTCTTTATATGTTTCTGATATGTTTTTAAATTGTTCATCTAATCCTATAATTTCTCCAGTATCTTTTACTTCCAGCTTTTCAGTGTCAAATTCTTTACATAAGAGCTTTCTATATTTTTCATTTACTCCAGATAGTTTAGAATTTATAGCATAGTCTATAGTCATATTCTTTATTTTAGCTTTACTTGTACTATCAAGTTCATTATATTTATTTTCCCATTCTTTCACTTTTGCTTCTATATCTTCACTGTTTTTACTATTTTTCTTCAAATCTGATATAGTATCATTTGCACCTTTTATTTGCTCTTCTAAGGCCATTTTTTGTTCTTTTAACTTATTGTATCTTTCATCTATGTTTTCTTCCTTAGAAGTGTAAATTTTATCTTTTTTCATACCCTCAATTATGTTTTTTATGTCTGTATCTTGGTATCCTAATTTTTTTAATAATTCTTCCATTATTACCTCCTACACTACGCTTTTATACGAGTTTTGCTTCTCTAGTATAGTTTGCTATTTATTTCTTTTACGCCTACATATAGCTAAAAAAGGCAATAAAAAAACACCTACTAATCTTTAATTTAAGTAAGTGTCTTTAATATATTGCTATATAATCTTCTTCTGGATAAACATTTTCTTCAGCATATTTTAATAATCTATATTTTGTTCTCCCTCTAAATGTTAAAGACTTTCCATTTTGAGCTTTTCTTTCAAATATAACTTCCTTCGTTTTTTTATTTAATACTATTATACCTGATTTTTCCTTAATTCCATCATTCACATATTCATATTTAACAAAGTTTTCATCATTAAATATTCTAAATAATTCTACCAAAGTAATCCCTCCTTATCTAAGCTCTCATCATAATCATATTTTCTAACAACTATATTATGAGCTTCTTTATAATTGTATCCATATCTATCCATAATAAACTTTTCCAGTCTTTCATGTTTTAAAAGAATTAAATCACTTTCCTTTATGTTTTTGCCATCTATCAATCTTTGCCATGATAAAGCCATATCGTAACTTGGGTCAAATCTTTTATATCCATTATCTAAGTTATACTTATTCATAAAAACATGATTTTTTATATTTTCTATTACCTTTTCACTATAACCTGTATTTTTTGCTATAGTAGATATATCAGAAGTTCTTTTTCTTATCTCCTCATAATACAACTCAGCATGCTTTTCTTTTCTAAAATAAACTCCATCTTCATCAAGTAGTTTTCTGCTTATAGCTCCACTTGACCTAGAACTAGAATTATTCTTCTTATTACTATTATACTTTTTATTATCTATTCCTGCAAACTCTAATCCATATTCATCAAACCATTCATCAAGTTTAGAGTTTTCTTCTCCATCTATCCATCTTCTTAACTCTTTACCTATGTCCTCCATATTCATTGGAATATCATATTCAAATGTACACTTTCCTAGAGGATGTTCTAATGGTAATTCTTCTGGAATATATGTTTTTCCATTTCTATCTGCACAAACCTTACACATTCTAGGATGATGTGATGATATCCACTTAATCCCTTTAACAAATGGATTCTTATTACAGCTTTCTTTAGCTGTCTTTTGATATGCATGAGTTATATATGTAGATGCTAATCTATATGCATTAAAATCTATCTTTTTATTACTTTTAGGATATATCTTTGACCACTCATAATCTTTCTTAGCCTTTGGATTAACATATTTTTCTAAATCTTTTGCTATGTCATAACTACCTTTTTTTTCTGCTAATCCTCTACTTACAATGTAATCTAAATCCTTCTTAGTTTTATCTATGTTACTCCAAATTCTATCACTTAATTTAAGTTTATCTTTGTACATACTACCAGATATAACTTGCCTTAATACATCTTCATGAATTTTACTAAACATTTCAGTAAATTGTGGCTTTAAATTAACTGAATAGTTATCACATATGTTATTAAAAAAGCTTAATTGTTCATCTGTAGTAGTTTTTATTACTTTTGATATTTCACTTTCAATATCTTTTTTTAGCTTTTTTCCTAACCTATCATACTCTTTATTTAAATAAATTATACTTTCTCTTAAATATTGTTCAGTTAATGTGTTAGAATTCACTTTATTTAATTTTTTTACATATTTATTAGCTATATCTTTATATAATTGTCTTATCTTCTTAGTAGTTTTGTTTGAAGATATATCTCTGACTCTTTCAGCATTCTTCATAGACTTATTGAACTTATTGGCCATTAGTCATCAACTACTTCTTTTGGTTCTTTTTCAGCAGTTTCTTCCTCTGATTCTTCTATATCTGTAGCTTCTGATTCTTCTTCCAGATTGAAGCTTTCTTCTAATATTTGTCTTTCTATTGACATTTGTTGTAGTTCTTCATCTGCTATATCATCATTAGTATCAGCCCACTTCTTAATGAAAGTTTTCCTAGACATTGCTTGAGCATTTACTTGTTGAATATCAAGTAATTTCTCAGAATCCTCATCCTCTTGTAATGGATACTGATTTTCAACTACCACTTCATAGGAATCTGCATCTAATTTAGGTATTTGAGCTATATTATATACTTCTATCATCTCTATCATAGCTCGTATTAACCATTCAAGAGCTGGACCCCATGATTTCATTTTTTCTTCACATCTAGTTATTAGTTGCCAATACAAAGCCTTCATTGATTTGCCTGATGTCATCATACCTTTAAGGTCTTGATTATTTATAAGTGGTATATTTAGTACTTCATGCATATCTGACTTAATTCTATTAAGTGAATTTTCTATTCTGTTATCATATCCAAAGTCAGTAGGAATTGTATTAATTTGTGCCTGTTTTTGGTCAGCAGTTTGAGATGTTTCTACATCCCAATAAGCACCTGGCTTTATTTTGAAATGTTTACTTGACTCTTCTTCAACATCAACACCATATATAATACGATTCATTCCTTTTTTAAGAGTATCTATATCTTCAGAAGCTAGCTTATTATAAGCCATCTGATTATCAAATATCTCTTCTATGTCACTCTCACCTTTTAAATCACCAAGTAAACCATCATTAAGAATTACATAACAAGGTATTCCACTAAGTTTTAAATCTGTATCACTTACTATTTCTTCTATACATAATCCATAACCATTATATATACCTTCACTTAATATACATTTCCCATTAACCATTTCATATTTTTGTTTCCAAATTCTCTGTTTATCTTTTTCCACTTCTTGATTTGTTTGATGGAAAAATACGATTTTCTTAAGTTCATCAAATTGGTTATCAAAAGGCTCATATATAAACTCTAAACTGGGTACAAACATTATCTTTAAACTCTTGCTTTCTTTATCTGCATGTAGTTTTATAGCTATCCTTTTACCAATAAAACAATCTCTAGCTGCCTTAATCAATTTATCTGAAAATAAATTTCTCTTTAGAATTTTGTTAATGCATTTGTTTATTTCTTCCGCTTTGTCTTTATCTAAGTCATTTTCTGGGCTAATTGTAAATATTGGTGTCTTACCAAATAAAAATCTTGCTTCTTCTTTAATCAGCTTTTTAATATAATTGGTTCTTTTTCTTGTTTGCTTATAGTCTTGTTCCTCTTCTATCCAATGTTGTCCTGTACCTTCGTACTTATCATACAGCCTTATAATTTCACCCATTTCTCGTATTACTTCTTGTCCATATAAGCCTGTAAGTTCCATCTGAATTATATCTATCAAATCTAGCATGTTACACCCCCTATCTACTGTTATATTGTCTTTCTCTTCCATGTGTTTTCATATCTAACTCTAGTGCATACCTTGTTGCATCAATTGAATGATTGTCTTTATCTTCTAATTTAGCTCTTACATTTCCATCTTTATCTGTTTGATAATCTATATTTTCAAATTCTCTAGCTATATTTGGAGTTCTGTTTGGGTCTATTACTATTGCTTGCAAATCATCTAACCAGTTCTCCCCAAATTCGATTGAACCAGGTCCTTTTTTAGCCTTTAATGCTCTTATTCCATACTCTCTAAGTTCTGCAATACTTCTTGGTTCTGCACTATCACAAACAACATTAAAATCGTCATACCCTTTTGATTTAATCTTAGAAGCTAATTCTCTTATAGACATTTTCACTCCAAATATTTCATCTATAAAATATATAATTCTTTTCTTTTTATCATAATGAAGCCTTACAAATGCCATAGGGTCTGTTGCATATCCAAAGTCATTACCTTGCCTTATGTTATCAAAGTGAAATATTTCTTCATTTGTTATTGTTTTAAACTCTAAATTAGAAAAAGGGACTACTCCAGAACCAATAGGCTCTCCTAAGTACTCCCATCTATATTTAAACTCATTTCTTATTTTAATTTCATTAGCTTCCTCAATGAAAGCTTTTGATATATGAGGATTATCTAAATAAATACTATGATGAACATATGTATTTTTAGGTAATGTATGTGTTTCAAATTTCTTATTAACCCATGATTGCTTTCTTTTTGGAGGATTGTATGATAAAAATATTTTATAATCCAATTTGTCTGGTAATTCTCCACGTAACACTGAATTAATTACCATAGATAACTCATCTTCTGTTTTTATTTCTGCAACCTCTTCAAACCATGCAAAAGCAATTGGATATTTAGCTGACTTTATAGATTTTATCTTTTGTGGGTCATCAAGACCTCTAAATATAAATTTATTTCCTCTTGGAATAAAAATAATTTCCATTGGAGATTTTTTAAACTGAAATAAATGTGTTAAACCAAATATCTCTATAGTTTCTTTTAATTGCTCATAAACACTATCCATGATTGTGTTACCAACCTTTCTAAAGCAAACAGTATTTACAGGATATTTAACCATAGCTAAAGTTAGCCAAAAGGCTATATGAGTTGACTTTGCTGAAGCTCTTCCACCTTTTAATACATGATATAAATATTTATTGCTATTACTTACTTTCCAAAATTCATAGAAATTTTTATTTATTATTTCAGATAATTTTTTATTCATCATTTAAGTTACCTACATCATCAATTATGGTTACGCCAACATTTCCATCTAGGTCAACTTTTTCAGTCCATAAAGCATATCTTTTCCCTAATAATTCAGCAGCTTTATTTCTGTCTTTTATACTTACATCTTTTTTTATTATTTCAGGACCATTTTCAGATACTATTACAACCTCTTCTTTTTCCTGATTTCTTAATATTTTTGTTAAGTACTCCATAACTTCTTTGGCATCTGCAATTCTTCTTGATTCAAAACTTTTCAGCCTTTCATCAATATAGTTTTTAACCTCATCATTACTCAACAGTCTACTCCCACTGCTTTCTGAGGTTCTCTGATTACTGTTTTTATATGCTTTTTTATATGCTTCTGTAGCATTACCAGTTTCAATATAATAGTCACAAAACCTTTTTTGTTTTTCAGTCAAATTTGCCATACCACCACCTCTTTATTTGCTTTATAAATAAAAAAATAAGACTTTAAAATTAATCTAAAGTCTTATTTTTAGGGGATACATATTATATTTAAGGGAGCAAGTTTTAGGAATCGAACCTAAGATTACACACCAGTACTTGCAAATTGAGTGAGGTTACCAAGCCCCACCCTTTTAGACATTTGAATTAAATTCGGATTTAATCCAACATATCTACATATAGTGTATTAATAAGTTTGAACATAGTAAGAATTGAACTTACAGCATCCTCATGCCCTGCCTAGTCTGTTCATATAAGCTAGGTGAATCCCTTAACCTAGCCCACATATGTATTTAGTTTTGAGAGAGAAATATTCATTTCCACAATACTATTATCTCATATTTTAAATTGTAAAATCGGCAGAAAAACGGCAATAAAAAGACCTAGAATTTAATCTAGGTCTTTCATTATACTATCTAATTTTCCATATTCTCTTTCCATTGCTTCAATAGTTACTACCCAATCACGACCAAATTTTTTACAATCGATATTTTCAACTAATTTTCCTGTTGCAACTGCTTTTCTAAGTGTAGAGTCTTTCAAACTCCATAATTTTGTTGCTTCTGCAAAGCTATAAATGCCCTCAAATCGATTCATAAAATCCCCCTTAATCATTACTATAAAATTGAGTTAATAACATAATATAACAGGATTAATGCTCCAATCAATTTAATAGTATCATACAGTAATTTCAATAATTCAAATGTTAACTCTCTGTACTTATTCATTGTATTTTCAGTGACTATGTTTTATAATTTAGTTAAGAGGGAAGGTGCAACTTCCACTCTTAACGTTTTACTAATGTAGGCTATCTATTACCATTTTGATGACTGCTAATAGTGTGCCAACTTCGAGTACGAGTTCAGTTAATTCTTTTATGAGTTTTCTGAACTCTTTTATTTTCTTAGCCACTTTCTTTTCACCTCCTTTCTATACTTTAATTATATCACGTATGCGTGATATTGTCAATAATTTCCATACATCTTTTTTACAAAAAAATAGACAGTTATTAACTGCCTATAAATCTAACATCTTAAACAAAGGTTCTTGTTCTATTAGTGCCTTTTTACCAAATAAGGCTATTGATATTGAACTAATAGCTTGATTAGCTCTTTCCCTTAATTGTCTTTCTTCTAAGTATACTTTATCAACTATTAAACTCCATTCTAAGCCTTCAATATATCTATACCTTATAATTTGTTTATGTATAGGTTTTAAATTGCTTATGGATGCATCTATTGTATATTTTAGTGCTTCCATTTCATATAGTTCTATCTGTTTTTCTATTATCTTTTCTTCAAGAATAATTAACTCATTTTCAACTTGATTACTTATTGAATTAGTCTTACTTATAGGAATGCTGTCATAGCTTAAACCTTGCATAAAATCACCTAAATGGCACTCTTTAAGATTTTTTATTTGAAGTTTTAGACTTTCAATATTAATATGTAATTGTTTGTAGTTCTCAAGGTGCTTTTTTGTTGCCATAAAAAACTCCTTTTTAACTTTACTTGCCATAACATCACCCCTATTTACTTAAGCTACCTTTTTCTTATTTTCTTTTCTCTTTTTCTTAAGTTCACTATATTCTATCCAACCATCTACTCCATATTTTTTACTCTTAGCAATCCATATCAATTTTTTATCTTGATATTTGTAATCAAAAAGCTTTTTTCTAAGTTCACCTTGCTGTGTGCTGTATCCTTTCACATCTATATAAACAACTTCACCATCCCATTTGTATATGGCAAAATCAACTGTATATGTAATAGCTCTATAGTTCTTTCCATCCTTCTTAAATTTAGGCTGTAATTCAAACTTTTGTTGTAGTCCAAAATCTTTAATTTCTCCATTTTCTTTCTTTTCTTTTAAATATAGATAATATTCTGATTCATCTTTGCTATCAAATTTAATTCCATCTATTATAATTTTCTTATTATTGTATTTACTCAATTAAATAATTCCTTTATCTCTTAAAAATTACTAATACTTATTAATATCATTTATAAAGTTATAAACCTCATGTACACTATATCCAAACCTTTTAAATCCTTTTACATATATTCTTATTGAACTTGGTATACTTCTACCTACCCTACAATTTTCGTATCCTTGCCATAAGTTTTCTTTTTCCTCTTGCTTTACCATTTGAGAAACTGCTTTTTGAAACTTATTCATTGCTATTCCTCCATAGTTTTACTAATTTAAAATTAATTTTGATGCTCTCTATTGCTTTTATTAGACTTTCTCTCGCATTTTTTACAACAGTAAATTCTTTTAGACTCTTTTGGAATGTAAAATAACTTACCACACCAATTGCAAATTATTCTTTTATTCATAGAATCACTTCTTTCTTATTTTTCATTATACTTATTATCACAATTTTCGCACTCTTTTAGATTCAATCTATACTCATAAACCCTACCAGCTATGAAACTTACTATTACTAATATCACACTAGCTAAGATATTCACTTTTAATCATCTCCTCATATTCTTCTCTAGCCTTATCTATAGCAATAAATATATCCTCTCCATTGTCATATAACTCTTTTGCTCTCTTAATTGTGTATTCTGTCCTTGAAACTTCCATTATTCCTCCTCAATGTATTCAACTTTCCAGCCACTTCTAGTTTTACTTTTCTTTTTAATAGCTTGATAAACTGCTTGATATTTTAATCTTAAAAAACAGGCTGCACCATCTATAGACTCAAATTCTTTTACCTCACCTGTATTAACATTTCTAATTCTTACTGGCAATTCTTTTTTTATTTTTCTGTCCTTCTTAACTCCAAATTCAGCCAGTATCTTTTCTGGCTTAGGATACACTCTTTTTCCATTTTTTATAACTCCTAACAAACAACAATATAATGCTAAGTAGTTTCTACATGTAAGGTCATCTTCAATAAGGTTGTCCACTACTGAGCCACTAAAATACCTTTCTACTTTAAACATTTATTTCACCTCATATTTAACTTTTCAGATTAAAATGGTAACTCATCATCATCTATAATTTCAAATCCTTGAGGGTCTAGTCCTATTGTTTCATCTTGTACACTCTCTTTATATGAATTACTTGATTTACTCTTACTTTCTAATGATTGTACTGATTTTGTACTTACTTTTGTAAATGTTCTCTTTTCTCCTGATTGAGTTTGATAATTGTCAACTCTTATATTTCCTTCTAATGCTACTAGCTTCCCTTTTGTTATGTAATTTGCACAGTATTCAGCTGATTTACCTATTACCTCTATTGGTATAAAGTCAGTATCCCTTTTTCCATCTTTATTTATATAATTTCTGTCTACTGCTATTGTAAATGATGCTACTGCTGTACCTTTTCCTGGTATGTATTTTAGTTCTGGGTCTCTAGTTAATCTCCCAACTAATACAACTTGATTCATTTTAATACCTCCACTATTATTATTTAAATTTAGCCTTTTGGCTTTTCTTTATAATTTCATCTAGTTCTTTGTTACTATATTGAGTAAATGTTTGTTCAAAATTAGCAAACTTATTTTTATTTGTTTGATTGCTAGATTTTCTTGATTTTTTATTTTCATGTTGCAATTTATACGATTCTAATTGTTCATATGTAGTTATATTTGCATCCTTCCACTTTTTAAGGATTCCTTTTAAGTATGATAAGTTCATACTCATTCTTTCAGCACATATCTCTATAGCTCTTTTAAATACTCTTATATCTACTTCATTAGATACTTCTAATAACCATTCAGCTGTAACCGGATATACTACTCCTATATTTTCTTCATACAGCTTCTTAAATTCTTTTAAATAGTTATCCACAGGCTTATCTATATACATACTATTAAAACTATTAATATTAATACTATTAATATTAGTGTCCATATTTTCCGTGTCCGGCTGAGTCGTGTCCGGAAAAGTAGGACATGGTTCCATGTCTATATTTTTAGGACATGGTTTTTTCTTCTTTTTATCTACTTTTAAACCTCTTCTAGATATACATTCATCTATATAAACTCTATCAAATACTATTTCATATATATTATTTTGCATTTTACCTTGTTTAGATTTATTTTTATGAACCTTTATATATCCACTAAGCTCTAGTTCATTCTTGTATTTTGTAAATGTATCTTTTGATATATTCAACTCATAACAAATTAAATCTCTAGTTGGAAAGCAAGTTCCATTTATCCCTGCAAAGCTAGATAAATAAGAATATAGCATTCTAGCACCAATGGTTAACCATCTATCTCTAGCTACTAATCTTGGCATAAGACCATACCCATCACTTAATATATTTCCTTTTTCTATAATAACCTTGTCCATATTATTCAAGAGATTCACCTACTTAATTATCCCTTTTTCTCTTTGCAATTTTTCATATCCAACACATATCTGGTCATATTCTTGTTTACTTAAGTCTTTAACTTCTTTATTAAACTTATAATATACTTCACTTTTTACTCTATCTGAATCCTTACCTATTGTATTTCCTATTGAAAACAACCTTTTTATTTGATTTTGACTTATTTTTATTTGATTATTTTCATTCGCTTTAATAGAAGAAGTTCCTAAGTCATTTCTTTTATAATCTTCTTTTCCACTAGTAGCATCAAAAGTATCATTTTCTGTAATATTTAATAATTGAATGTATAAATACCTTGTCTGATATGTTTCAATTCCTCCTAATGCTTGTAACTCATTAGAGCCTTTTAATTGCAATTCTCTCATTGGAGAAGTAAATACTATCTCTTCTGTTGGTTTTTCTCCATTAATCAATGTTAGTGTTGCATAGTCATTTGTAAAGGTCACTATAGGGCATAATTTGGCTTTTTCTAATAATTCTGTAGCTTGAGGGAGAAAGTCTGCCAACTCAAAGTATTTAAAGTTAGCAAACTTGTTTTGACCACTCTTTTTTATATCTAATTTATTAAACTTAATTCTTACATCCATCAATTTTATGTAAATGTTATTCACTTCCATCAGCTTCCTCCTCCATTTCTCTAATATTTCTTTCTAAAACTGACATAAAACCGTCTATATAATCACCACAACCCCCTTGTAATTGGTATTCTTCTAAATGCTTTTTAAATTGTTTCAAAGTCCATCCTTTTCTATGTTTATCTATGCAAGATTCTAATGCTGATATTTGTCCAAATTTTACATCATAGTCTACTTCATCCACTGACATGAATTTTAATAAAAATAATCTATCTTCTAAATCTTTAATTATTTCATTTCTTGTTTTCATTTATTCCCCCTTGTGCTATAATTAGCTTATATTTTATATTATTTTTTATTGAGCCTGTGCAAAGGCTCTTTTCTTTATATCTGAACATCTATCGCTCTATCTCTTTCAAGTTCTTCTTGATACATCATAACCTCTCTAAACTCAACAGAAACTTCTAATTTAATATCAAATTCTAGTCCTTCTAAGATATTTTGACTAGCAAACTTTACAGCCTCCCACCAGTTCAAACTACTAGTTTCAAACTCTTCCAGCTCCTTTAATTTTTTTATTTCCTTTTCTGCTTGTCTAATTTGACCTATTGCGATTAATCTAGCTGTTTCCATATAACTTGCCCCCTTTTAGTTTAGAAATTTAATTTCATAATCACTGCATTCTATATCTTCTATTGTTAGAGCTTGATACTCCATACTGCCTCTTTCTTTGTCATAGTATGCTAAATTTAGTTCATGTGTAGAAGCATGTACAATTAGACAATTCCCTTCAAAATTAAGTCTTTTAGAGCTTATTTTTACTACATTTCCTACCTTAAACTTATCTAAATCAAATCTTATTATTAATCCTTCCATGTAACTTACCCCCTTAAAGTAATTTTTTAGATTATTTCTTTTTCTGCTTCTTTTAAAAGTTCATCCAAATTTCTACCTTGATTTCTCTCAATAAAATCATCGACCTCATACCTTGAAATTTTTCTACCATCACCTCTAGCTAGCGATTTTATCAAGCCTGTGCTCACTAACCTACGCATAAAAACTGTATCTAATTTTAAAATTCCCCTTGCTTCTTCTACTGTTATCAAGTAATTTGGATAACCTCTTTTTATCAAGACAACTATATCTTTAGGCTCCAGTACTTTTACCTTTTGTTCAACAGTTTGACTCTTAACTCTATCTGTCTCTTGTTTATTTATCTCTATTTCTATTAAACTTTTTAAACTATCACTAAATTGCTTTGTTATACTTTCAGAAATATCCATGTTAAAATTCTCTCCCCTCTTTTCAATTATTTATCTTCCAACTAATTCGTCTAATGTAATATCTAAAAAATCAGCTAATTTTATTAGAGTATCTATAGTTGGATTAGAATTTTTATTCTTCAACAATTTATATAGACCACTTGCATCTATATTTAATTCCTTTGCTAATTTATAAGGTTTTATATCTCTTTTTCTTAGGATTTGGCTTATATTGTCGCCTATCAACATTGGATTCACCTCAGTTCTACATGGTATAATATAAATATGGAATATATTCCAAATATCATGGAAAGGATACAAAATAATGAGTAAAAATGGATTTAAAGATTTAGAAAAATCTCTAAAAAACTTAGAAAAAAATATTAAAGAATCAACTGGACAAGTTCCTATTGATAAAATATGTAACTCTAAATTCATGACCAAATATACAAACTTTACTTCTTTTGATGAATTATTGAAATTTGGAAATTACAATGTTAATTCTTCAAAAGATTTTGAAGCTATTCCAAAAGATGAGTTTGATATTTACATTTCCAAAAACACTAAGTTTTCTACATGGGATAAAATGCTTAGTACTGCTACAGAAGAATATTTAAAATCTAATCTAAAGTTTTAAATATGATTTAAACTCAGATGGTATTGTACTAATCTCTTTGTTTAATTCATCTACTAAGGATTTAATTTTATTTATTTTAATACTTAAACTATCTTCATTTTTAGGTACAATCATCACAGTTAAATTTGATAGCTCCTTAGGTACTACCTTTGGAGTTTTTTTATTTTTCATTTCTACCTAATCACTCCTTTTTGAATATTCTGTATTTATTTTTCAAAGTACTAACCTAACATTGAAGTTTGATAACTATACTCTTTTTCTATATCAGGTAATATGTTATTTACTTTCAATAAATCATATAAAAACAATCTTCCCTTTTGAGTCCATTTAGTTGTCATTTTTACATCAGTCATTCCATCACTTCTAGTTATATCTATTGTTTCTGAATGAGTGTATCCCTTGCCTTGATACTGTTTATATAGAAGCCATTGCCCACTTTGTTTGTATTGAATTCCTCTTTCATGAAGTATTTTATTCATTTCTTTTCCACTCATTCCATAGTCTTTTGCTATTTGAGTTATAGTGACAAGACCTTTGTTTTTAAGTATCATATCTGTGTAATCTGCCTTTGGTTTTAGTTCTTTTATTACTTGGTCTTTCATTTTACCTTCTAGTTGTAATTTCTCATTTACTTCTACTTGCTCTATAAGATGTTGTAACGCTTCTTTATATGTAGTTGGTAATTTAGGTTGTGAATCTATCATATTATATGCTCCAGTACTACGTATACTTGGTAATATCTCATTAGTTACCCAACGTTTAAATAATTTTGCACTTGGCAACTTGGAACTTAATATTAAAGAATAAAGACCACTTTCATTAATTACTTTCATATTTTGATTTCCACCAGGAGTCGGTACTTCACCTACTCCTTTATCTTCATCATCAACATGTCTTTTCAAAGCATCAGATGTATCTTTATATCCTAATTGTTCTGCGATATCCTTTCCAACAAACCAAAACTCTCCATTTAGTTTGATTACTCTTATTTCTCCAAAAGTCTTATTTTTAAATATTTGTAAATTATTCATACTTTCTATCCTCCTTATAGATGTTTCTGTGAACAAAAAATTCTAGTTTATGTTAACTTTTTTTCTAAAAAAAGTTCATCCATTGTTTTATTTAAAATATAGCTAATCATTATCATTTCCTTTTCTGTAAAATTTCTTTTTCCATTTTCTTTTAAATTATATGTGGATTTTGCTATTCCTATTTTATATGCTAATTCTTCTTGAGTATATCCAGCTTCTATTCGACCAGCTTTTAAACTTCTTTTCTTCATATTCTTCACCTTCCAATGTTTTATTTTTGTGAACTTCATACTTTCATTATATTCACATAAACAAAACTTGTCAATATGTAAGTTTATTTTTTTGTTAACTTTTTTGTTTTTTTTTAAACATAAGTTTACGTTTCTGTAAACTTATAGTATTATCTAATTATTGGGAGGTGTTGTTTGTGGCAACTTTTGGAGAACGTTTCAAACAATTACGAGAAGAAAAAAAATTTACTCAAGATGAACTAGTTTCAAAATTTAATAAAATTTACTTTACAAGTTTTAATAAATCAACAATATCACAATATGAAAATAATAAAAGAAAACCAGAAATAAACGTTTTAGAAAATTGGGCAGATTTTTTTGATGTATCAATTGATTATCTTTTGGGTAGAACTCTTGTTAGAAATCATATAGATACTGTAGCTGCACATAAAGCTAATCCTCATAAAGATTTACCAGAAGAAGCACAAGAACAACTCAATGATTATATTGAATTTTTAATGAATAAATATAAAAAGTAAGGATTGAATCTATGTTAATATTAAAAAAATTAAGAACTGAAAAAGGGATTTCTTTAGATAAATTAAGTACAGACTTAAATATAAATAAATCTACTCTATCTAGGATTGAAAATGGGTTAAGAGAACCAAAAGAATCATTTATTAAAGATTGCTCAGACTATTTTGGAGTATCTACAGATTACTTAATTGGAAAAATTAACATAGATGATTCAAATCAATTAACAAAGTACTTGAATTCAACTTTTCCAATAAGGTTAAAAAAATTAAGAAAGAAAAAAGAATTAACTCAAACAGAATTATCAAAATCACTTAATTGTTCACTAAGCAAAATTGCTATGTTAGAGACTGACAAAAGAGAACCTGTTAAAGAGGATTTGTTAAAACTTTCAGACTTTTTTAATGTGTCAGTTGATTATCTACTTGGCAAAACCTCAATTGAAAATTACACAACTACTGATGAAATATCCAAAATAATTAATGCTTATAAAAGTTTACCTAAAGAAGCTCAAGAACACATTAATAGTTACATAGAATTTTTAGTTGATAGATATAAAAAATAAATATTTAGAGCAGTTCAAACCTGCTCTTTATATATAAAAAAGTAATACATACATTCTTTTTATAGGGGGATTTCCATGAAAAAACTAGACGCACTTTTAGACTTAGCAAAAAATGAAGAAATAGAAATTTACTACACTGACAAAATAGCAGATGACATAAAAGGATTGTATATAAACAAACAAGGGCTAAAAATTATATCATTGCTTAACTCATTAAAGCAAAACAAGACTAAGCTAATAGAGATACTAGCAGAAGAATTAGGACATCATTTTACCAGTGTTGGAAATTATGTATCTTCAAAAAACAACTACAAAAATAAAATCTTGATAGACAAAACTGAAAACAAAGCACTAAAATGGGCAGGTGAATTTCTTATAACAGAAGAAGAAATAATACATGTTATTAATTCACACGCTACAAGTGTATACGAAATAGCTGAAGAATTACAAGTTAGTATCAACTTCTTACTAAAAAGATTAGAATTTCTATCAAAAAAGAAAAGCATGTTAGACTTAGGAAGTAACAGATTTTTAGTATTAACTAATTTGCCAAATTTCTACATATATGAGGATATTTTTTAAACTTATTTATTCTACTTTTATAGATTTTTTACTTAATAAATATATATTTCAATATTATTATAATAAACTACACATAAAAGCTAAAAAATTGTAAGAATATTAAGAAAATAATTAAGTAAAAACCAGATAAACAAAATTAAGATAATATTGTACATAACAAAAGGATATAAAAGAGCAGTCAATCTGCTCTTTTATATAAATACAAAACAAACATACATTCTAAAAAAGGGGGTACTATTATGAAAGGTGGAGTAAGAAAAAGAAGTAACAAATGGTATTACTACTTTGACCTAGGTATAGTAGAAGGAAAAAGAAAAAAAGTAGAAAGAGTTGGAGGCAATACTAAAAAAGAAGCAGAAAAAGCCTTAAGAGAAGCACTAAATGAGTATGAAAACTCTGGCATAGTATTTGAAGAAAGCAACATCAGCTTATCAGACTATCTCGACTTTTGGTTCAAAGAATATGTTTTACTTAACTGTAAATACAACACTCAAGAAAGCTACCGAATAAACATAGAAAAACATATAAAACCAAAGCTAGGAGTTTATAAAGTAAAAGCTCTAACACCAGCAATACTACAAAACTTCATAAACAAAAAGTACAAAGAAGACTATTCTCAAAGTACATTACAAGTATTAAAAGCTATATTACATAGGTCATTAAAATCAGCAGTCTACCCTTACAAGCACATACGAGAAAATCCTATGCAATATGTAAGCATACCAAAAACTAAAATTAAAACAGAAACTAAAAAAGTTAAAACTATTACACTAGAAGAATTTAATCAAACATTAAATATATTTCCTCAAGATTCATTTCAGCGTATAGTCTTACTAATTGGATTTTATACTGGTATGCGAAGAGGTGAAATTATTGCATTAACATGGGATGATATAGACCTTGATAATAAAACTATCACAGTAAAACATACTCTGATTAAAAAGAAAAATGGAATGTTTGAATTAAACCAACCAAAAACAGAAAGCTCTTGTAGAACTATATTTACAGGTGATACCTTAGTAAGAGCATTAAAAGAACATAAACTATATCAAAAAAAAATGAAATTAAAATATGGTGAATTTTACTTTGATAGTGATTGGGTATGTACTAAAGAAAATGGTCAACAAGTAACTATTCACACTATGGACACTATAGTAAGACAAATTAGAGAAGTCTTAAATAATGGCTTCCATTTCCATTGTCTAAGACATACACATGCTACCCTACTATTAGAAAATGGTGCTAACATTAAAGACATACAAAATCGTCTAGGTCATAGTCAATTATCAACTACAATGGATACTTATTCACATGTAACTGATAAGATGAAAAATGAAACTGTAGATATATTTGAAAGAATTACAAATTAGAGTTTGCCACCCCGAAATACAGTATGGTGGCAAATGGGTGGCAAACTCTCATTTATCTATTTTAAAAACTAAATTCATCAACTTTATACAAACACTTATATCGTTGTGATTTCAATACTTTTAGCTTTATAACAACTCTAATCCATATAATATATTAATTATAAATCTAACTGATTCAACTTAATTATACCTTAATTGGATATATTTATCTATTTTATTTGT